>DATJPI010000227.1:0-11862 GCA_035506495.1 Syntrophales bacterium
AAATGGTCCAGTCCTGGATGGTCCTCAGCTCCATGACGTTGTTGGAGCCGACGACGTTGTAGCGCATGACTTCGCCGATGGGGTTCGGGATGATGCGGGGGAAAATGCCCTCCGGGAGCTCGAGATTGGCGAGGCGATTGATGACCGCCTGCTTGGCCTGATAGTATTCCATGCCATAAGCGAACTTGCACTTGATGTCCGAGAGCCCGTAGAGGGAGATGGTGTTAAGTCCATCCAGGCTCGCCATTCCGGCGAGTGCCACCTCTATGGGAATGGTGACCTGCCGCTCCACCTCCTCGGCGGACTTGCCCTCGAAGACGGTGACGATTTCCACAATCGGGGGTGCCGGGTCGGGGAAGGCTTCAACGTTGAGGTTCTTAACGAAGAAGAACGTCAACACAAAGATGGAGCCCGTCAGCAGGAGCAGGAGAATACTGTGCTTGGCGGCAAAGTCAATCCACTTTCTCATGGCTTTTCCAGTTCGATTGCCGAATAGACGATCTCTTCCCCTTCGCTCAGACCGTCGACGGCCATGAGCTTGTCGGACGTGTCGCGGATCGGCTTGACCTCCTTGAGCTCGACCTGTTCACGGCTCTTCACGTTTACATAGAAGATGCCGTTCTTGTAGATCAGCGCCGTTTTGGGGATGACGGCGAGGGTCTGCTCCTTGTCGATGATGCGGACCTTCAGGAACATGTTCTGCTTGAAAAGGTTTTGGTTGTTCTGGATCCGGATGTAGGTCTTGACCGTTTTGGAATCGGTGTCCTCCACATCACTGATATAGGAGATCATCCCCTTGAACAGAACGTTGGGAAACACATCCGTCTGAAAGCTCACGTCCTGGTTCGTGCTGATCTTGGGGATGTCGGTGTCGTAGACATTGGCCACGACGACCAGCCGGCTGGGATTTGCAATCGTCATCATGGTCGTGTTGGTATCGAAGCGGTCGCCGATGTGTGCGTTGATCTCCGCCACATATCCGTCGATGGGCGCCTTGATGGTCATGCTGTCCGACAGCACCCCATCGGGCGTCATCGCGCCATAAATCTGGAGCTTGCTTTTGAGGCCGTCGGAGAGGGCCTTGGCCTGCTCGTAGGCGGACTCGCTGGACACTAGGTCGTTGCGGGTCACGGCCCCGACCTCGAAAAGCTGCTTGTTGAGATTGTACAGCCGCTCGGCCTGCTTGCGCTGGGCCAGGCTGGAGAGGTAATTGGAGTAGGCGTCATTGACATCAGCGCTCCGGATCGAAAGCAGGGGCGTCCCGGCCTTGACGCTATGACCGACATGGACGTAGATCTTTTCCACCACGCCGGAAACCGGCGGCAGGATCTTGGCGCCGCCTTCGAGATCGGCCTGGACCGATCCCGTTGCCTCAATATACCCCTGCACCTTATTCACGGTCACCTTGTAGATGTAGGGGATGAGCTTGACGTCCTTGCCGACGTCTCCTTTCTCAGAGCAGCTAACTGCGACGAGCAGTGCAGGCAGGATCCCAAAGGATAGGATGATCTTTTTCACTTTATCGTCCCCGTGTAGAGTTTGATCAACTCCCTGCTGAGATTACTCTGGGCAAGGGCCTGGTTGTACTTGACGTTGAACTCTCGATAGGTCTTCTGGGTGTCGAGCAGCTCCAGAACCGTGATACCTCCCAGGGCGAAGGATTTCTCCGTCCGCATCAGCAGCTCGTCCATTTCCGGCTTGCGCGTCTGGTACGATTGGAAGATCCTGACCGATGTGGCGTAATTGTTGATGGCCTGGCGGATCTCCGCGACGATGAGCCGTTTCACCTTTACCATCTGAATTTCGAGCTGCTTCTGCTCTGCCGTCTTGCGAAGAATCTCCCCCTGATTGCGGTTGAAAAGCGGCAGGGGGAGGCTCAGGCCCACGCCGAGCCCGGGATCGTAATTCGGATAGAACCTTTCCCACTCGACACCGAGGGTGACGTCGGGGATGCGCATAGCCTTTGCCAGGGCAAGATTGTGTCCTGCCGCGCCGATCTGCCGCTCCAGGGAAAGCAGGTCATAACGATTTTTGTAGGCGATCTCCAGCATCTCGTTTTCCGATACCGTATCGAAAGCCGTCAGGGGGGCCATTTTTACCGGCAGCAGAGGTCCGGGGTTCCCCAACAGGAGGGCGAAGGATTCGCTGTTGTTGCGAAGCTGGTTCTCGACACTCGTCAGACTGTTTTCCAGGTCGATCGCTGAGAGCTTCAGCTTGGTGTAATCGTTGAGGGAGAGGAACCCGGCGTTATGGCGTTTGCCCGCAATGTCGAGGATTCTCCCGAAACGCCCGATCTCTTGAAGGGCGAGGTCGCGGCTCAGACTGTCCTGGTAGAGGTTGAAGTAGAGCGTATAGAATCCGATGAGGAGCGTCCGTGCCGTGTCCCGATGGGTAAGACGGGCCGCCTCGAGAGTCTCAGCCGCGGCGTTCTGGCGCAATCCCCTCTTCCCCCCGAGCTCGATGAGCTGATCGAGCCGGATTGTGTCCTGAGTGTTTTCGTTGTTCGTCAGATGATTGTTCAGGTCCATGCCCGTCTTGTTAACGCTTAACGTAGGGTTGGGGAATAATTTTGTGCCGACATAATCGGCGTAGGACTTTTCGATCTCGTAGCGGCTGATAAGGAGGTCGTAGTTGTTCTGATAGAACATCTCCAGGGCCCGCTCGATCGAAATTTCCTCGACGGGCGCCTGGGCCGACACGGGAAGAGTCGACGACAAAAGGGCAACGGCCGTGAGGATAAAGACGGCAAGGTTGATCAGTGGCCCAGGGCCTTCATTCCTTCCGGCGACGGGCTCGCTGCAAAACTTTGTCTCGAAGTTAAGCATACGGTAACGTTTCCGCCGACTCGAGCGGACAGAGTTTCTTTTTCCGAGCTGCATGCGAACCCGATCCAAACGCCACGATGGGTCTTCGCGACCAATGAACACTTGAGAAAACATATACCCCTGGCAACCGAATTTTCACATGGGTTTCGGGTGCACAGAAAAACGAATAGCTGATTTTAAACGTGCGAGAAAACTGGTCGATTACGACCAGGTTGGCGGTGCCCTCACGGAATAGGGCAAAAGACGGAAACAGGAGATTACAGCCGATAATTGCCCAATCACGCAGCCGGATATTAAAAGATGCGGGTTATCGAAAAAGAAGTCGCTTTGAATACCCGCAGTGATGTTGTTGTCAAAGGAATGATAGAGAGAATCGAAATCCAGCAGTTCGTCACGCAGGTCAACGATGTCTGCTGCGAAGAAAAAGACACAGGATAAAACCAGAATGCAGAAGATAGAATTTCTTCCGTTGCGAAGCGAACCGAGTATGCGCATCAGCGTTCTACTCTTCTCTGTCGTTTTTCGTGCCCAGATTCGATTAAGAATAAATATTTGTCAAGTATTTAAATGTTGACCTGCCCCCGTATCCTGCATATGGGGAAGGGAATTAACAGGCGATAAAGGGGTAGAGGGGACTGTGAACAATAGCCTAAAAATACTGATGATTACAGTGTCTCATTTTCAGGCAGTTTCTCTGCTGTTTTCCATGAAATAGAAGCATCGCGTCCGCATTTCGTGATCCGAGCCTTACCTTTTTTCCCATATCTCATCCCATTAGAGACCTCGCCCGGACTGCAGCGCTCCAGCACAGGATTCAATCAATTTCTCGAGCGCTGCTGGATGACTTGCCAGGTGAAGATGGGCGTAGCTCGCCAGGACATTTCCTTTTTGAAATCCTTCCTCGACGGGGGCATCGAGCCGGGGCTTCTTCATGCTGTAGACAGCCCGCCAGTCCTCGGCGCCGGCCGGATTTGCCGTAAGCGTCGAGTGGTGGAACTCGTGGCCTCGGACAATCTCTCCTGCGCGGCCCCAGAGGGAATCCTCCTTGAGACTCACCTGGACGTAGGAAAGTGCCTGCAATCCGCGATGCATCTTCGTGCCCGCTGGCAGAAGCCCCACCATGGGGTGCCGCTTTCCCTCTACCGTCTCGAGATCCCTGCAGAGATACATGAGTCCCCCGCACTCGGCGTAGACGGGGCGCCCTGATTTTGCAAACCCTCTGACGGACTCGAGCATGGCATTGTTTGCCGAAAGTTCCTCGCACATCTCTTCGGGGTAGCCGCCGCCGATGTACAGGGCATCGATCCCCTCGGGAAGAATCGGATCCGCCACGGGCGAGAACGGGACCAGGATGCATCCCGCATCTTCCAAATCATCGAACAGATCCTGGTAGTAGAAATGGAATGCCGCGTCGCGTGCCACGCCCAGGCGCGTCCTTTCCGCAAGGCCCTTCCTTTCCGGGGGCTGCACATAGAGAAAGGGTGCGCTGCGGGCCATGTGGACGATTTCGCCCAGGGTCGAGTAGTGCTCGAAGGCATCGGTCAGCGAATCGAGGGTTTGCGGTGGAAGGTTGCGGGAATCGGCCGTCACGAGACCCAGATGTCGTTCGGGCAGTGCCGGTATTGCACCTCGGGGCACAGCGGCCACCATGGGCGGCAGGTGAGATGCCTGAAGAGCCTCGGCAAGCATGATTCCATGTCGCACGGAACCGCAATGATTGGCGATGACACCGGCCACCTTCACCGTGCGATCAAAGGTGGCAAATCCCTTGACGACGGCTGCGAGGCTCCCCGCCATCCCGTACACGTCGGCCACCAGTATCACCGGCGCCTTCAGCCAGGCGGCGATCTCGGCGGTGCTTCCCTCGAGGCTGTCCGGCTCTGCCCCGTCAAAAAGGCCCATGACGCCTTCGATGACGGCGATTTCCGCGTCGGCCGTTGTGCGCGCAACGAGCTTCTCGACATAGTCGCGCCCCATCATCCATCCGTCGAGGTTGTAGCAGGGTCTCCCCGAAGCGAGAGAAAGGTAGGAGGGGTCCAGGAAATCGGGCCCCACCTTGAAGGTCTGGACCCGCGTTCCACGGCGGCGCAGCGCCGCAACGAGAGCCAGGGTGAGCGACGTCTTTCCTGCGCCGCTTTCGGTCCCGCCGATGACAATCCGGGGACAATCGATCATGATGGTAGCACCTGTTTGAGGGAAATCATGGCAGCTTGTGCTCGTGTTTTCTGCAAAATCGGGGCCTCTTTTTACCACAGGGCGACGATCCCCTTGTGGAGCAGGGCGAAGACCGTGGCCGCGAGAATCGTCATGGCGAACAACAGAGCATTTGCCTGCCGGATGTGTCCTGCTTCGAGACGATACACGGGGTCGCCCATGAAGGGCTGCGGGTCGAACTTCCCGTCACGAAAGACGGGTCCCCCCAACTGAACCCCAAGGGCCCCTGCCATGGCAGCCTCGGGAAGCCCGGCGTTGGCATTTGCCTGCATCGATCCGTCACGGCGGCTCACTCGGAGGGCCGCAAGAGGTCTCAACCCCAGCAGCATGGCCCCCGCCGCGATGAACCAGACCGCGATTCTGGCCGGCAGCCAGTTGGCGAGCCGGTCGATCCAGGCGGCAGACCGGCCGAAGTCATAGTATTGCTCGTTCTTGTGGCCAAAGGCGGAATCGAGGGCGTCAATGACCTTGTAGAGAAAAGCGCCCAGAGGACCGAAGAGGAAAGCGAAGATGAAAGGTCCCATGACGCCATCCACGCTATGGCGTGCGACACTTTCGATGGCGGCGCGGGATACATCCCCGACATCCATGCCGACTGTGTCTCGCCGTACCATTTCGGATACCCTCTTACGGGCCAGGACGAGGTTGCCCACTTCCAGGGACCGGTAAACCTCTGCGCTCTGATCGGCCAGGGTCCGCGCGGAAAGGGCCGTGTAGAAGATCCAGATCGACAATACTGTATGTGCCCAGAGGTGGACGGAGGCCGCAAGCCGTAGAAGCCCCCACGCAGCGAAGCCTGTAAGGCCGATCACCATGGCAGTGGCAAGCAACCCGGCCTCGCGGGGAGACTTGAGCATGCGGCGCACCGAGGGCTCCAGCGCGAGGGCAAAGCGCCGCACTATTCTCGCAGGGTGGAGAAAGCCGGGCGGGTTCCCGAAGAGCAAATCGAGGAACAAGGCGATGAGTATCTGAATCTCGAGGCTCATTTCCGGCGTACTATACAGCAAACCGGTGCCTGAGTGAAGAAGTGAATAAGTGTCTGGCCCTCTTCCCTCTTTTGGATCCATCACACGTTTGAATACTTAGACTCTCACTTACTTCTTCACTGACCGGCGCCGCCGCCGGGAGTTGACGAGATAACGATTCTGTCATAGGATCAACTGCCATAAAAGACCCTTGACGCCGTTCTCATGGAGCCACCCGTCAAATGACGGGTGGCTGTTTCGCGCAGGTAGTGCATGAAGCCTGAACTGTTGCCCATCACCAAGGGCCGATTCCCCTTTCGTCTTGGGACGACATCCTTCATCCTGTTCGAAGGTTACCTGCCCAATGTGCAGCACCTCGCCCCGACGGTCGACGATATCGAATTGCTGTTTACGGATCCTTCCGACGACGCCCTTCCTGACCTGGATGCGATGCGAGAAATCCGGCGGATTGCGGAGCGCTCTTCCCTGTCGTTCACGGTGCACCTGCCCTACGATCGCGACATTGGAGCGTCCGATGATGCAGTTCGGAAGGGCGCGCTATCGGAGCTGACTGACGTCATCGAAAAAAGCCGCATTCTGAACCCTACCGCCTGGATCCTTCACCCCTTCTGCGAGTGGCAGCACTTCGGCCCCGAAGGCCCGCCCGTCGAATGGCTGGATCGTTTTTCCGCTTCGATCGATCGTCTCCTGGACCTGGGCATCCCGCCGGAAAGCCTCTGCCTCGAGAATCTGCGCCCTGCCTTCAGCCCTCTGGAGAGTCTTGTTGAGAAGAAGGGCCTTTCGGTATGTCTGGACGTAGGGCATCTGGTCATTTACGGGCACGACCTGGACGATTTCCTGAATCGCTACGACGGCAGGATCAGGGTCATCCACCTCCACGGGATCCGCGACGGCAAGGATCATTGCGGCCTTTCCGCTCTGGACAGGCCTTTCCTCGAAAAGCTGATGGCCTTCCTTTGCGATGGCAGGACCCAACGGGTCGTCACACTGGAAGTTTTCGGCCAGGCGGATCTGGAAGAATCCCTGCGGGTGATGTCGCGGTACCTCTCCAGCGGGCACAGAGATCTCTAAGGGGATCGGGACCGTTATCGCGGCCAAACCGCAACATCAGGGAGCGATGCTCCGTTGAATCGTGATGGCGGCGGAAAGAAGAGGCGCAAGCTCGACAATTTCACAGGTGGCCCCCAGGGTGTCGCCGGTTACGCCTCCTATTTTGTTGTGGCTATACGCGCCGGCAAGGATTGTTGCTGCCAGCGCTGCAAGCCCCGCGAACATCCCCGCCGGACCGGCCATGAGCCAACAGGCTCCGAAGAGAAACGCGATGCCCCAGCCTGCCCGCAGGACGCTGCGGCCCTGCATGAATACGCCGGCCAGTCCTTCCGGACGGGCATAGGGGAGAAGCGACATCGCCATGACCATGGCCGAGCGTCCTGCCACAGCCATCAAAACGATGGAAGGAAAGCGAAGGGGTCCGGTTACCGCCGACAGCAGAGAGACCTTGAGAACGACGACGGACACCACGGCAGCTACCCCCATGGGTCCCGTCCGGCTGTCTTTCATGATTTCGAGGATGCGCTCTTTGGGCCGTGAACTCATGAACCCGTCGGCCGTGTCGGCAAGCCCGTCGACGTGAAAGCCCCCCGTGAGCACGATGGATGCAAGCACAATGATTGCGCTGGCCGGAAGCGGGGGCAGAAGGGATGCGAGACTCCTGTCGAGGACGGCAAGCAGCACACCGAGGAAAAGCCCCACGAGGGGAAAATACCAGACGCTGCGCTCGAGCTCCCGCGTCCCACCGCCCCAGGAGGCGGGTACGGGGATCACGGTCAGAAACTGCAGCGCCGCAAAGAGGGATTTCATTTGTCCGCCTTCGATACGGCCGCCTCCTCGAACGTGGCCACTTCCGTGAGAATGCGAACGGCGGCCTCGACGAGGTTCATGGCCAGCGCAGCGCCCGTGCCTTCTCCAAGGCGCAAGTCGAGATCCAGCAAGGGCTCCTTTCCCAGAGCGGCCATCGCCACGCGATGGCCCCGCTCGACGCTGCGGTGGGCGGCGATCATGAAATCACCCGCTGCAGGACAGATCCGTTGCGCGATCAACGCGCCCGCTGTGGAGATGAAACCGTCGACCAGGACAGGTTTGCGAAGCGATGCGGAGCCGAGGATGAGGCCCGCGATTCCGCCGATTTCGAATCCACCTATCTTCGAGAGCACATCCAGGCCATCCCTCGGATTCGGCTGGTTCACGTCTATGGCTCGCTGGATGACCTCGATCTTGTGTTCCAGCTGCTCGTCGTCGATTCCCGTTCCCCGGCCCGTGACCTCCCGGACGGAGGCGCCGCTCAGCGTTGCCGCGATGGCGCTCGAGGGTGTCGTGTTCCCGATCCCCATGTCCCCTGTGCCGAAGAGGTCCGTCGAGGGACCCAGCTCCAGCGCCACGGCGATCCCCGCCTCGACGGCTTGAATCGCCTCGTCTCGGCTCATGGCAGGGCCCCTGGCCATGTTCCGTGTCCCCGGGCCGACTCGCCGGGAGATAATCTTACCCGATGCCGCAAGATCTGAAAGGTCGGCAGCGACCCCCATGTCCACGACGACAACGCGGGCTCCGACCTGCCCGGCAAGGGCGTTGATTCCCGCCCCTCCACGGACAAAGTTGAAGACCATCTGGGGGGTCACTTCGCTTGGGAACTTGCTCACCCCTTCGGCGACAACCCCGTGATCACCCGCCATGACAACCACTGCCTTTCGTTTCACAGGCGGCCTGAGCGATCCTGTCATCCCGGCCAGGTCTTCGGCGAGGTTCATCAGGCGTCCCAAGGCCCAGTGCGGCATGGTGAGCTGCTCCAGGCGTGTTCTGGCCCGCGCACGGGCATCGGCATCCTGGGGGATGATCCTTTTCAGCGTGTCATTCATCAAACTCACAACGTCACGTCTCCAATCTGTTAAAATACGGTATCGAGAGATCCCGCTGAAGGCAGGTTTTCAGGCTTGGCGCCCGTCCTGGGAAAGGCAGGTCCAACTCAATCATTCAGGACGAAACGGACCGGAACGTCGACCCACATGTTCACCGGGACTCCCATCCGCTTGCCCGGTTCGAATTTCCAGTACCGGACGGCATCCAGGGCGGACCGGTCAAGGAGGCTGTGTCCGCAGGATTTCCTGATCCGTACCTCTCCCACGTGTCCGTCGGCATGGACCTCGGCCGACAGGAGCACCAGACCCTGATAGCCTCTCAGGCGTGCAAACTCGGGATAGTTCGGCTGGACATTCTCACGATATTTCGGGACGGCAATCGAGACCGCTTCCCCTTTGCCGTCGCCGGGTGAACCCGGCTTTCCCTGTCCACCGCTTTTCCCCTGGCCGTCTGCAGCGGCCGTTCCCCGAGATGAAGTACCCGTGTCGCCGGAACAGCCCGACTTCGAGGCATCAGAGATGAAATCCGGCACGCTCAGAGAAGCCAGTTCGACCCGTTTCTCCTGCCTCAGGGCGCTGTCATCATGCACCGCCTGCGTTGCCGGTACGGGCTTCATCGTGATCGCGCGCAGGGGTTTGCTTACCTCCTGGCGGGCGGGTGCCGGCGCCGTTATTCCTTCGGTCGCCTGGGATTCCGACAGGAGGGTTACATGGATCAATCCGCCACCCTCTCCTGTGAGGAGCCTGGGCGCGGTGCTTGCAGCCGTTGCGAGCACCGCCAGGATCACCGCGGTGTGAAGAAGCACGGACAAGCCGACAGCCGACTTGAACATACCGCCCCTGTTTGCAATGGTCAATGGATTCAGATTCATCTCGCTAGTTCCTGGCTGCATTTCGCGGATCGGTACTCCGCGCTCAGGGGGGTGATCTGCGGCAGGCCCGTGACCGGGTTTAAGCCGACGGCAACGTCGATGCCGTACACTTCCCTGATATTCTCTTTCGTGATGACGTCCTCCGGACACCCCATGCTGTGAATCCTGCCATCTTGAAGCAGGACGATCCGGTCACAGTAGAGAGACGCCAGGTTGACGTCATGCGTCACGGCCATCACGGATAGACGCTGCTCACGGTTCAGGGTCTTGATCAGGTCGAAGAATTCGAGCTGGTGCCGGATGTCCAGAAAGGCCGTGGGTTCGTCAAGGAGGATGATCTTCGGTTCCTGAGCCAGCGCCCGCGCGATCAGTACCCGCTGCCTTTCCCCGCCGCTCAGGGCGTTCATGCTCCGATTCATGAGGCTCGCCGTGTCGGTCATCTCCATCGCCTTCCGGACAATCCGCGCATCCGCGTCTCCCTCAAAGCTCCATTGCCTCAGGTGAGGCGCCCGTCCCATCAGGACGACCTCATGCGCCGAGAAGGGGAATACCATTGCCGTGTCCTGAGGAACCACAGCGACAACCCTGGCCAGGGCGTTTCGCTTCATCTTTCTGACGGCTATTCCGTCGAGGTAAACGGCCCCTTCCTGCGGGGCGAGGATGCCGTCGATGATCTTGAGCAGCGTCGTCTTTCCCGAGCCGTTGGGCCCGATGATCCCGATGAAATCCCCCTGTTGGACCTCGAGGGAGATGTCCCGGAGGATCCAGTCGATGTCCGTATATCGGAAGCCGACACGATCGGCCTTCAAGATGGACATAGATCAGACCGCCTTTCTCCGCAGGAGATAGATAAAGTAAGGCGCGCCGCACATGGCGGTGACGACACCCACAGGCAGCTCCCCTGGGGCTACGACAATCCGGGCGACCGTGTCAGCGAAGACCATGAATACTCCCCCGAAGAGCACCGATGCGGGGATCAAGAGCCGGTGGTCTGAGCCCAGCAGCATCCGCATCAGATGGGGGATGATGAGACCGACAAAGCCGATTGTCCCGCTGGCTGCCACCGCCCCCGCCGTTGCCAGGGAGGCTGTGATGAAGAGAATGACCTTTGTCCTTTCCACGTGAACGCCCAACTGCAGGGCCGTTTCTTCGCCGAGAACGATCGTGTTGAGCGGCCGGGCATGGGCATAGATGACGGCAAAACCCGCTGCCAGCAGGCCCCCCGTGAACAGGATGTCACGCCATCCGGCCATACTGAGATCACCCATGAGCCAGAACAGGATGCCGTGCAGATGATCGCTGCTGCTCGTCGACAGGAGGTACATGATCACGGCGGAATAGAATGCATTGGAGATAACCCCGGCCAGAAGCAGGGTATTGGATGCGATCTGCCTACCCGATCGGGCAATGCCGAAGACGATCATGATCGAGAAGAGCGCGCCCAGAAATGCCAGGGCGGATATGCCCATGGGGATGACCGCGACGCCCAGCAGGATGCCCGCGATGGCCCCGACGGCGGCCCCCCCGGAGATGCCCAGGATATAAGGCTCCGCCAGGGGATTTCGCAGCAGCGCCTGGAAGACGACGCCGGACAGGGACAGGGCTGCGCCGATGATGCCCGCAAAGAGGATTCGAGGCAGCCGAATGGAGAAGAGGATAGTCCTCTCCGTCTCGTCGAGGCCTGCAAAGCCGCTCCGCCAGCCAAACAGAAGTTCCCGGAGCGTTGACCATGCGTCGATCTTCGAGGATCCCGTCAAAAGGGCGAGGACGGACACGAGCAGAAAAACAAGAAGAAGAAGGAAGGAGGTCTTGAGAACGCGGGGAAAGGTAACAATGGCAGGGGCCGGAGTTCTCCCGGCGAGGGCCACCGCCAAAAGGGGGATGAACAGAAAAATGATGAAGACTTGTTCGAACACGTCTTCCTCCCGCGAGGAAATCGAGATGGATAGGTCTTCCGGCTCAGGGCCATCTACCGGCCTCCCTTCCCATCATGGTTTGACCATGACAGTGGTTATGAGGCTTTCGCTCCCATCACGGCTGCGGGGCAGCGGGG
>DATJPI010000228.1:0-9636 GCA_035506495.1 Syntrophales bacterium
TCGAGCCTGTCTTTCACACTACCGCCAACATTCATTGCACACCCTTTCGCCATTTACCGCAAACTAACCACAGCCCCTTCACATCGGCATTTTCCGCATGAGCTTCGCCCAGAAGATATCGAGATCCATGATGAAGAAATGAAAGACGACAATGCCGATGAGGCACGCACAAACGACGCTCGCCGTTACGACAACGGTCCTTTTCTTTATTCGCGCCATGTCCTGCAGCGTGAGGATCTCGGGGATCACCCCGAGGACGGGCAGCGCAACGGCTTCCGACAGGGCCTCGGCGCTCCGGAAGGACTGGTCGCCAAACTCCTTGAGGGCCGCCGTCCCTACACCAGCCCCTATCCCCAGCACGAAGCCGATGAGTATGATCGCCAGGATGTTGGGTCTCACCGGCTTCTCCGGAAGTATTGCCGCATCGATCAGCGTGAATCGCTCGCCCATCTGGCCTTTCTCGAGTCCGTAGGCCACCTTGGCCTCCATGTACTTTTTCGTCAAATCTTCATACTTGGCCTGCAGGTTGTTGCGCCGGGTCATCAGCGACCGGTAGCTCTCCTCCACGCGGGGCGAGGTCGCGATGCGGCGCTGGTAGTCGTTGCGCCTTTCCTGAGCTGTCGAGAGCTGTCGCCTCACCGACTCGATCTCCGAACGGGTGCTGGCCAGCTGGGCCGCCAGCGTCACGTAGGCGGGGTTGTCGGGCCTGCTGTCCTGCGAGGCGGCAGCGGAACCCTTCAGCTTTCTCTCCAGGTCAGCGATCTCCGCCTTCGTCTTTTTCACGTCGGGGTACTCGTCGGTGAACCGGCTCTCGAGATTGATCAGCTTCACCCGCAGCTCCCTCAGCCGGTCCTTGTCGGGATTCGTCGAATCCTGGGGGATGCTTGCCAGTTGGGACTGCAGGTAATTTTCCTTTTCGTTGAGTTCCTTGAGCTGGTTGTTGAACCGGTCGATGTCCTGATCGAGCCTGTCGACAATCTGGAGGTTGTACGGCGCGAGCTCCGGCAGGGTGTTGACGTTAAGCTGTTTGAACGCGGTGATCTGCCTGTCGATTTCGGCCATCTGCTCCTCGACGGCCCTGCGTTCGTCCTCCATGAACCTCGTGGCGCCTTCGGTCTGCTGCTCTCGCACCCGCAGGTTCTCCTCGAGGTAGAGCGAGGCCAGCACGTTGGCCACCTGCTGGACCACCGAGGGGTCTGCCCCCTCGAAAGCCACGCTGAAGGCGATGGTGGCCGCCGTGGGCCTTCCCGTGCGCCGGTCGATCACATCGGCGTTGATCAGCTCGAATTTGACGTCCTTTTTCCTCATCCGGTCGACGATCTCTTCCATCGTCCATTTTTCCCGCTTGTTGGCGTAGAGATTGAATCGGTTGATGATCTCCATGAGCCTGCTCGTGCTCATGATCCGCTGGTTGATGGTCTGGAGGCGCTGCTCGGCGTAGCTCGAGACCGTCGTCATGACGTATTCGCGGGGGATCTCCTGCTCCTCGATGAGGATCGTCGAGGTCGAGCGGTACGTCGGGGGCCAGACAAAGGCAATCATGACCGCGAGCGCGAAGACGCCCACGGCAGGCCAGATGAGGTATTTCCTCCTGCGCTTTGCGATATCGACGACATCGCCCAGAGTCTTGACGTCCTGGTCCATGGTCAAAGCTGTTCCTTGGTTCCTTGGTTCTTTAGTTCCTTAGTGCGTTGGTTCGTTAACATTAATATCCAGCGCTAAGAAGCTCGGCGCCGAGCAGAAGGGTCATTGCGAACACCCGCAGGGTGCGCGGCAATCTCATGCAAGCGGAGAGATCGCCACGCTTCGCTCGCGATGACAAATGCTTATCGCTGAATTTGGGCAGCTCTTCAGTAACTGCCCTGCTATTCAAATAGCCGATGCTGCGCATACAGCCTGACAAACGCCAGATCGCGGTAGGCGCTTGTGGACGTGAGCTTGTACTGCGTGTTCGAGAAGTTGTACCCCAGGTCAAGATACAGATCCCTCGTGAACTCGTAGCGAAGCGAGGGCACAACCGTGAAGGTCTCCTGGTTGATCGCATTCACACCGTACTGGTTCGCCGCCGCGTAGTTCAGGAAGTAGCTCGTCGAGAAAGCCCCGGAGAACTCGTAGGTGAGCCTGTGGCGGATATCGAAAATAAACGCGGTGCGCTGGGCGGCGCCGCTCAGTCCGCTTGCCGGGGCCAGGTCGTAGCTGAAGGACAGGGAAGAGATTGTTTTTTCTCCATTGTACTTGATCGATGCCGTACATATGCCGCTCCATTCCTCCGAGGTCTTGTCCACCTTTACGGGCACGAGGAAAAACGGCGGCACGAACTGCAGCTCCTGCACCTGGTACTTTGTGCTGGCATACCGGGCGCCCGCATCGACGACGATGGTCCAGAGCTCATGGTATCGGTAATCGACGCCGACGGTGCCCGAGAAGCTGTTCGTGTCCTGCGAGGTAAACCGGTAGCCGGCATAGCCGGCAATGAGGCGCGCCTTCGTCGCAAGCCCCAGGTCATAGTAGAGCCCCACGTTTGCCTGATTCCACTCGAGGTTGGACACCGTCGGGGAATCGTACAGGTCCTGCTCATAGGAATAGAATGCGCCTGCGGCCAGCCGCGGGGAAATCGCCCAGTTGCCGGCAATGTTTCCGTAGGTCTTGTCGCGCTGGATGTTGCCGAGAACGATGCCCGTCGTGGCGATGTCCCGATCGGGGCTGCTCGTGCGCGACCACCCTGTTTCAGCCTGCATATTCACCGTCGGATCGAACGTGTAGCCCAGCCTGCCCTTATAGTGCTGGTCGATGCTGTTGAGGGACGGCTCGTCAGTGTATCGATTGATCCCCACAATTGCCGAGAGACCCAGGTCCATCTTCTCCGTCCTGTCTGTCAGCTCAAGGCCGGGCGTGATCGTCGTCGTCCAGCTCTGGACCCGGTCAGACGTTGAGAAGTAGATGTTGTCGTTGTATGCCTCCCGCAGGGCAATCGACGGGATGATCCTGAACTCATCGCACAGCGCCGCGCCTGGGATCATGAGGATCAGGAGCAGGATCGATAAAGCCCCCCAAAACGTCAGTGCGAAACGGCGCTGCAATTGAATTACCCATAACATTGACATTTATTCATATGACTCTGACTCTTAGCCCTTCGCACGAGAGGAGTCCGGTAAGGGATTCCCCTGTACCCAATACCCTCTTTTCAAGGTACGACAATCACATCCCCGCGCTTTAAAGTAATATTCTGCTCCAGCTTCTCCCCGTCGGTCACGTCGTCATAGGAGAACTTCAGGATCGTCGTCCTTGCCCCCTCCTGCCGGAAAACCTTGATCTGGTTGCGCTTGGCAAAAGGGTTGAGCCCGCCGGCGATCGAGAGGGCCTGCAGGACATTCACATTGGTGTTCAGCGAGAAACGGCCCGGCTGGTTCACCCGGCCGATGACGTAGAGGAACATGCTGTTGACCTGCTTGACCTCGAGGTTCACCTCCTCCTTGGGGGCGTACTTTGCGATCTTCGTCACGATCTCCTGCTTGAGGTCAGGCAGAGTTCGGCCGGCCGCCTGAATCTCGCCGATGAGCGGAAAAGAAATCCGGCCGTCCGGGAGCACAACGACGGCCTTCGTCAGGGCCTCTTCCTTCCAGACCGATATCTCGATGATGTCCCCGGGCCCGATCAGGTAATCGGCTGAAACAACGGCCGATTCCGGCTGGCCGGCCATCCGGTCCCCCGACAAGCCGTCAGCCGCAGCTGCCGGAAATGCGCCAGCCAGGGCAAGCCACACTGCCATGCACAGAATACTCTTTTTCACCGCGTCCCATCCATTCTGCTTCGCCGCCTCGCCGCGACACCACATGTCATCATTTGTATGACAGGCTGTTATCAACCAATCATTACAGTTGCATCACGGTTTCATGAAAGTTGTGTTACAGCCCACACCGTCGAGCCCCTCTAAAAAAACCGAATCCCCGCCATCGAAGGATCCGCTTCGTCCTCAGAGGGGGCGGGGACAGGGGTTATCAGATGTTTTTGAGGGTTTTTTCGGCCTCGTCACGCCCGGGGAAATCCCGGTTGGAGGCCAGCGATTTCTTCAGGTGCTCCTTCGCCTTGTCCGTCTTTCCTTCCTTGTAGAAGGCCATCCCCATGTGGAAGTTGACAGACGGGTCTTCGGGGGCCTTCGACCCGGCGCGCGCCAGGAACTCGAGGGCCTTGCCGGCATCTCCTTTTTTGTAATAGATCCACCCCAGCGTGTCCAGGACGGAGGCCTCTTCGGGGCGAAGCGTCTGCGCCTTCTGGGCCAGCGTCAGCGCCCGGTCCAGGTTCCCGGCGTTCTCGCTCAGCAGGAAGGCAAGGTCGTTGGCCGCCACCCAGAAGTTGGGCTGGCGGGCCAGGGCCCGCTCATAGACCTCGATTGCCTTCGGGTAGTCCTTGCCCATCACATAGAGCTGCCCGAGGGAGAGATAGGCCGCCATATTGTCCGGGTTTGCCTTAAGGGCCTCCTCGAAGCGCCGCATGGCATCATCCTTCTTGCCCTGGATCAGGAAAAGCCGTGCCAGGTTGTTGTGGGGCACGGGCCACTGGGCCTCCAGCTCGATGGCCTTCAGAAACGAGGCCTCCGCCTTCGGGTAGTCGCCCTGGGCGGCCTGCACGTGGCCGAGGAGGTTGTAGTTGAAGGCGGAAAGCGGGTTGTCCTTGAGCCGTGCCTCGCAGAGACTCAGGGCCGGCGCGAACTTCTTCTGCCCGATGTAGAGATCGACGAGCGCCGAGGCGATCTCCCCCGAGGCGCGGTTGCGCTTCACGGCCTGCTCCATCTCGGCCGTCGCCCTGTCGGGCTTGCCCTGGCTCAAGTAGAGGCCGCCCATCTTGACGTAGCTTATGGGGATGTCCGGCGCCTTGCGCCGCAGGTCCATGTAGACCGCCTCGGCCTTCTTGTAGTCCCGGGCGGCCAGGTAAATGTCACCCAGGTCGGCCAGCGATTCGAGGTCCCTCGGGTACGCCTCGAGAACCTTCCGGTAGGTCGCCTCGGATGCCCTGAAGTTTCCCTGGGCGGCCTGGAGCCTTGCCAGCGCCCGCAGGAGATCCCGCGATTTCGGGTCGATCTTGAGACCGTTCTGGAGGGTGTCCATGGCCAGGCTCATCTCGCGGTTCATGGCGTGAGCCTCGGCCAGCCGGACATGGCCCATCGCCATCTGGGGGTTGTCCGTCACAACGGCCCTGAAGTCGGGAATCGCGTTCAGGGCGTCGCCCTTCGCGAGATAGATGTTGCCGCGCGTGAAGAGCGCCTCGGGGTTCTTCGGGCTTTCCTTGAGGACTTCGTCCACATACTTCTTGGCCTCGTCGACCTGCTGCCGATCCAGGTAGATCCGGGCCAGAACGTTTTTCGCCTGGAGCACCTCGGGGCTTGCGGGGTCCTTTGTCAGCCCCAGGCCCTCCTTCAGGGTCGCGACGGCCAGGTCGACGCGGTTCGTGTTGAGGTAGAAATCCGCCAGGGCAAAGCGGATCTTCGCGCTCTTGCCGTTCTGCTGTATGCCCGCCTTCAGCTCCCGCTCGGCTTCCTCGAATTTCCCCTTGGAGATGAAAAAGCCCGCGTACTGAAGCCAGGAGTCCTCCTTCGACGGGTCGGCGGCCACGAGGGCCTTCAGCACGTCGATGCCTTCCTGCTGGCGGCCCGAGTCCCAGTAGAGGTTTGCGAGCCTGACCCGGTGGACGTCGTTGTCCGGCTCGATCTCGATGAGCTTGCGGACCGTGCCTGCCGCCTCCTCCATCCGTTTCTGCCCGACGTATTGATTGGCCAGGGCAATGTAGAGGGCAGCCGATTTCGGGTTGGCGGCAATCCCCTTCTGCAGGGTCGTCTCCACGGCAGGCGCGTCGTTTTTCTGGGCAAATACGACGGCCAGCAGCATGTAGGCATCCGGCTTCGTGATGCCCTTCGCGATGAGGCCTTCCAGGTGCCTCTTTGCGTTATCGAAATCCTTCCTGGCGATAAAAAGAGCGCCTTTGAGGAGCAGGGCCTCCTCGTTTTCCGGCGCTCCCTTGAGCACGAGGTCCACCTTCTCCGCCACCTGGTCGAGCATCTGGCCGGCAAGATAGATCCGGGCGAGCTGGTTGTGGGCATCCCAGAGGTCCGGCTTCAGCTCCGCGGCCTTGTTGAAGTCGCCGAAGGCCGCCCGGAGATTGTTCTTTTTGAGCTCCACGAGCCCCAGCATGTGCCAGGCCTCGGCATACTTCGGGTCGATCTGCAGGGCGTTCTTGAATTCCAGCCCCGCGCTGACCACCTCCCCCTTCTCGTAGAGTTCCTTGCCCTTGTTGTAGAACTTGAGCTTCTTTTCTTCGGGGCCGCTGCACCCCGCGAAAAACAAAAGCGACAGCACGACAGCCATGGCTCGAACCAGATGCCTTTTCATGGAACCCCCGGAAGGACGTGGTGTGATCGGCCCCATCAAGACACGGAAACGCTACAGTTGTATTACGGATGTATGAAAATTTCGTGACAGCGATGGCAGGGACGTTTTGGAATGAACAGGGATGCATGACATTGCGGGTCGTGGATCAGTTTGGGGAAATCGGCAAGGAAACACAATCAGGCAATGATAAATGATTAATGGGAGAGATGGTGCGATAAAGTATTCATTTAAGATGACGATATATATTCCAGCTTGACAATGTACCAAAATAGGTACATAGAATCATCATGCTCCACGATCCACCGCTCACTGTGAAATTTTATAGGACAGATGGTGGCAATGAACCCGTAAGGGACTGGCTAAGAAATTTAGATGGGGATGACAAAAAGATCATAGGAAGAGATATATTAGTCGTTCAAATGACCTTTCCCAATTCTCCCTCCATATTGAAGCCGCTCGGAGACAGTTTATGGGAAATTAAATCTGAATTGGGGTCCAAGAGAATCTCCAGGATAATTATAACAACGCACAATAATCAGATAGTAATCTTGCATGGATTTATAAAGAAAACGCAAAAAATACCCAAACGAGCATTAGACTTAGCCAAGAAACGAAAATCGGTATTTAAGAAAGGGTGATTATCACCATGAAGCATAAAAATATCGGAAGCAACTTTGATGACTTTCTCAAAGAAGAAGGAATCCTGGCTGATGTGGAGGCAACTGCCGTCAAAGAAGTGATTGCTTTTCAAATCCACAAACTTATGACGGAAAAAAAACTAACGAAGGTTGCTATGTCTAAAAGAATGGGAACGAGCAGAACTGCCCTTGATCGTCTGCTTGATCCAAAGAATCAATCTGTTTCTGTTAGGACGCTTGACAAGGCTGCCGCGTCGCTTGGTAAGCGACTGTCTATCCGATTAATCGACTCTGTCAAAATGCCACTATAAGATGCCGCATTATGACACCCCCGCTGCAAAGCGGGCAGCCTGTGCCATAACGGAAAAGACGCCGTGAGACTCGGTGAAAAGCTCTGGGTCCTGCCCCTCGGCCTTCTTCTTGCCTGATCCTCGTCTCAAAATATTCCCTGAAAAAAACAGGGCCGTTTCCGGCCCTGCTCTTCTTCTCCATCTTTTCTTTTCCGACTCCAGAAACCAGAAGCCTGATTCCCGAAGCCCTCTTACCTTGCGGCTTGTGGCTTGCGGCTTGTGGCTCTCTTCTTCCTGTTCCTGAAGCCTGATGCCTGAAGCCCGAAGCCCTCTTTCCCTGCCGCCCCGCGGCATTGCCTTGCTGCTTTGCCGCCCTTGATTTCTTGAACGAATAGAGCTAATGGAACAAATCGAACCAATCGAACTCTTGATGTTTGAACTCTTTTTCTCGAACCAACAGAACCAATAGAACTAGTGGAACTAATAGAACTTTTCTGTGGTGGAACCAACAGAACTCTTTATTTGTTTTTCAAATCTCTATCCAGGTACGCGATAAAAGCGTTCATCTTCCTCCACACCGCATCTGTCTGCGCTTCAAGTTCCGTCATTTCCTTTTCCGATATATATCCCTGATCGAGCGCCACATATCCATGGCTCACTGTCTCAGCAACCGATGAGCGCGCGTAGTCCAGGTACTTCAAAAAGTCCTTTTTGCTGCTGCGATGAAACCCTTCAGCAACGTTCGCCATCGCCGAGACGGCACTTCGCCTGATCTGGCTGACCAGTTCAAAGTCCTTTTTGAAGTGCTCTTTCCTTGTAAGAAGGTAGACAAGGCGAACCAACTCCCTGGCCCCCTGCCAGCATTCAATATCCTTGAACTTCTTTATCGTCCCCATCTTTTTCTTTTTCCTGACTCTTGAACTAATAGAACCAATAGAACTAATGGAATTAATAGAACTTTTTTGTGGTGGAACCAACGGAACTGTTTTTGCGAACCAATAGAACCGTCTTTATGCTGTTTTCTACTTTTTCCGTTTCGGAATATATTTCACCCCTTCAATTCCTTCGAAGTCGGAGTCCTGTGTCCATATCAGCGCACCTTTAGCCTTCGCTGTCGCAAGGATTACACTGTCGGCAAGCGGCAGACCCTGGTCTGCGCCGATCTTGGCTGCGGAGATGGCGATGGATGCGTCGAGGTCAACCACCCGGCCCTGATTCATTAAAGCCGCGGCTTCAAGGGCGGCATCTTCACCCCGATCGTTGAGCACCTTCTTGAATACTTCCAGCAGGCATATGGACGGGACGATGAGGGTTTCTACATGCTCAATGGCTGCGGCATAGAAGTCGGCATTGGGGCCGTCGGAGAAAAATTCGAGCCACCCGCAGGAATCGACGAGATTCATACCCTGTCCTTTTCTCTTTTGACTTCCGTATCCATCCCCCGCAGAAAACCGCGCATCTTTCGCATGGGCTTAACCGGGATCAGTTCGATGCGATTATCGTAACGGAGGACCTGGCACCGCGTACCCGGCTTGATGTCGAGAGAGGCCCTGATCTCACGCGGAATAACAACCTGATACTTGGTTGAGACAACAACAGTGTCCATAAAACCTCCATCGATCACATATTCGTATTACGAATACATGAACGATCAAACATTGTCAAGCCAATGGAACTGGTTTTGTTGAACCAACAGAACGAATCGCACTCTTTATGGTTGAACTCTTTTCCCCGAACCAATAGAACCAACCGAACTAATGGAACCGGTGGAACCGTCTTTTTGTTGAACCAATAAAACCAATCGAACTAATTGAACCAATGGAACTGTCTTTTATGAACCAATGGAACTCTATACCCTTTACCCTATATTAATCCTTTAACTCCAATCACCGCCAGCGACGCCATCGTGACGAGGGCGACCTTCCCGGTCTTGCCCCTCAGCTCGCCCATGAGCACCTCGTAGCTGAAGTAGAGCATGATGATCTTGGCCGCCACAAAGCCCATCCGGTACTCGCTCAGCACCGGGTCCGGGAGGTTCGGCACCACGACGGCGATGAAAAGGATGAGAAAGTCGAGCGGCGTGCTCTTGAAGCCGCCCCGCCTGCGGGAGAACTTCGTCACCACGATGACAAAGACGGTAAAGAGTCCGAAGGCCAGGTTATAGGCCCGGATCATGTTCCCGTGCATCCACGAGGCCGTGGAGGTGTCTCCCAGGTAGACGGCGAAGGGGATCAGGATGTAGAGCGCGGGCCACAGGACGAAGCCGTTGACTTTCCGCACCATCAGCCACGTGATGGCAAAAACGGCCAGAAGCCCCAGAGAGGC
>DATJPI010000229.1:0-5619 GCA_035506495.1 Syntrophales bacterium
TGAATGAACAATTTTACAGAGAGAATGTCAAATGCGAAAAGGAGGTATCACATGAATAAGCGCTCATACTTTGCGTTGACTGTAGCACTCATCGCATTGATCATCTGCGCGGGTTCTGTCAGGGCCGAAGACATGATGAAAACAGCAACCATGGATGATCTTCGGATAGAGTTGCATGTACTGGCGGCCGAACCGTTCTTTACGGCAGATGAAGTTGCTACCAGTCGTGTGAAAGAAGGGATGTTGATCATGGGAGGCGCCAGGCCTGTCGCGCCTGATGCGGCTTCGCATCCCAATCATCATCTTGTTGTGCACGTTTTCGATGCCAAGACAGGCAAGGCGATAACCAATGCGATGGTTAGTATGAATTTCCAATTGCTCGACGACAAAGGACGGGGGAACGGCGCAGTCGTGGATGTCCCCGTTGTTGTCATGCAGGCCATCGGTAAGGGGCCGCAATCCACGCATTACGGCAACAATGTGGCGATGCCCAACGGGATCTATTCCATCGCTGTCTCGGTGAACGGGAAGAAGACGGAATTCCGGATGGCCGTGTCCGAATCGGCAATGGAAAAAATGCACAAGCATTGAGCATGCCCAACCGGACCAATAAGGAGCAAAGAGCATGCCGGTATTCTGCAGCCGAAGATGAGCATCGGTGAATGCGGTTCCATCGCCATTTCCCGCGCAAAAGGATTGCACGCTAGTTTCGCTCAATGCAGTTATCCGTAGCCTTTACTGGGAGAACAGCGTTTCTCATAATTACAGGGAATGAGGATTTCAACCGGTAAAATACAATTCTTACACGATGTTCAGGCTAAAGGTGAAATGCATGAAGTAGTGCTTATCAAGGTATTTTTTGAACCCTATCTGAATTCGGAAGGGACTCTGGGATGCGGTAGATATAGATCGGGTCGTTGTTGAGCTTGGAGGCGGCGCGGAGAACGGCCTGGTGTCTCCAGCCGGGGATCGGGAAATTGAACGATATGACGCGAGCCCCCGCAGCAAGTTCGTTGCCCAGTTTCATCCCGAGCTTCCGCATGACGTCAGGGAACAGGTAGCACGAAACGACATCGGCGCTGCCGAGGTCCTCCTTCCAGAAATTTCGGCATCTCACCTCCAGGCCCTTGCGGCACATGGTAAGCAGTCTCGCCTTCGTATAGGCAATCGGGTTGATTTCGTACCCCAGACCCTTCACGCCATACCTCTTCCTGGCCGCTCGCAGTACCCGGCCATCGCCGCAGCCGATGTCAACAAGAAGCTCGCCGGGATTCATATTTACGGCATCCAGGGCGGTACGGATTTTCACGCGGGCCGTGGACGTGTACATGGCTCCCTGCGTGATTGGATGGACTACGACGATGGCAAGCGCATGAAGAATCTTCAGCGCTGCCGCCGTCCCGATAACCGTAAAGACGACAATGACCCACGTCGGCATAAGCTTTCCCGATCGTTTCTTACCCCATTCGCTCTCGGCTGTCAAAACCACGCTGCCCGTGGACAGTGCTGCCTGAGCTGTGATATGACGAAGCAGCTCCATTGACCTAGGAGGTTTTCCATGAAGGATCTCAGTCATGTCGGCTGTCCCAAGCTCGATGGGTTCGAAGTCAGTCAAACTCTTTTCTACCCCCGGACCTCATGGCAAAGCCCCGTATCTCAGGAAGCCGTGCGCGATGTCATGATCCCCGTGGAGGCCGACGTTTCCGTCGGGGCCCGCTACTATCTCTTCGACAAGCAGGGCGCCTCCATTCTCTTCTTTCATGGCAATGGGGAGATCGTAGATGATTACGAAGACATCGCTTTTTTCTACTCGCGGCTCCATGTCAACTTCCTTCCCGTCGACTACAGGGGGTACGGCCACTCCACGGGCCATCCTTCGGTGAGCACCATGCTCCGCGACGCCCACGCGGTTTTTACGTATACGAGGAAATGGCTGGGCCTCAACGGGTGCACCGGCCCGCTCATCGTCATGGGACGCTCGCTGGGCAGTGCCTCGGCTCTTGAGCTGGCCGAGAGCTACCCCGACCTTATCGACGGCCTGATCATCGAGAGCGGCTTCGCTCACTCGCAAACGATCCTGAATCTCGTGGGAGTCGACATGAAGCGCTGCGGGATCTCCGAGAGCGAGGCCTTCCGCCACATCGAAAAAATAGGCCACTTCCGAAAACCCACCCTAATCATACATGCAGAGTTTGATCAAATCCTCCCTCTGCAGGACGGAAAAGACCTCTACGAGGCCTCCGGCGCCGCCCAGAAACAACTCCTGCAGATCCCCGGCGCAGACCATAACAGCATCTTCATGGTGGGGCTCTCCGACTACATGAACGCCGTTGCAAACTTCGTCCAGGGGCTCCGTTAACGGCAATCGACCGTTAGTCCGCATATTTCTGAATTCCGAGGACCCGCGCTTTCATTCCCGCCAAACGACTCTTTTCTTGTGCTTTTGCATGAGATTTGCATTGGCCTGTCCTTTGTCAGCCCGCGTGGGGAAAAACGGCCGCACGGGTCCGATCGCAAACTCAACCAGGGACAGGATGATGAACAAAAGTATGGATCTTGCGAATGAATTGAACGTTCTCGGCATGCTGGATAAGGCCCGTGAGATCTACTCCGAACTCGGCGATGCCCCGGCCATTTCCTATATCAGGTCCAATTACAGGCTTTTGTCAAAAATCTATCATCCCGACCTGAACCCGCAAAACAAGGAAAAAGCCGAGCGGATGCAGCAGAAGATCAACGACGTGGCGCATATCATCAACGCGCTGCCTGACAGGGAACTCATCGAAGTCATCAAGAACGGCGCGCAAAAGAAGTCGAAGGAAAAGTGGAAAGTTCTCATCGTCGAGGACGAATTCGGTTATCAGGATACTCTGCGCAATATCTTCAACATGGAGGGGTTCGAAGTCCGGGTGGCGATCGACGGGGATACGGGCTACGAAGTATACAAGAGCTTCAAGCCGGACCTGATCCTCACCGACGTCCTGATGCCGAATGTGAATGGCATCGAACTCGTTCGACGGATCCGCAAGGAAGATTCCGGCATCAAGATCATTTACATGAGCGGCTTTTTCGGCGTGAAACGCCTCAAGAGGGAACTCGACGAGGATGTGGCTCAGTACCACTATCCCACCCTGTCAAAGCCCTTCAAGGTGAGTTATCTGCTGGAGATCGTCAGGGATTATCTCGGAATGAACTGAATTCCGAAAACGGTGACAAATGAAAAAACCCGCCACACGGCGGGTTTTTCATTGGCAGAAAGTGATCCCGGAGAGATCCATATCAGGTTTTCCCCTCCCCCATAAACTGCTGGATCCGGTCGATGTAGACCCTGGTTTCTCGAGGCAGTTTATCGGGTCGCCTCTCTACGTTTCCCATTCCCCAATTGTAGGCAGCAAGCGCCGTGGGCACATCTCCGCGATATCGTTCCAGGAGGCCTTTGAGATAGCGGGTCCCGCCCATGATGTTTTCGCGCGGATCATAGGCATCCGTGATGCCGAGATCCTTTGCCGTCTCCGGCATGATCTGCATGAGCCCCATGGCTCCCTTCGGGGATATACTTTCATTTTTGAAATTGCTCTCCGCCCGGATGACCGCGCGGATCAGGTTCGGATCGACCCCGTAGGTCTGGGACGCCTCCCGGATGATGGGCTCATAGGTCCCTGCCCTCTCAGGCGCTTTGCGGAGCCTCACAACGGAAGGCACTTCTTCGACCGCAGCAGGCGTTGGGATTTCCGCCGCAGGCTTTGCCTGAGGGGCTGACGGCGACACGGCATCGAGTCCGCCCAGCTGCCATCGGGAAAATCGCTGGTAGAGGGACTGATCATTTCCGGAATCCCGCATGGATTCCAGCAGATGCTCGTCCATCATCATCCGAAGCCGAATCATTTCAATGAGTTTGCGAATCGTTTTTTCGTCGGGGATTTCGGCTGGATGGCTCGTGGAGGAAGAGCCTCCCGCGGGAGCCAGCTGCGTCTCGAGGATCTTCTGGAATGCATCGAGTCCGGCCTGCGCCTTGCGGGAGGGACGGCTTGCCCCTTCTGCGTCTGAGGAAGGGCGGATGAGCGGCTCTGATGACAGAGGAATTTTCATAAACGTCTCCCTGACAAAAACAAATCAAGTTTCGTGCCAGTTGCATGAGTTTTTCGTTTCAGAATTGCGGCTATCCGTCCGATCTAACCATTGGTGCCCTGTGAGGAACAATCGTCGATGATCAGAAAGATAATCAGCAAGATGATTACGCGATACAAGGCCACGATCTATGCGGAGGCCGATTACATGATGGGCTTCATGGCCCTGCTCTTCAGGCCAAGAAATACGGGCGTCCCATGGACCCGCGAGGAGATCAGGACCCTCAAGCGCTACCTCTTGCATTTGGCGCACTACGTCCCGTTTGTGGTGATCTTTCTGCTTCCCTTCGGTTCTCTCATGCTGCCCATGATGGCCGAAGTCCTCGATCGTCGCCGTGAACGTCGTTCACAATAGGATGACCTGTGACGAAAGAAAGCCATACCCGACCTTTCATTACCTGTGTGTCAGTTTCAGATCGAGCGTGAGTATGCCGCCTTCATCGATTGCAGAGGCCGGAAGGACTCCGTAATTGCTGCCGTCCCTCGCGTCGTTTTCGAGGACGATGCCCTTCGTTTCTTTGGCCGAAGGCTTCCAACCTGACTTTGGAAGGATCACGGCGTATCCGGTTTTGTTCTGATCTTCCAGGACGATGTCCTTGGATCCCTGCATGCTGCTTGCAATCATCGTGGGCGGTGGCGGTGGCAGGCTGCTGCCCGTGTCTGCCGCGGGCCCGGGAGGAGACGGGCGCATGCCGGGGGGCACGGGGCTGATCGATCCGGCCGCAACGGAAGGCGCCTGTGGAGGCGGCGGATCGCTCACGGGGCCATCCGAAACAGAAGCGGACTGCCCGCCTGCAATCGGGTTAGGGCCGCCGGAGAGCATGATCATGATCTTTTCCGTACCGGGGGCACCGGCGAACTTCAGGGCCGTCGACTTGGGAATCTCATAGAGCTGTTTGGCTTCCACATAGTCGTCGAAGAGCACCGTGGTGTTGCCGTCGGACCCGATATTCATGACCGTCAGGTATCCGGCCTCATTCGTACGGACGAGCAATTTGATCCTCTCACCCGATTTGAATGTCCTTGCCCTGGGAATAACGGAGATATTCCCGTTGGGCTTGAGAAGGACGATCTTATAGGCGATACCCGTGTATCTCTCTGTTGCAGGCACGCTCTGGGCCGGATTGCCGGATGATGTTCGGACAGGTGGCCCTTCTCCACTGTCGAAGATGGTCTTCGCCCCTCTCGGCATGTCCGCTTGCCCCGTTGTCAGGGACATGATGACGACTCCACAGACCAGTGTCATCATCGCCAGAAATGCCGCATGATTCCTTTTCATACATCCCTCTCCCCTATTCCCGTTTCACGATCTATTTCATCCCTCGAGGATACCGCCATATCATTTCTGAGGAATAAATGTCCAGCCCGGGGAAACACTAGAACAGCCGACACGAACAGGATTTTCCTTGCCAACGGAGCGTGAATTCCTTAAAACGGAAGCGCGGCAACGGAATGACCCGATGGGGGAAGGAAATAAGATGGTGCCTGGGGC
>DATJPI010000230.1:0-4179 GCA_035506495.1 Syntrophales bacterium
CGCATGGTTCGACAAGCTCACCATGACCTGTTGCCATCCTGAGCCTGTCGAAGGACGTTAAGAGCGGTTACCGAAGAACGCCTTACTTCGCAGTCGGAATCCCGTCCTTCTCACGAGATGATTTGAAGTGAGGAATAAAGCGCATTCCAGGTTCATGACCATGACCGATCCGATCCCCAGCTGTGATGACCATAGACCGGCCCCCGATCTGGAGACCCGGCCTGTCATCGTCGAAGTCCGGAACGTCAACAAGGCCTACCTGCGCGGCAGCCACATCATCCCCGTGCTCCAGGAGATCAGCTTCGACATCCGCGAGGGAGAGTTTCTCGCGCTGATGGGCCCTTCGGGGTCGGGCAAGAGCACGCTTCTGAACCTCATCGCCGGGATCGACAAAGTCGACAGCGGGACGATCGTGATCGGCGGCGTGGACATCACGGCTCTCGGCGAGACGGAGCTTGCCCACTGGAGGGCCACGAACGTGGGATTCATCTTCCAGTTTTACAATCTGATCCCGGTGCTCACGGCCTTCGAGAACGTGGATCTGCCCCTGCAGCTCACGGGGCTGTCCCGCTCAGAGCGGCGCGATCATGTCGAGATGGCCCTTCGCGTGGTCAACCTTTCGCATCGGATGGATCACTACCCCGCCCAGCTCTCCGGCGGCGAGCAGCAGCGCGTGGCCATCGCCCGGGCCGTCGTCACAGACCCCGCGATCATTGTGGCCGACGAGCCCACGGGGGATTTGGACCGTGCCTCGGCAAAGGAGATCATGTCGCTCATGTGCCGGCTCAGCAGCGAGTCGGGCAAGACCATCATCATGGTGACCCACGACCCGAAGGCCGCCGAGGCGGCCCAGGTAATCCGCAACCTGGACAAGGGTTCCCTGAACAATGCGCACTCTTAAACTTCTCATCCGTAATGCCTTCCGTCACAAGCTGCGAACGGGGCTCACGATTCTGGGCATCACGATTGCCATCCTTGCCTTTGGCATGCTCCGGACCATGGTGAGCGCCTGGTACGCGGGTGTGGAGGCCTCCTCGGCCAACCGCCTCGTGATCCGGAATTCCATCTCGCTTATCTTCCCGCTGCCCCTGGCCTACAAGGACAAGATCCGCCAGGTGAGCGGCGTGAACCTCATCTCCTGGGGAAACTGGTTCGGCGGGGTCTACATCGAGGAGAAAAATTTCTTCCCCAATTTTGCCGTGGAGCCGAATTCCTACCTGGCACTCTACCCCGAGTATGTGATCCCCGACCTGCAACGGACGATGTTTCTCAATGATCGCAAGGGCGCCGTCGCCGGCAGGAAGATCGCCGAAAAGTTCGGCTGGAAAGTGGGGGACACGGTCACCCTCAGGGGGACCATCTTTCCCGGCAACTGGGAGTTCGTCATCCGCGGCATCTACAAGGGGAGAGACCGCAGCGTCGACGAGACGCAGTTCTTCTTCCACTGGGACTACCTGAACGAAACGATGAGGAAGACGGCGCCCCTGAGGGCCGACCAGGTGGGGTTCTATATGATCGGCATCGCGAACCCGAACCTCGCGGGGGAGGTGAGCACGACGATCGACAGGACCTTCAAGAACTCGCTTGCCGAGACCCTCACGGAGACAGAGAAGGCCTTCCAGATGAGCTTTGTATCCATGACGGAGGCGATCCTCATCGCCATCCAGTTTGTCTCCATTGTGATCATCGTCATCATCATGGCCGTTGTCGCCAATACGATGGCCATGACGGCCCGCGAACGGATCGGCGAGTACGCAGTCTTCAAGACCCTAGGTTTTGGGGGCCGGTTCATCGCGAGGCTCATCTTCGGGGAGTCCCTCTTCATCAGTCTCCTGGGGACGGCCATCGGGATCGGGCTCACTTTCCCTGTGGCTGAAGCCTTCCACGACTATCTCGGGACCTACTTCCCCATTTTCTTCGTGGAGCAGCGGACGGTCTATCTGGACATTGCCGCGGGGTTCATGGTGGGGCTCGTGGCGGCCATCTTCCCCACCTGGCGCGCCGTAAAGATCCGCATTGCCGACGGTCTCAGGAGAATCGGCTGAGTGCAACTCAGCCACGGAATCCGGATTCAGGCGTCAGGAGTCCGGATGACAAAAAAAGAAGGAAAAATCAGGAATGAAAAAAGAATGCGACAGATTGGGAGAGGCGAGTCGTCCTGATTCCGGATTCCCGAATCCCGAATCCGGGCCGGGAGGCCTATGAAGGTCCCCGTCTCCTACAGCTTCCGGAATCTCTGGACAAGACGCCTCACGACGATCCTCACGGCCTCGGGCATGGCGCTCGTCGTTTTTGTCTTTGCGGCGATCCTCATGCTGGCCGAGGGGTTGCAGAAGACCCTCGTCGACACGGGTTCCTGGGACAACGTGGTCATCATCCGCAAGGGCTCCCAGTCGGAGGTCCAGAGCGGTATCGAAAGGCTCCAGGCCTCGATCATCGAAACCCAGCCGGAGGTGGCCATGGGGGACGGCGGGAGAATGATGCTCGCCAAGGAAGTCGTCGTGCTGATCAGCCTTCCCAAGCGGGACACCGACAAGCCTTCAAACGTCATCATCCGCGGGATCAACGACGAATCGCTTCCGTTGAGGCCCCAGGTGAGGCTCCGGGAGGGCCGAATGCCGCGTCCGAGTTCGTCGGAGATCATCGCCGGTGAAAGCGTCTCCCGCCGATTTACGGGGGCCGGGATCGGCGAGACGCTTCGCTTCGGGATGCGGGACTGGACCGTGGTCGGGATCTTCGATGCGGGGAGCACGGGCTTCAGCTCCGAGATCTGGGGGGACGCGGACCAACTCATGCAGACCTTCCGCAGACCCGTGTACTCCTCGGTCCTGTTCAAGCTGCGCGATCCATCCGAGTTCGATGCCTTCAAAGCCCGCGTGGAAAGCGACCCGAGGCTCACCGTGGAGGCCAAGCGGGAGAGCCGCTTCTACGCCGACCAGTCGGAAGTGATGGCAAAGTTCCTCCGGATCCTGGGTGCGTCGCTCACCATCATCTTCTCGCTCGGGGCCGTGATCGGGGCCATGATCACCATGTACGCCGCCGTGGCGAACCGGACCGCCGAGATCGGCACGCTGAGGGCCCTGGGGTTCCAGCGCCGCAGTGTTCTAGGGGCCTTTCTGATGGAATCGCTCCTATTAGGGCTGATCGGGGGCTCAACGGGGCTCTTCTTCGCCTCCTTTCTGCAGCTTCTCACGATCTCGACGCTCAACTTTCAGACCTTTTCGGAGCTTGCCTTCTCCTTTACGCTTACCGTTGAGATTGTGTGGCAGGCGCTTCTGTTCTCGCTGATTATGGGCTTTGTGGGTGGGGTGTTGCCTGCCCTGCAGGCCTCACGCATGAAGATTGTCGATGCGCTGAGGACCACCTAAAAAGAGGGATTCGGGTTTCAGGCTTCCGGCTTCCGGAAAAATGAGAATTGATCAGAGTGAATATCCGGATTCCTGATGCCCGATGCCGGATGCCAGCCGCGTAGCGGCTAGATGGGTGCTTTGCGCTGCTTTGCGGGACGCCGATCTATGTCCTGCTGGGGCTTGCCCTCGTTGATTTCCTTTGATCCTTGGGTGTCTCCGGTTGATGGGGGCGAAGCTGCCGATTCATCCTTCTTGGCCGAAGGGTCAACGTGCCGATAGATGATATCCCCCCGCTTCGCCATACCCAGCTCTCCGCGTGCGACCGTTTCAATGTATCGTAAATCCTCTCGAAGCAGTACGGCTTCACGCTTCAGGCCGTCGTTGACAACTTCCAGGCGAGAGTTCTCGCTTCGCAGATCGGAGAGCTTCTCCTTGAGACGCATGTTGTCCAGGAGTCCCCGGTTCCCGAAGATGATAAAAAAACCGACAAAGAGGATCATCAGAAACAGGTAACGGCCGATTCTCATAGTTTATGATGCTTCCGTCCGGATCAATGAAAAGTAGATTCCCTCTTGCCTCGGGATCTCTCTCTCCCCGTGAGGGAAATGGCTGTTGAGACATCTCGGGCAGGGATTCCTATGCCCCATTGCCGCAATAACTGCATGCAAGATTTGTGAAAAAAGTGGTTGAAATGACAGTGAAGTAGAGATCTTTCGGGGGTAGTGGCGTTTTTTCTTTTTCCTTTGCGGATGACCGACTTTCTGACGGGGAGTGCGTTCCGTACAGACCGCCTTGCAGGAGGACGGGGCGTCCGTCGACATCTTACATA
>DATJPI010000231.1:0-4402 GCA_035506495.1 Syntrophales bacterium
ATTTCCGTGGGTCAGAACGGCTCCCAGGGGCTTTCCCGTGAGGCCGGAGGTGTAGATCATCACGGCCGGGTCGTCCTCTGCGGCATCGGAAGGATCGAACTCGAAGGGCCCCTTTTCGAGAGTCTTCTTCATGGACATCGGACCCTCGTCCATCTCCGTCAGAAGCAGGTGTCTGCAGGTCACAAGTCTGTCCTTGATTTCTTCGAAACGACGGGCCGATTGGGCTGCCGTGATCAGCACCTTGGAATCGCTGTTGTCAAGGAGGTACTGAAGCTCGTAGGATGTGGACATGACGTTGAGCGTCACGGCCACGGCTCCCAGTTTCTGGCAGGCGAAATAGGTGATGGGGAATTCGGGGGTGTTGGGCAGCATCAGGGCCACTTTGTCGCCCTTGCCGATACCGAGGGATTTCAGGTGATGGGACAGGGAGTTGACGGCCCCGTCCATCTGCTTGTAACTGATGCGTGAATTCTCATAGACGAGGGCCGTTTTGTCCTTGTACGTGCGGCAGGAATCTCCGAACATTTTCCCAAGGTTCATAAGGCCCACGGACCCCCCCAAATTTACGGGCGCACCATATCACAACGGGGTCAACTTCTCAACAGAAAACAGCAGAAAAATGGGCATTCCAGGGCTTTTTTGGCGTTATAAAAACCTTTCAGTAAGGCCTCTTGAGGAAAGAGCCGGCGCACCCCCGAAAAGCACTGAAACGATCGGGCAATCGGGTCGTAAGGCTCGACAGGACCTGCACGTTCCCGGTCCCGTCCTTGACAATTCCGGCCGTCTGCGGTAAAAGCAGAAACCTCTTGGAATATTGGAAAGTTGGAACAAGCGGAGTATGAAGAGGACACATGGCCGAAGTAATTGACGGAAACAGGATTGCCCAGGACGTCAGGGCCGAGATTAAGGCACAAACCATTGAATTAAAAGAAAGAAATGGGGTTGTGCCTGGTCTTGCCGTCATCCTCGTCGGCGAGGACGCCGCCTCGAAAATCTACGTGGGTCGCAAGGAGAAGGCTGCAAAAGAGGCCGGGTTCTTGTCGCAGGAGTACAGGCTGCCGGCAGACACGCCGGAGGACAGGCTCCGGGAGATCATCACCGAGCTCAACGCGGCGCCCGAGATCCACGGGGTCCTCATTCAGCTGCCTCTGCCAAAGCACATCAACCCCGACGTCGTCATCGAGACGATCGACCCCCGAAAGGACGTGGATGGGTTCCATCCCTTCAATATCGGTGGGCTTTTCACGGGGCGGCCCGGCCACCGGGCTTGCACGCCGCTCGGGATTATCGAGCTTTTGGACCGCAGCGGAATCGTCATCGAGGGCAAAGAGGCCGTTATCGTTGGCCGCAGCAATATCGTGGGCAAACCCCTGGCGCTGATGCTGCTCAATCGACATGCGACCGTTACCATCTGTCACACGCGCACAAGGGATCTTGCTGCGGTCACGAACAGAGCCGATATCCTCGTGGCCGCGGCGGGCAAGGCCGAGATGATCCGGGGGGATATGGTGCGTCAAGGTGCCGTCGTGATCGATGTCGGCATCAACCGGCAACCCGACGGGAAACTCTTGGGCGATGTGGCCTTTGCCGAGGCGGCCGTGAAGGCATCCTTTATCACGCCCGTTCCCGGGGGCGTTGGACCCATGACGATCGCCATGCTGCTGCGCAACACCCTGGTAGCGGCTCGGCGGTTTGTCGGTGCGCGAGATCGCTAGGGATCACCTGCTATGATGACCAGCGTTGTCGTCTGTTTCTACGACCGCATCGATCTGCTGAAATGTTGCTTCGATGCGCTGTTGCTGAACGCCGGCCATTTCGACGAGGTGGTCGTTGCCGACGACGGGAGCGCCAAACCGGTCGTGGAGGAGCTCGAGCGCTTGATTTCCACGTATGGCTTCCCGATCGTCCATGCCTGGCACGAGAGGGAAGGGGCCAGGCGCTCAGCCACACGGAACAACGGGATCCGCCATGCCCGCGGGGAGTATCTGGTTTTCGTAGACGCCGACTTTGCCGCCCTTCCGGGGACGATCGAGGCTCATGTCCGGGTGGCCAGGCCTGGTCAATTCGCTGCCGGTCGCGTCAAGTACACGACCCGGGAGCAGAGCGAACGAATCCTGAAAGAAGGCGTATCGGCCGGGCTTCTGGAAACGATTTACCGGGAGCTTCCCGACAAACCGATTTTGCGGGAGCATCGCGAATTCATCCGATACGGGATCCTGCATCGGCTGGGGCTTGCCCAGGCCCGCAGACAGACCTTCGGCGGACATTTCTCCGTCTTCAAGAAGGACATCGAATCCGTAAATGGGTACGATGAGAACTACGTCGGCTGGGGCGGCGAGGACCAGGACATGGCCCATCGTTTGGTGTTGGCGGGATTCGCGGGCCGGTCCGTCATCCGTGGCGCCCGCATGCTCCATCTATGGCACAGGCGGGAGATGGGGGAGAAACACTGGAAAGAGGGGACCAATGTGGATTACTACTTAAGAGAAGAGGTCCCCGCCCGGTGCGAAAACGGGCTTGTCAAGATTTCCGGGAAGAGAGGTTCTTGAGAGGCTGAACCCGAAGCAAACGACACTCTGTTCGAAGAAAGAAGAAAGCGGAGATGAGAATATTGGTCACAGGGGGAGCCGGCTATATCGGCAGCCATGTAGTGAAAGCCCTCGGCACGCTGGGTCACGAGATCTGCGTCATCGACAATCTCTCCACGGGGCACGAGTGGGCGGTTCTGTACGGTCGCTTGATCAAGGGGGATCTGGATGACAGGGGCTTTCTTGAACAGGTCATGAAAGAATTCAGGCCCGATGCCGTCATGCACTTTGCCGCTTTCATCCAGGTGGAGGAGTCCGTCCGGGAGCCGCTTAAGTATTATCGGAACAACGTGATCAACACGCTGAATCTGCTGGAGATCATGCGGGGCCACGCTGTTCGATATTTTATTTATTCCTCGACCGCAGCGGTCTACGGGATTCCCTCGCACATTCCGGTGGATGAGGCGGCCCCGATGAATCCCATCAACCCCTACGGGTGTTCAAAATCGATGGTCGAAAAGATCCTTGCCGATCTGGCTGCGGCATCGGACTTCGCATACGTGAGCCTTCGTTATTTCAATGTCGCCGGCGCGGACCCCGATGGACAATTGGGCCAGGTCTACAAGGAATCCACGCACCTGATCACCAGGGCATTGAAGACTGCCAAGGGGGAGTTTCCGAAATTGTTTGTTTACGGGACCGATTACGCGACGCCCGACGGCACCTGTATCCGCGATTACATCCACGTGAGCGACCTCGCGCAGGCCCATGTCCGTGCCCTGGATGTCCTTCGGGATGCGAGAAAAAGTGCGATCCTGAACTGCGGCTACGGGCGCGGCTATTCGGTGCGTGAGGTTGTCTCGACCGCGAAGGCAGTAACGGGCATCGATTTCCCTGTCGAGGAGACTGCTCGCAGGGCCGGTGATCCTCCAACACTTGTGGCTGACAGTACGCGTCTGGTCAAGATAACGGGGTGGAAACCGAAGTTCAACAACCTGGAATACATGATCCGGACGGCTTGGGATTGGGAGAGGAAACTCAAAGGCGGGAGCCCGCACTAGGGCGGTTTCGGGGCGCTCACAATGAGAGGGGATGGCGATCGTCTTGAAGGAACAGATGGATAATCGGGGCAACACCGGGAGACAGGAGCGCATGATCATCACTGCGGCATCGGCGGCCTTTGGACCCTCGCTGCTTGCCCTCCTGGGGTCCCTGAATCTCAATTGGCCGGATCATCCACCCGTGCGCGTCTATGACATCGGATTGGACGAGGCCACCGTTGCGGAGCTCAACCGCAACGGGGTGGAGCTTGTCCCCGTGCCGCCGTTCTGTTCTCATTGGCGCAAGCACTTTACATGGAAAATCTGGTGTTGGAATGATGCCCCCGCCCTGGAAATATTATGGATGGATGCAGGCGTGGTCGTTCTTCAACCGTTGGGGGAGGCATTTGACGCGATCGGCCGTCTGGGTTATTTTACCGTTCCCACCTTTCACCTGCTCACGGAAAATGCCTCTGTACAGGCATGTCGAGGCTGCGGCGTCGATCCTTCTTTTCGAAAGGGGAAGTTGACCCTGGCGGGGACCGTGATCGGTTTCAAAAAAGAGGGCCTGATGGACGATCTGCTGAAGGAAGCGTTCTCCATCGCATTGGTGGAGGAGAATATCGCATCCTCGGAATCTACTCATCGCCACGACCAGATGATCATTTCCCTGCTTCTGTATAAATATCTTGGCCAGGTGGTCATGTCGGACGGAATTGTCTATTGCGGCTGGCTTTCTCCTCGGCAGGTGCCCGGACAAAAAATCTGGGTGCACCGCAGAGACTTGCTGAAAAGGGACCAGGCGTATTTGGCCTCAAGAATTTCTTCGCCGGG
>DATJPI010000232.1:0-3674 GCA_035506495.1 Syntrophales bacterium
TTCAAGCTGGTGGATTCGCTCATCGGTGTCCGGGTGGAAAAGACCAAGGAGATCGTCGGACTCGACCTGACTCAGCACAGCGAGTCGGCATACACCCTGGTCGATTAGGAGGAAGGGACATGAAATACATCATCGCGATTATCAAGCCGCACAAGATTGACGACGTCATGAAGGCCCTGGAAGAGGTGGATGTGAACCTCATGACGGTATCCAATGTACTCGGCCGGGGCCGGCAGATGGGCGTTACCGAGGTGTACCGTGGCACCAAGGAAGTGGGAAGTCTTCTGAAGAAAGTGAAGCTCGAGATTGCCGTCAACGAGGATTTCGTTGAGCCGACCATTCAGGCCATCACCAGGGGCGCCCGCACGGGTGAGATCGGAGACGGCAAGATCTTCGTCCTAGACCTTCCCGACGTCATCCGAATCCGCACCAGTGAGCGGGGCGGAAATGCCATAGGATAGAAGACAGGCATCAGGTCCCAGGCTTCAGGCGTCAGGTAATAAGGCAATTACACTTCCCTGGTGCCTGAAGCCCAACACCTGCTCCAGAACCGGAACAGGGCCGTCACATGAAAGCGAAAAGAGAAGGCAGCTCATCCATGAATCTCAAGGGGCAAATCGACGCCTATGAACGAAATCTCGTCCTGCAGGCCCTTAAAGCGGCCAAGGGAAACCAAAGCCGGGCGGCCAAGCTCCTCGGAACGTCCCAGCGCATTGTAAATTACAAAATACATAAGTACGGGCTCGATACAAGCCAGTTCCGCTGAACCCAATCGAATTTCGTACTCCGCCAGCCCCTGACCCGTTTTTGACAGACCCCGGACTTCTGCACGTTTCCGTCTATGATGATGCATGACAAACTGCGGTTGATTTACAGTGCGATCTTTTTGAGCCTTCCCGTGCTCCCCGATTGTGGTATTATATTTTGAAATGTCCTGCAGTCATGCAACCGAAGAGGACAAGAGGGAGCCGTGGTCAAGGCAATCGTTACGGGCGCGAGCAGCAAGATGGGGGCGAGACTCATGCAGTTCGTCAATGAGACGGAAGGCATCGAGCTTGTGGGCGCCGTGGACTCGCCCGGAAGCCGCTTTGTTGGGCATGACGCGGGCGAAATCAACCAAATGGGCTTCTTCGGCGCGCCCATCGTGGGGGATCTTCGGGACTGCATCAAGAACAGTTGCGTGGTCATTGATTTTACGGACAAGGAATCTTCCCTGGCCCACCTGAAAATTGCTGCCGAGTTCAAGACCTCCATGGTCATGGGAACCATGGGGTTCATGCTCGACGAGATGGAGCGCATCCGCGAGTTGACGAAGAAGACGCGTTGCGTCCTCGTTCCTAACGTGAGCCCTGCCCTATTCAGCGAAATGGGCGCCGGGGTCGAACTGATCTATCGCTCCTTCATCCGCGACGCCTTCGCCAGAGAGGCCATTGCCGCCGCCAAGTGGATTGTGAAGCAGAAGAACGGGTTGTACGACATGCAGGACGTCCTCGGGCTGAAGTGACAGGCTCGTGAAAAAGACCGATCTGCTTTGTTGCGCTTCGGTCTCGTCGCTGCGACGTACGAAGCAGTACGACTCACTCCTCGCCCTCTCGCGCCTTGCATCTCAGTCTTTTTGACGAGCCTTTCGGTGCCCCACATCGAGGATATAATCAGCCTACCCCGCAAGTTCAACTCATCAACACAAACCGATAATAGGAAAGCTCTGGTAAATTCGGTCTCGAATCAGTAGGATGGCACGTAAATGGAGGTTCGGATGCCTGCCCTGCCCAAGCAGCCCATGATCTACGAAATCAACACCTGGGTCTGGCTGGAAGAACTCAGCCGCAAACACAAGAGCGCCATCACGCTGTCAAACGTGCCGCCCGAGGAGTGGGCTGCTATCGCATCCCTTGGTTTCGACGCCGTCTGGCTCATGGGGGTGTGGCAGCGAAGCCCGGCAGGCGCGCGAATCGCTCGAGGCCTTGCGGCCCTTCTGCAGGAATATCGCAAAGCCCTCCCCGACTTCACGGCGGGCGACATCCCGGGATCACCCTACTGCATCCGTGATTATACCGTTGATGCGCACCTCGGAGGGCCTCAGGGGCTCTACAAGGCCCGCATGTCCCTCTCAGCCTGCGGTCTCGGACTCATCCTGGATTTCGTGCCGAACCACGTGGCCCTGGATCACGGCTGGGTCATCGAGCACCCTGAATTCCTCATTCAGGGCGATGCAACCGACCTGATCCGGGCACCGGGGGAGTTTTTCCAGTCGGGCGGACGCGTATTCGTCTTCGGGAAGGATCCCAACTATCCTCCCTGGCAGGACGTGGCCCAGTTGAATGCCTTTCATCCCGGGCTGAGGGAAGCCGCCGTGGGGACGCTTCTCGGCATCGCGGATCAGTGCGACGGGGTTCGTTGCGACATGTCGATCCTGCTCATCAACCGGGTCTTCCGCAAGACCTGGGGAGTCCGCGCAGGGAACGAGCCGAAGGAGGAGTACTGGGTGCAGATCATCGGGGGTCTTCGCGATCGCTACCCCGATTTTGTGTTCATCGCCGAAGCCTATTGGGACCTGGAGGAGGAACTCCAGCAGCAGGGCTTCGATTACTGCTACGACAAACGCTTGTACGATCGCCTTGTCCATGAGTCCGCCGATACGATCCGGCTTCACCTCTCGGGCGACCAAGAATATCAGCACAAACTCGTCCGCTTCATCGAAAACCATGACGAACCAAGGGCTGCGGCAACCTTCGGTCGGGAGAAACAGAGAGCCGCGTCCGTGGTGATAGCGACCCTTCCGGGGGCAAGGCTGTTTTTCGACGGTCAATTCGAGGGACGAAAAGTGCGGCTTCCCGTCCAACTCGGGCGGCAGCCCGAGGAGCCCATGGACCCTGAGATCCGAAGCTTCTACAGGAGGCTCTCTCAATCCGTCCGGGATGCGCGACTGCACAAGGGTACATGGGGTCTCTGTGAGCTCTCGGGATGGCCCGATAACGAAAGTTACAGAAACCTCGTGGCCTGGAGCTGGTCGGACGGGAACCGACATCACCTTGTTGTCGTGAACCTCTCGAACCGGCCCTCGCAGGGGCGCGTCCGCATGCCGGGCATGAAACTCGACGGGCGATCCTGGCGGCTGGCCGATCTGCTGTCAGGGGATTCGTATGAACGTGACGGAAACGAAATGACGGAATTGGGGCTTTTTGTAGACCTGAAGCCCTGGGGCTTCCACTTCTTTGAATTTTGAGGCTCGAGGTTCGAGGAACGAGGACCGAGGCACAAGAAAAACCTCGATCCTGGAGCCTTGATCCTCGATCCTGCACCGCAGGCGCCTTACCAGATCTCCCGCACCTTCACCCCGCTGCTCGTGAGGTACTCCTTCAGCTCGGCGATGGTGTAGGTCCCGTAATGGACGATGGAAGCGATGAGCGCCGCGTCGGCCTTGGCCTGTGTCAGCACATCCAGCAGATGATCTTTCCTTCCCGCCCCTCCCGAGGCGATGACCGGGATTTTCACATTGGTTGTAACCAGATGTGTCAGTTCCAGCTCATAACCCTCCAGCGTCCCGTCGGCGTCGATGGAATTCAGACAGATCTCTCCTGCCCCGAGATTTTCGGCCTCTTTGGCCCACCAGAGTGCATCGATGCCCATGTACCTCCTGCCGCCCTCGATGACGATCTCATAGCTCGAAGGGA
>DATJPI010000233.1:0-3685 GCA_035506495.1 Syntrophales bacterium
CTGCCAGATCTCCTCGGTGACGAAGGGCATGAAGGGGTGCATGAGCTCCAGGCTCGAACGCAGCACCGCGATCATGGTTTCCTGTGCCGCAAGCCTAGCCCCCGGGTTGTCCTTGCCGTAAAGGGCCGGCTTGATGAGTTCGAGGTACCAGTCGCAGAACTCCTGCCAGATGAAGCGGTACAGATGGCCCGCCGCATCGTTAAAGCGGTACTCATCGAGGCTCTGCGTCACATCGGCAATCGTGTCGTTGAGCCGCGCCCGGATCCACCGGTCGGCCAGCGAGTAGTCATCCTTCTTCACGGTCACTGGACCGTCGGGGTATCCCTCGAGGTTCATCATGCACAGCCGCGTCGCGTTCCAGATCTTGTTGACGAAGTGCTTGTAGCCCTCGATGCGCTCTTCGGACATGCGGATGTCGCGGCCCTGGGCGGTAAAGGCGGCCAGGGTGAAGCGGAAGGCATCGGCGCCGAACTTGTCGATCATCTCCAGGGGATCGATGATGTTCCCCTTGGACTTGCTCATCTTGTCGCCGTGGACGTCGCGCACCAGCGCATGCAGGTAGACGTGCTTGAAGGGCACGTCCTTCATGATGTAGAGGCCCATCATCATCATGCGGGCCACCCAGAAGAAGAGGATGTCAAACCCGGTGATGAGCAGGCTTGTGGGGTAGAAGGTCTTGACGGCGGGTTTGTCGTCGGGCCAGCCCAGCGTCGTGAAAGGCCAGAGGGCCGAGCTGAACCACGTGTCCAGTACGTCCTCTTCCTGTTTGAGCTTCGCCCCTTCACACTTGGGGCACTTCGCCGGGTCGTCGGTCTGGACGATGACCTCGCCGCAGCCCTCGCAGGTCCACAGGGGGATCCGGTGCCCCCACCAGATCTGGCGCGAGATGCACCAGTCGCGGATATTGTCCATCCACTCGAAGTAGGTTGCATCCCACATGGAGGGGATGAGCTTCGTGTCGCCCTTGACAACGGCGGCGATGGCCGTCTTGGCCAGGGGCTTCACCTTGACGAAGTACTGCGCCGAGACGGCGGGCTCGATGTCCGTCTTGCAGCGGTAGCACCGGCCGATGTTGTGGCTGTAGGACTCGATCCGGATGAGATAGCCGCCTTTTTCAAGATCCTTGACGACGTTCTTCCTTGCCTCGTAGCGGTCCTGTCCCTTGTAGATGCCGCCGTTTTCGTTGATCACGGCGTTGCCGTCCATGATCTTGATGATTTCGAGGTTGTGCCGCTCGGCCATGGCGAAGTCCGCCGCGTCGCAGGCAGGTGTGATTTTCACGGCGCCGGAGCCGAAATCCATTGTCACGTAGTCGTCGGCGATGATGGGGATCTCTTTGTTGACAAGCGGCAGGATGACCATCTTGCCGATGACGTCCTTGTAACGAGGATCGTTGGGGTTCACCGCCACGGCCGTGTCTCCCAGCATCGTTTCGGGACGGGTCGTGGCGACACTGATCTCGCCCTTGCCGTCCGCGTAGGGATAACGAATGTGCCAGAGGTTGCTTGCCTCCTGCTCGAACTCCACCTCGAGATCGGAAATGGCCGTGTGGCAGCGGGGGCACCAGTTGACGATGTAGTCGCCCTTGTAGATGAGGTTGTCGTGCCAGAGCCGGACGAAGACTTCACGAACCGCCCTAGAGAGCCCCTCATCCATGGTGAAGCGTTCCCGCTCCCAGTCGCAGGAGCAGCCGAGCCGCTGGAGCTGGTTCAGGATGACGCCTCCATACTTCACTTTCCACGTCCAGACGCGTTCGATGAACTTTTCGCGGCCCAGGTCGTGCCTCGTCTTGCCCTCCTTGGCCAGTTCCTGCTCGACGACGTTCTGGGTGGCGATCCCCGCGTGGTCCGTGCCGGGCATCCAGAGCGCGTTATAGCCCTGCATGCGGCGATATCGCGTCATGATGTCCTGCAGGGTGTTGTTCAGGGCGTGCCCCATGTGGAGCATCCCCGTTACGTTGGGGGGCGGGATGACGATGCAGAAGGGCGGGCGATCACTGACGTCCTGTGCATGGAAATACTTGTTCTTGAGCCAGAACTCGTACCATTTCGCCTCCACATCCTTAGATTCGTAGGCCTTGGACAGTGCATTCAGGTCCATCGCATCCCCCATTTTTCTGACTCGAGTTTCAGATAAAAAGCCTTGTTCGCGCTCTGCAAACAGCACGGTAGTAAGCGATTTTTTTATCCGGTCGGGAAACTTAAGTCAAGGATTTTTCAAGGAATCGCGACTCTGGAAGGCTGACGCGGCCCACGTCATCGACGGTTCAAGAACGAGTCGATCCGTTCCGTTAAAGATGCTGCTTCGTCGGGATGGAACCATACAATGTCGCCCTCCCCCCGAAACCAGGTCATCTGACGGCGGGCATAGTGGCGGGTGTCCCGCTGCATGGATTGCAGCGCCTCTTCAAGGACCAATTTACCATTAATGTATTGGATGAAATATCGATAGCCTAGTGATTGAAATGGCTTCAGTTTCTCATCGTATCCCATGCGAATTATTCTTTCTGTTTCCTCGATCAGTCCGGCCTTGACCATCTGCTCGGCGCGTCTGTCGATTCGCGCGTACAGATCTTCCCGATCGCGATAGAGACCAATCTTTAGATACTCATATCGTCTGTCGTGAAAGCCATGCTGACCCTGCTTGTCGGAAATCGCTTCTCCCGTCAGCTCGACAATCTCCAGGGCACGGATGATCCGGACCCTGTCATGGGGATGGATCCTGCCGGCTGCCCCGGGATCCAATTCTTGGAGACGGCGGTATAGGATATCGAGCGTTTTCCTCTCCATCTCTTCCCGGTAGCTTTTTCTCAATTCCTCGTCGGGACCCGGTCCCTCGATGATCCCTCCGGTAAGCACCCGGACATACAGCCCCGTTCCTCCGACCAAAAAGACGGCCTTCTTTCCCTGCAACTGGCCGATGACGCCATCGGCTAGCCCGCGGAAGAGAGCGGCGTTGAACTCCCCGTCGGGATCGACGACGTCAATGAGATGATGGGGGACACGGGCCTGTTGCTCACGCGTGGGTTTGGAGGTCCCGATATCGAGGTGCCGATAGACCTGCATGGAATCGGCGCTGATGATCTCGCCGTCAAAGACCGAGGCAAGATCCAGAGCGATGTCCGTCTTCCCGACCGCCGTCGGTCCGACGATGATGACGATCTTGGGCTTCTTTTCCATGAAATCTTTTTTCACTTTGCAGGCTCCCTCTCCCCTCCGAGGGAGAGGACCAGGGTGAGAAGGACGGACAGCAACTGCCGGTTGGCGATTACGTTCTTTTAAACATCTTCTCGATCACCCCCACTGGCAGTTCGATGAACACCGGCCGGCCGTGAGGGCAGTTGGAGGAAAAGGGGACGCCATCCAGGTCGCGACACAGGCGCTTTGCTTCATCTACGGTGAGGGGCTGATGTGCCTTGATCGCACCCCGGCAGGCCATTCCGATGAGGATTCGATGGCGCTTTTCATCCTGGGGAAGCCCCGCGTCAGCGATGCCGTCCAGGATCTCGCGTATGAGGGCTTTTACATCGGTCTGCCCGAGCAGGACGGGAACGGATTTCACAATCACCGTGTTTTCTCCGAAGGCTTCAACCTCGATGCCGGCCTGCCGCAGCAGATCTCCTGAGGCAATCAGCCGCTGAAAATCCCCCGGGTTCATTTCCAGGATCTCGGGGATGAGGAGGCTC
>DATJPI010000234.1:0-10928 GCA_035506495.1 Syntrophales bacterium
AGCCGCAGGCAGCGGGCGATCACTTCCCGGCTAGATTCCCTCTGGATGGTCATGGCGCTGATGAAGACGTAATCCGCCCACGCCAGCTCTTCATCGCCAACTGGACGGATGTTCATGTCAACGAGCCTCTTTTCCCATGAAGGGGGAAGCATGGCAGCCACGGTCAGAAGCCCCAACGGGGGAAAGCTCGCCTTCCTGCCGATGAATTTCATGGCGTGGCGGAAGCTCCAGAAAGTGTCAGGATAATGGGGATAGACAAGGAGAATTTTCATGTGCATGCTCCTTCATCACGATCGATGCGGGGAACGCCCAGTTTCTAATTGTATAACCTTTTCTTTGTCTGTCTTCGCTGTCAACGTAAATCTTCTGTAAAAGGTGAGCGAATGCGGGCGGGTCTTGAGTCGGCGGATTAGCACTGCTGAACTAATCTCCTGTTGGTTCCGGCGGGGATGGAGGTGGGTTTTCAGTTATTGACACTCCCGGTCCCATCCTTCAACGACTGACATATGTGCGGTCCAGCTCAAAAAAAAACCCCGGATTTCTCCGGGGCTTTATTGTGTCAACGAATAAATATCTTTCTAGATTCTGGTGACGTTGGCGGCTTGCAGCCCTTTCGGACCCTTTGTGACCTCAAACCTTACCTTGTCCCCCTCAGCGAGGGATTTGAATCCGTCACCGCTGATGGCCGAAAAGTGGCAGAAAACGTCATCGCCATTTTCCTGCTCGAGAAATCCGAAACCCTTGCTGTCGTTAAACCATTTTACTGTTCCATTAACCATTTTCTTTTTTTCTCCTGATACTTCTTCTCTGAATTTTATCCGGCCTTAGCACGGACATGAGTCACCTTAACAGCTTTATAAATAATAAGTCAAGCTATTTAATCCGGTAAATATTGCATACAGGTAAATATCAGGCGCAAGCACATTATATTTATGCCTTAAATTTTGCAATAATTATTGTCAGCCAATCCAGTTATATTCAATGAATATAGTATGATACATCATATTACAACATTCTTAAATTCATATTTTATCTATAATCAGCAGAACTTCCTTGCTATTAATAATATAACGCTTCATTATGATAGATATGACTGATTTGCCTGAAGCCATATATTGGGTAAAGTTCCCTCACGCGGTATAGCTCTAAAACCTCCTATGAACGCCGTACAACGTTATTTGAGCCTAGAAAGGGATGAGACAATGACAATAAAAGAAGGTACCATTGTGAGTCATGAAGGTGCGCAGCAATGGGGCGCCGGCAAGGTGTTGGCAGTGACCCCCTTCATGGTGACCATCAGATTCAGCGACGGCAAGGACCGCAAGATAGCCGCCTCCCATTTTGGAACCCTGCACAGTGCCGACGCTTCCCTGTACGTTCCGCCCCCTGTGGCCGCACCTGAACCGGCACGTTCGGCTGCCAGAAAATCCACAAAAGGGAAGAAACTGCTGTAAAAATCCATTTGTTGAGAGTGGAGATCCCCGGCAATGATCGTTCGTCCACCATTGCCGCCATTGAGAAAGGGTTTGGCGGCCGTAGGTGAAAGTATCACCTCTTTCCGCTCCGCCCCTTGAGATTCGAAGTTATCAGAACGGCTGAATCGGAAGCATTTTTTCGGGAGAGATACGTGATGGCAAAGCCCAATTATCAGTTTCAGAAGCGCCAGAAGGAGCTGGAAAGAAAAAAGAAGCAGGAAGAGAAACTACTGCGCAAACGTGAAAACGACGCGGAAGAGCAGGCAGAGGGAGTTAACCGGTTACCTGAAGAGGCTGAAACTCGCACGTAACGGCATTACAGCTCAAGAGGATCTCTCATCTGGCCGGTAACCGAAAGAAACCGCGTTTCATCCCTCAGGGTTATGCTCGCAAAGCCAATCGGCATCGGCGCTTCAGGCTCTGAATGTCCATCTGAATCGGTGCAAACCAGGCAGTCCTTGAAAAACAAAAGAGCGGTTAGCTTCGCCGCTTTTCCCACACATATGTCCGTAAGTTTATAGATGTACCCCCCTCAGTCCCGGTCGATTTTCACCTATCCGTTGCATCTCCCCAAATCTCCCTCTCGAGGGGAAACAATGCCGCAAATACGATACGCGTCATATCTGCATAATCAACATACCTAACGGCATCCTGTTCAAGGGCTAAAGGTTTAATATTTTAGTATCTGATTGAACAACGTCTGTATTAGCGCCTTTGTCTAACAACAAAAAAACCGAATGCGTGATTGATTTCCCTCTTAACTCATAGAAAATTATTCTATGCTGCCCGTCGCAATCCGGAAATACATATTTTGCAAGTCTATCCTTTCTGTGGATGTGTATGAATGGCGGTTTCCCATCGATTCGAATACGAAAGATGCCTGCTTCCCGCGATCCGTTGTAGCCCCCTTGGGTGGGGACATTTTCTTGGGATATTATGTTTTCGTAATTATAGGAAATTACTTTGCCTCTGCATGTCATTGATCATCTGATGATATGCAGTTTTCGAGGGGGATGTATGCGCCGGTTGGCTGTATGCAGTGAGTGGATGGAACGACCGATTAATTTGTTGCGCCCTCTCTTGCCCGCAGAAACGGGTAGCGTGGACAATTCCCGGTTCCACTCAGGTTTACTTCTTTCACTATCGTTCATAACGGGGCAATGCGGTTATGGTAACCGCATAGCCCTTTGTTTTTTCTGAAGTGAAGATGGTATTAACAATAAACTCTTTAGTAAAGAACGAAAAGGAGGTTTGAAATGCCAATTCAACCGACTTATCCAGGGGTCTACATTGAGGAAATCCCCAGCGGTGTACGCACCATTGTGGGAGTGGCCACGTCGATAACCGCGTTTATCGGCCGAGCGGTGCGCGGACCTGCCGATGAACCCACCACGATCAATAATTACGGGGATTTCGATCGGCAATTCGGGGGAATCAACACCGATTACCCCATGAGTTACGCCGTGCGGGACTTTTACCAGAACGGGGGGAGCCAGGCGATCATAGTGCGGCTCTATACGCCCGACGATGCAAAGCCCGCCAAGGCGAGGTTAAATGCCAACGGACTGGAAATCGAGGCCGTGTCCGAGGGGACCTGGGGGAACGCTCTGCGTGCCAGGGTGGATCTCAACGTATCTGCCGAGGTCGCCGCGAAATACGGTCTGACGTCAGCTGACCTGTTCAACCTGTCCGTGCGGGACACGGGCACCGGGGTGACCGAACAGTTCCTCAACGTGACCGGCAAGGAGAGCCCCCGGCGTATAGACCGGGTATTGAAGAACGAATCGTCACTGGCGAGGATCCCCGCATCCCTGACCCCGCCCTTCACGGTACCCACGGCCCATGGAGACCCGGCATCGGGGAAGACCGTCTGGGAAGACGATAACGCCTCGTCAAAGGTGGCCGACGGCGACAAGGCCGTTGACAGCAAGGCCCTTGGCCAGAACGACTACGAAGGGGACAAGGCGACCAAGAAGGGGCTCTATGCACTGGACAAGGCCGACCTTTTCAACCTGCTCTGCATTCCGCCCGACACCCGCGGCGGAGACACGCCGGCGGCGGTGTATCAGCAGGCGATGCAGTACTGCACCGACCGGCGCGCCATGGTCATCGTCGACCCACCCGCGGCTTGGAGCGCCAACAAGGAAACCGCCGCCGCTACGGCCCGTGACGGTCTCAGTTCCCTGGGATTAACAGGTGTTACGGCCCGTAACGGGACAATCTACTTCCCCCGGGTCAAGGAGTCGGATCCGTTGCGGGAAGGGCAGATCGACACATTCGTCCCGTGCGGCATCGTCGCGGGCGTAATGGCCAGAACCGACGTGCAGCGTGGGGTATGGAAGGCCCCGGCCGGCCTGGACGCCTCCCTGAACGGCGTGCAGGATCTCACGGTGAACCTCACGGACGCGGAGAATGGGATGCTGAATCCCCTGGGGATAAATTGCCTCCGTTCATTCCCGGTAAACGGACGCGTAGTTTGGGGGTCCCGTACCTTGCGCGGCGCCGACCAGTCAGCCGACGAATACAAATACGTGCCGGTCCGGCGGCTCGCCCTCTACATCGAGGAGAGCCTCTACCGCGGCACCCAGTGGGTGGTTTTCGAGCCCAACGACGAGCCTCTCTGGGCGCAGATCAGACTGAATGTCGGGGCATTCATGCACAACCTCTTCCGCCAGGGGGCTTTCCAGGGGACCACCCCTCGCGATGCCTACTTTGTCAAATGCGATAAAGAGACCACTACCCAGAACGACATCAACCTGGGCATTGTCAATATCGTCGTCGGATTTGCACCGCTCAAACCGGCCGAATTCGTCATTATAAAGCTCCAGCAGATGGCTGGCCAGATAGAGGTCTAGGGAGGAGATCATGGCACAATTCAGCGTGAATGCGCAGCGTTTTGACCCCTACAAGAATTTCAAGTTCCGTGTCAAGTGGGATGGTAATTACGTGGCAGGTGTGAGCAAGGTGAGCGCCCTCAAGAAGACTACCGAAGTCGTAAAACATCGAGAGGGGGGCGATCCGAGCAGCAGCCGCAAGTCGCCAGGGCGCACCGAATTCGAAGCCATAACTCTTGAACGGGGAGTGACCCACGACAAGGATTTCGAGCAATGGGCGAACAAGGTCTGGAATTACGGCTCGGGGCTCGGGGCGGAGGTATCGCTCAAGGACTTCCGCAAGGACATCATTATTGAGGTATATAACGAGGCGGGCCAATTGGCGATCGCTTACAAGGTTTATCGCTGCTGGGTTTCCGAATTCCAGGCAGAGGCCGATCTTGACGCCAACGCCAATGCCGTGCTGATCCAGCACATCAAGCTGGAAAATGAGGGATGGGAGCGGGATTATGAAGTAGCGGAACCAAGCGAGCCGACCTTCACCGAGCCGGCTTAAAAGCGGCAGGCGTAACTTGTCATGAATGTGCTTACCGCCTCTGAACTCCTCTCCGTGTGGGAAATGGGGAGGTCGCAGCCGTCCCATCGGCGGGCCCTCCTGTTACTTGGCGCGGCATACCCGGAAACAACTCCGGAGGAACTGGCCGGGCTGAGCATCGGCCGGCGCGACAGCCGCCTGCTCACGCTGCGCGAACAGCTTTTCGGTCCGCGTCTGGTGAGCATGACAGGGTGCCCGGCATGCGGAGAAAAACTGGAGTTGAGCTTCGATGTCTCCGATATCCGGGTTGACGCCGGCGAGGAACAGAACGCTCGGATGTCGCTGGAGATGGAAGGATACGAGGTTCTCTTCAGGCTGCCGGACAGCAACGACCTGGCTGCCTTGGCGATGACCGACTCGAATCGTGAGGGGAGGCGCAGCCTGGTGCTGAAGCGCTGCCTGACTGACGTCCGACTCTACGGGAAGGGAAAGCAGGCCGAGGAACTGCCGGCAGAGATTGTCGGCGCCGTCACTAACCGGATGAGCCAGGCAGACCCACAGGCGGATGTGAAACTCAGTCTGGAGTGTCCTTCCTGCGGGAACAGCTGGCTGGCTGCCTTCGATATCCTCTCTTTTCTATGGATCGAGATCGAGTCCTGGGCAAAGCGTTTATTGCGCGAAATCCACGTACTTGCCCGATCCTACGGCTGGAGGGAAGCCGATATTCTGGCCATGAGCGCGCTCCGCCGGCAATCCTATCTGGAGATGCTCGGCGCATAAACAGCAGGGACTCGAATGATGAGCGACTTCCTTGTCGGTATCGCAGAAAAAAGCCTCACTACGGAGCAGGCCATCCGGCCGAGGCCTCTATCGGCCTTCGAGCCGTTTCAGGCGAACGGAGCCGCAGGTTCTGCGCATCAGAAGCGAGCTGAACAGGATAACCGGCTGTTCGGGTCCAATAAAGCTGGAAGCGTAATCCCTGCTCCCGTTGCCGTCAGCGCTGAAGAGCGTCGGGCCGGTCAGGGTGAGGCCGGTGCCATTGATGTACAGGCTACCCGTTTGAGCGTTTCGGCTGCGATAGATGGCTCGCAGCCTGTCGCATCTACACCCGTCGATCAACCGGGCAGAAAAGGTGATTATCGAACTGTCGGAGCGCGGGATCCGCGGTTGGGCATTTCGGTTGTGATTGCCGATCCGCATCCCGTTGCGACTGCGCCCGTCGGGCAGACGGGCAGTGGGATTGAGGCTCGTCTTGCCACGGGACAATCTCCGTCGGAGGGAAAACAGACCATCGGCCCTAAAGTCCCGGCCGACGAGACCAACTCTCCGGCTTCCGGAATCGGAAGCAAACTCCCTCTCGAATCTCCGGATGAGCACCGGACAGCAACCCCATCAGGACCGCCTGCCACGGAAGGGTGGACCGACAGGACTGGTCGGGAATCCGGGGTTCCCGGTCATCAATCTGATGCTGCCGGGACCATATCGGAAGGTAACCTGCTAAAGCCTATAATGGGACGAATCGAAATGGAGATTCCCGTCGGCACTCAACTCCCCCGGCAGCCGATAACCCCCCTGCATTCGCGCTTGGAAACAGCATGGAGGGAAAAGAACGATTCGATGCGAAAGGAAAATGCAAATCAAACCATCCATGTCACCATCGGCCGCATCGAGGTGCGTGCAACACCGCCTCCTGTTCAGAACCAGCCTAAAACAAGGGCGCCGTCCGCTTTGAGTCTGGATGAGTATATGCGCAGGCGTAATGGAGACGGACGATGAGCAATGCACTGGCAATCGCGACTGTTACAACCGCTTTGGCGCAGATTGTTCGAACCGCGGCGCAGTCCGTCGTGAACGGCGCCGACGTGCTGACCGGACGTCCCGATCCAGCCGCCACTCCGGCCCATCGTATCCACCTGTTCCTCTATCAGGTGTCGCCGAACGGGGCGATGCGCAATAATGATCTTCCCACGCGGTCGTCGGACGGTAAGGTCGTAACGCGTCCAACGGTAGCACTCGATCTCAATTACCTTCTGGCCTTCTACGGCAGTGAGACCGAACTGGAAACGCAGCGGATGCTCGGCGCGGTCGCCCGTGACCTGCATTCGCGGCCTCTGCTCACGCGCTCGATGATTCAGAGCGCTATCGCCAGCCAGCCCTTTCTGTCCGGTTCGAATCTGGCTGATGCCATAGAACAGGTCAGGTTCACACCACTCGCCGTTTCCCTGGAGGAGATGTCGAAGATATGGTCGATCTTCTATCAGATCCCCTATGCGTTGTCCATTGCCTATCAGGGGACGGTCGTGTTGATCGAGAGCGATGAAGCGGTACAGCCGGCCTTGCCGGTTCTCAAGCGCGGCGACACCGATCAGGGTGTGGAGACGCTTCTCGGCCCGTTCCCTCTGATCGAGAGCGTCTATTTCGGCCTGCCTGCGGACAATATCCTGCAGTCCAGGCCGCTCTCTCTCCCGGCCGCACAACTGGGCCTTGCCGTGATAGTCGCCGGCCATAACCTCGGCGGCGAGGAGGTGCTCCTCCGCTTTCAACATTCCAAACTGGGCTCGGCCAGGGAGCTGTCGGTGGATTCGGCGGACGTCTCGGCAAAAGAATTGAAAATCCTGCTCCCCCAGCCCGGTTCCGGTACAAGTCAAACCGACTGGGCGCCGGGTGTTTATACGGTGACCGTGGTGCAGAAACAAGCGGGAAGCGCACATGAGCGCACAAGCAACATGTTACCCATTGCCCTCTCCCCCATCATCGGGGCCATTGAGCCGGGCACGACCATCCCGCGTGACGCTCAGGGGACCGCGACGATCACGATCACCTGCCGGCCGCGGGTCCAAATCGCCCAGCAGGCGGTCCTTCTGCTGGAGGGAAGAGAGATTGTCGGACAGATTGACGGCGGCAACCCGGACAAGGTGATCTTCGTTGTCGATAACGCGCCGATAGTGACCAATGTGCCGGTTCGCATGAGGGTGGACGGTATCGAGAGCATGCCCTTCAACCGTCTGGACGCGCCCCCCCCCACGCGCTTTGAGTTTGACGCGAACCAGAGGGTGACGATCACATGAGCGATCTCACGAAATGGCAGGAGAATAACAATCTGTATCTGGCCGCGGCGCTGGCATGGCTGCGCCTCCGGTTGGCCAGGCTCGCGGGGGCCTCCCAGCCGGAGCAACCGACGGAAGCGATTAAAGAGGCGCATCCATCGGGCTGGTTCGGCATGCGCAAGCGGCCAGAGGGAGAATCTGCACCCACGGAAGAAAAAGCGCCTGAGGACGAGGTCACGAAAGCTGCCCGGGCAATGGCCGACGCCGCCGTGATCGACCCGCCGCCGGCGCTCGTGATACTCGGCCAGCGCCTCGGGCTTTCGCAGTTCGAACGGGAGATACTGCTGCTGTGCGCGGCGATGGAGCTCGATACGCGCATCCCGCCCCTCTGCTCCACTGCCCAGGGTTACCCGGAACGGGCCTATCCCACCTTTGCCCTGTCATTCACACTCTTCGACGACCCCAGTTGGGACGCCCTTTCCACGGAGCGGCCGCTGCGCTACTGGCGTCTCATCGAAATCAATCAGCCGGGCGCCACGCCGCTCACCATGAGCGCACTCCGGGCCGATGAACGGATCGTAAATTATCTGAAGGGACTGAACCATCTGGACGACCGTCTGACGCCATTTCTTGCGCCCTTCGAGGTTTCCGGCGACGGGGCAAGCAACCTGGCCGCATCCCATAACGCCATCGCCGGGGCTATCGAACACGGTCTCAGCCTGGGGGTTGCCGCGAATCGTCCACCCGTGGTGCAGCTGACCGGCATGGACTCCGTAAGCAAGCAGCAGGTGGCCCTCCAGGCCCTCTCCCGATTGGGATTGCAGGGCTTTCGCCTCCCCGCTGAACTGCTCCCATCATCCTCAGGCGAGCTCGAAACCCTTGCCCGGCTCTGGCATCGTGAGAGCACCCTGCTCCCCCTGGCTCTGTACGTCGATGCCGCTGATGGCGAAGACGGCAGCGGGCCAGCCGAGAGAAATCAGCTACTCAATCGCTTTCTCGCCCGCTGCGGGACCTTGACCTTTCTTGATACCCGGGAGCCCCGGCCGGGACTGGGGCTCAATGCGCCTCCCTTCGAAGTCGACAAACCCACCCCTGAGGAGCAGCGGGCAGCGTGGAAAGAGGCGTTGGGTGAGAATGCGGCAGACAACCCGGAACAGCTCGCGGGACAGTTCAACCTGAATCAGCCGACGATCCGCCAGGTCGCCCTGTCCGTTCTCGCCGACAGGGGGCAGGACGAGCCCCCTTCAAGCATGCTGCAGCACCTCTGGGAGGCATGCCTGAGCCGCACCCGTCCTCAGCTCGACAGGCTCGCACAGAGGATCGAGCCCAAGTCTGACTGGAAGGATCTGGTCCTGCCCGAGGAGCCTCTAAGGCTGTTGCACGAGATCACGGCGCAGGTGAGGCAGCGCGGCAAGGTGTATGGCGAATGGGGGTTTCGCAGAAAGATGAGCCGCGGCTTCGGCATCAGCGCGCTCTTTGCCGGGGAGAGCGGCACCGGGAAGACCATGGCGGCCGAGGTCATAGCCAACGAGCTTCGTCTCGACCTCTACCGTATCGACCTTTCCGCGGTGGTGAGCAAATACATCGGCGAGACGGAGAAGAACCTGAGGCGAGTGTTCGATGCCGCCGAGGATGGCGGCGTGATCCTCCTGTTCGACGAGGCCGACGCCCTCTTCGGCAAGCGGAGCGAGGTGAAAGACAGCCACGACCGCTATGCAAACATCGAGATAAACTACCTCCTGCAGCGCATGGAGGCTTTCCGGGGGCTGGCGATCCTCGCCACGAATATGAAGAACTCCCTGGACCAGGCATTCATGCGGCGCTTGCGGTTTATCGTCAACATCCCGTTCCCTGGAACTGCTGAACGGAAGCTGATCTGGGAAGGGGCGTTTCCCAGGGACGATCGGGAGCGAGGCCTGCCGGGAACACCTGTGGATGAACTGGACTACGAACAGCTAACGCGGCTCAATCTCGCCGGCGGCAGCATCCACAACGTCGCCCTGAACGCTGCGTTCCTGGCAGCACGGACAGGATCATCCGTGAGCATGCCGCTCCTTCTCGAAGCGGCCCGCACTGAATTCCGCAAGCTGGAGAAGCCCGTGAACGAGGGAGATTTCCGCTCACTGAGACCTGTCGAGGCAAAGACGTGAATATCAATCTGCACATAGAGCGGTTGGTCCTGGATGGACTGAACGTGGGGTCGGGCCAGGGCGCTTTGGTCAAGGCTGCAGTAGAGGTGGAGCTGTCGCGCCTTTTGACCGAAGGCGGACTGGCTCCGGGCCTTCAATCCGGAACGTCGTTGCCGAATATCAGGACGAACCCTATACGGATAAGTGGCGATATCAACCCTTCTGCCCTGGGCGAGCGGATCGCCGGGGCGGTGTATGGGGGAATCGGGAAATGAAACAGACGGCCGCGACTCAGTCATATCAAAAGAAACCGACAGTGACTCCAGCCGTCAGCGGGGTGCTCCAGCGCAAATGCGCCTGCGGCAATCACACCATCGCGGGTGGAGAGTGCGCGGAGTGCGGCAAAAAGAAGCGATTTGGTCTGCAAACAAAACTCATGGTAAACGAGCCGGGGGATATCTACGAACAGGAAGCGGAGCGAGTTACAAATCAGGTTATGACAACTTCGATGCATTCCGATGCCGGCGGCCCTATCCCACTCATCCATCGCTTTTCAGCAGAATCGAATGGACAGATGGGGGTCGAGACACCCAACAGCGTTTACAAGGCCCTCGCGTTATCGGGAGATCCTCTTGAGGCGCCACTACGGCAAGACATGGAACGGCGGTTCGGCCATGATTTCGCCCGCGTGCGGGTGCATTCGGGGGATGTTGCCGGGCAATCAGCGCGGGATGTGAACGCTCGGGCCTACACGGTCGGAAAGAACATCGTGTTCGGTGCAGGGCAATACGCGCCTGGTACACATGAAGGGAGGCGGCTGATCGCCCATGAGCTGACACATGTCCTTCAACAAAGCAACGGACCGGTTACCGTGACTCATATTCAGAAAAAGCCGGCACCTGAACAGG
>DATJPI010000235.1:0-3103 GCA_035506495.1 Syntrophales bacterium
CCAGGAAAAGAAGCGATCAAGGTCGGACGCACGTCGTAATCAGGGGTAGGACCGATGGCTCATTTTCCCCATCTTTTCAAGCCTGGACAAATCGGGCTGGTAGAGACGAAGAACCGTATCGTAATGGCGCCCATGGGCACCACCGGCGCTCTTGTCGGTTTCAACGGTACCTTTTCCGACCGGGCGATCACGTACTACGAGAGGAGGGCAAAGGGAGAGGTAGGCCTGATAGTCACGGGGCTCAACCTTGTAAGCTCGAAAATAGAGCCCTGGGAGATCGATGGCGTCAATTTCAGCATCTCCTTCGACTCCTTTTGGAAGGTCCCGAATTTCCTGCAGCTCACAGAGCGGGTCCACGATTTCGGGACCCGCATCTTCGCCCAGCTCACCGCGGGCTGGGGCCGCGTCTTTCCCGGATCCCTTGCTGAGCGGGCAGCCCGGAGCGGTTCAGGGTTTATCGCTCCCTCTGACACGCCGCTCTTCTGGAAGCCGGAGATAACGGCCCGGTCCATGACCACCGAGCAGGTGGAAGGACTTATCGAGGCGATTGCTCGGGCTGCGGTGATCGCGAAGGAGAGCCGGTTCGATGGGATCGAACTGCACGGCCACGAAGGGTACCTGATGGACCAGTTCACGACGGCCCTCTGGAACAAGCGGACAGACAGGTTCGGGGGCGATTTGACGGGGAGAATACAGTTTGTTCTCTCTACGATCAACGCCATTCAGGGAGCGGCGGGCCGGGATTTTCCCATCATTTACCGCTACGGCGTGGAGCACAGGATTCCAGGCGGGCGGACCGCGGATGAAGGGATCGAAATCGCAAAGATTCTCGAAAAAGCCGGAGTGGCGGCCCTTCACGTGGACGCAGGCTGCTTCGACAACTGGTACTGGCCTCATCCGCCCGTATATCAGCCGTCAGGATGCCTAGTGCCTCAGGCAGAAATGGTGAAAGCTCACGTCAGAATCCCCGTGATCACGGTTGGGCGATTGGGATATCCCGCGCTCGCAGATCGCGTGATCGAAGAGGGTAAAGCGGATTTCATAGCTTTAGGGAGGCCGCTGCTCGCGGACCCGGATTTTCCGTCCAAGGCAAGGAGAGGCCTGCACAGGTCCATCCGACCGTGCATCGGCTGCCACGAGTGCCTGGCGCGGATACGCCGTAGACAGGCACTTAGTTGTGCGGTGAACCCCCGGTGCGGCGACGAGGTGCGGTTGGCAGTACACTCCGCCGGAGTGCGAAAAAAGGTAATGGTTGTGGGGGGAGGCATCGCGGGCATGGAGGCTGCCCGCGTATCAGCCGAAAGGGGGCACGACGTGACCCTTTATGAAAAGAGCGACCGCCTGGGCGGCACGCTTCACGTGGCAGGACGGGCGGACTTCAAGAATGACATCGCCCGTCTCCTCGAATACCAGGTGGACCAGGTGAAAAGATCTCCCAACATCAAGGTGAAGCTGGGCAGCGAAGCAACCATGAAAGAGATCGAATCGGAGAACCCGGATGTGATCTTTGTTGCAACAGGGTCGGTTCCGGCTCGAGAGGCGACGATCAAAGGCATGGAACAAGCCGCGTGGATGACCCCGGATGAAGCGTATCGCAGCAATATCCCATCGGGGGCGCATGTGTGCGTTATCGGCGGCGGTTCTGTTGGGTGCGAGACGGCTCTATATCTGGCGCGCAAAGGCTGCCCGGTCACCGTTCTCGAAATGACTGCGGACGTTGCCATCGACCTGCACGAGGCGAACCGTGAAATGCTGCTCGAACTTTTGAGACAGCATAATGTGAAGGTGCTCACGGGGACGGAGGTCGAAGAGGTAGAGCCACGGGCCCTAATATGCCAGACAAAGGACGGACTTACACGTTTCTTCGTCGATCTGGTGGTCCTCGCCGTGGGTCGCCGTCCCGTGCGCGATCTCGCTGAAGCCGTCCGGGAGCTTGCCAAAGAAGTCTATATCGTTGGAGACTGTGTGACGCCGAGGAAGATCAAAGACGCGATCTGGGAGGCCTTTAAAGTTGCCATCACCGTCTGAGTATCCTGGGCGCTCCGTTCCTTGATGGCGACACAGACAGGGGAGTGCTATGAACCGACATGACATCGCGAGCGGTCTTTTCTGGCTCGGCATCTCCGTATTCGTCCTCTTTATGGCGGTCGAGCTCGGCGTGGGGGCCGTCTCGAACCCCGGTCCCGGTTTTGTCCTCTTCTGGTCGAGCCTCATTTTCGGTATCCTGTCCTCTGTGCTGATCATAAAGGCGGTGATAGGCAAAGGGGGAGCACGGCATCTCACCGATTCCTGGAGAGGACTCAAATGGCGGAATGCGCTCATCACGATCGTGGCCCTTTTCCTCTACGCCGCATTTCTCACGAGCATCGGCTTCCTCATCATGACCTTTGCGGTCATGGTGCTTCTCTACTCCCTCGGAAAGCCAAAACCCTGGGTGAGCGTGGCAGGGGCCTTCGTGACGATCATGCTCGCCTACATCGTGTTCCATTTTGCATTGCAGATCCAGTTCCCGAGAGGTGTACTCGGATGGTAACAGGGGGTTAGTTGCGTGGAAACTCTGCACAGTCTCATCTACGGCTTTTCGATTGCGCTTACGCCGGAGAACCTCTTCTTCTGTTTTGTAGGCTCCGTGCTCGGCACCCTCGTGGGCGTGCTTCCCGGTATAGGACCTGTGGGGGCCATAGCCATTTTACTCCCCATTACCTTCAAGATATCGACTACCGGGGCGATCATCATGCTTGCCGGTCTCTACTACGGGGCCATGTACGGAGGCTCCACCACTTCCATCCTCGTCAATATCCCCGGTGAGGCAGCCTCGGTCGTCACCTGCATGGACGGCTACCAGATGGCGAAAAAGGGCAGGGCGGGAGCAGCCCTCGGCATGTCCGCTTTTGGGTCTTTCATCGCCGGTACGTTGGGGATCGTAGGTCTCATGCTCTTCGCCGTCCCCCTCTCGAAGTTCGCCCTCAAGTTCGGTCCTCATGAGTACTTTTCCCTCATCGTCCTCGGCCTTACCTTCGTCACCTATCTCTCCCACGGCTCGATGATGAAGTCGGTGATGATGTGCTGCTTCGGCCTCATGTTGAGCAACGTGGGCCTCGAC
>DATJPI010000236.1:0-3205 GCA_035506495.1 Syntrophales bacterium
GACGTTGTTGTCCTTAAGGACTCGTATGGCCGGTGTCGCCGGGATATGATCCTTGCTCATCAAGTGTCCCGCCATTTACAGTGTTCCGGTTATTTAACACCCTTTGTCGGACTTTTTCCATCGGCAAATCGGTTCTGGTCCCGGCGGTGAGTCTGCCATCTTCGCAGGATTTTTCTCTCGAGCCCGGAGAGCGCCGGGCCTGGGCGCTTATCGGGATCGACCCACCTCCAGGGCAGTGCACCGTTATTGCCTGTAAGCCCTTCCCGGATTCTTCCTTCAAAAACCTGCACTTCGACGGAGAAGTGAGAGTAGCCGTGCTCGATGCGGAAGATCTCCTTTCCGGGGGCGACCCTCAGGCCCAGCCCGTCCCGGAGGCAACTGCGGAGCTTTGTTGCAGGCTGTTCCCTTCTTTCTATGGCGCATCCCGGGAAGCGCCATAGACCCCCGAGAAGCCCTCTCTGCGGGCGCTTGATCATGAGCACTTCCCCAGTGCTGTTGCGGATGATAACCGCCGCCTCCCGGCGCTGAGGGATCACGTAAGCCTTCTTTTTTGCGGGGACGGATTCCTGGAATCCTTTCCTGTGGGCAACACACAGTCCGGCGACGGGGCAGGTTGGGCAATCGGGGCTGCGGGGCGTGCAGATACCGGAACCGAGATCCATGAGGGCCTGGATGAAGTGCCCCGGCTTTTCTGGCGGCACGAGCCGCTGAGCAATGCCCTCGATCTTCTTTCTTGTATCCGGCCTGTCAACGAGTTCGCGAATTCCGAAAAGGCGGGAGATGACCCGGATAACGTTGCCGTCAACGGCGGCGACGGGCCTGCCGAAGGCGATGCTGAGGATGGCGCCGGCCGTGTAGGCGCCGACGCCGGGAAGTTCGAGCAGCCGCTCTTCTGTTTCCGGGATCGTGCCACCGAATCGGTTCACAACGACACGGGCCGCCTCGTGGAGATGGCGGGCGCGGGAATAGTAACCGAGATTCTCCCAGGCTTTGAGGACGCTGTCCAGGCGGCCCCGGGCAAGCGCCTTCACGTCGGGGAACCGCCGCAGGAAACTCGCGTAGTAAGGGATGACCGTCTCGACGCGGGTCTGCTGGAGCATGATCTCCGAGATCCAGATCCGGTAGGGGTCATTCGTTCTGCGCCAGGGAAGATCGCGCCTGTTTTTCTTGTACCAGGCCAGAATCAGGCGGGGGATTTCCGTGTCAGGGGTGCGAGGCATGAAGATAAGATATAACCCCCGGGCTCAGGCGTCAACTATTCAGGAACGAGGAGCGAGTATCTAGGATCGAGGTTTTTATAGGAAGGGGAGCATTCCCTCGGTCCTCGTACCTCGAGCCTCGTTCCTCTATACATGGTTGCGGAGCATCAACTCGGCGGGATGAGGGTTGAGATAAGTCTGCTCTTTCAGATAGGCCTGGTTGTACTTCCTCACATAGTGGGCAAGCAGAGTGACGGGGACGATGAGAGGGATGAGCCCCCTCTTGTAATCGTTGATGACCTCGAGTAGTTCTTGTTTCTCGTCGCTGGCGAGCTGTTTCTTGAAGTAGCCCATGATATGCTGCAGGACGTTTACGTGCTTTGCCGTTGAGGGCTTGAGCGCCATGGCCTCCATGAGCAGGGTCTCGTATCGGTCGATGAGGTCCTTCACGGGGATTTCCCGGGTATGGGCCACAAGGGCCCCCATCTCTCTGAGGTGCTTCGGGCTGTGGGCCATAAGCAGGAGCTTGTTGCGGGTGTGAAAGTCCAAAAGGCCCGCCACGCGATTCTTTCCCTCCACGAGATCGCAGTAACGTTTGCAGGTGAAGATGCGCTCGATAAAGTTCTCCCGCAGGACAGGGTCATGGAGCCGCCCTTCTTCTTCAACGGGCGTGAGCGGGAAGTGTTCCATGAAGATCCGGGCAAAGATCCCCACGCCGACCTTTGAAGGGATGCCCTTGTTACCATAGACTTTCACCCGCTCCATACCGCTCGAGGGGGAATCGCTCTTGAAGATGAATCCGCAGAGGTCTTCCTTCTCCAGTTCGGCCACCCGCTTGCGCGCCCAGGCCTCCATCCGATCCGTGTGGTCCACACCGGTTTTGGTGATCACGAGCCGGGGCCGCTGAGCGTCGCCGACAAGACGGAAGGTGTCACGGGGGATGCCGTAGCCTGCCTCTACTTCGGGACAAACGGGGACGTATTCCACGTACGTGCCCAGCGTGTAGGCCAGGAACCGATCCAGGGCGTGCCCGCCGTTCCAGCGGACGTTCTGGCCGAGAAGTCAGGTGCTGATTCCGAGGCGGATCTTATCCATGCCCTCGATGCTAACACATTTCGCCTCGAAGGAAAACTCGGCGAATCTCCTGCTGGTGCGTTGTCCTTCTTGCCCGGGGAGACGGAGGCGTGCTAAGAATAATGCCGAGTTCATCGACCGATGGAGGGAAGGATCCGTATGTCGAAGATCAGGCGCGTTCCTATCGGGGAAAAGGCGTGGAAAGATGCCAGGGGCTGGGTCCTCGATCCACTCCCGTTGGCCGGGCTCGGGGGAAAGCCGCCGGGGAATCTTCACGTAGCGTCCATGCAGCCCGGCGCCGTCCGGGGCAATCACGTCCACGACAACGCTTCCGAGTGGGTTCTTTTCTGCGGGGGTCCCGCCGCGCTGCTTGCAGAAACAGGTGACCATGCGGGGCGCGAGGAGATTCTTGTCAGCGGCGAGGAACCGGAGCTCTTCGAGATACCCGCCGGCCTGCCCCACGCAATCGAAAATCGTTCCGACCGGGAGATCTTCCTGGTCGTTTTCTACGGGGAAAAGGATCCAAATACACAGCCGAGGAAGATCTTATAGTGTCCATGCGGCCCCGTAGTGAGGGCCGACGAGGGGAAGACATGCTGAAGGAAATGAAGAAAATCGTGAAGGACAAAGAAGTCTGTGTGCTTGCCACAGTGACCGACAACGTGCCCCACTGCTCGCTCATGTCCTATGTGGCCGACAGGGACTGCCGCGAAATTTACATGATGACGCTGAAGGGGACGAAGAAATACCGCAACCTGGCAGTCAACAAAACGGTGAGCCTCCTCATCGACACTCGCGAGGAAGACTGCGGGTCCGATCGGGCCAGGATCAAGGCCCTTACGGTCAACGGTCTCTTCACACCCATTAAATCTGCAGCCAAGAGAAAGCTCGTCCGTCAGAAACTCCTCAATAAGCATCCTCAGCTCAAGGCG
>DATJPI010000237.1:0-24803 GCA_035506495.1 Syntrophales bacterium
ACCGTAGCGTTCGACGATCCGGTCCCATTCGCGCCCCCGGGCCCAGTCGTAGATCACGGCCGCTGTCCAGAGGGGCAGGGGATTGAGGCTGAAGCCCGCCGCATCGAGCCTGTCCATCATGGGAAAGACCGTGTCGAAGACCCGGTCGTAGGCAGCGGTGAGTCTTTTGGGAAGATCCTTGCGCTTGACGTGGATATCTTGGCCCCGGTCGTAGACGAAGGGTGCGATCACAGCGGCAAGAAGCGCCGCGTCGTCATGGGGCAGGGCCTCCCGCCGCAGGCACTCGGCAATCAGCACGGGGTGGTCTAGCCTCAGTTGGGAGGCCCATATGCCGTCGGCCGTGAGCCGGTCGTCCTCGCCTACGAATCCCTCGGCTTTGAGAAAATCCACGTGTCGCTTGAAGGACCGCCAGAGCCGCGATGCTGCACTTTTCTTCCCCTCCCTTCGCTCTTTATCCTGCTGGAAAGCCGCAAGCGAGTTCTCGAAGATATGGCGGACGTTTTCCATTGTCTGGGATAGCAGGAGGTTGAGGACCATCGAGAAATCGTTCTTGATGCGGCTGACAACGTCCTCGGAGCGCGTGAAGACGAGCCTCCGGATGTGCTCCAGGTCCATGAACCGGCCCGGCACGAGCAGCAGAAAACCTATGTTGTCCTGCCCCCGGCGGCCCGCCCGTCCCGTCATCTGGTGAAAGCCCGTGGCGTCAAGCGGCACGCACTCGTGCCCGTTGAAGTAGTCCGAATTGAAAAGAACGATCGTCCGCGCCGGGAAGTTCACCCCTGCCGCGACGGTCGACGTGGCGAAAATCGCGTCCAGAAAGCCCCGCTTCATCATGCTCTCCACGAGGAACTTCCATGGCGGCATCTGCCCCCCGTGGTGGGAGGCCACACGGGATAAGCGCAGCTGCGCAAGCTGCTTGTGCTGGGCAAGCCGCGGCGTGCGGTCCAGGATCTCCTGAAGCGACTCTTCAAACTCGAGGCTCGACGGGTGTGTGATCGGCCGGCAGCTCCTCAGGGCATTGTCGCACTCGGCCCGGGACTGCAGAAAGAAAATGGCGGGCAGCAGGTCGAATTGTCTCAGGGCCCGGATGATCTCCCCGTAGGGAGGGGCGCCCCGGCCGCTGCGCTGTTTGCCCTTCTCGCGAGCGAATGGCTCCACCCGTCCGAAGAGCTTTCGCTTGTTCAGAAAGGGCATGAGCCGGCCCGACGGGTGAAGGAAGAGGGGATAAAGCGGCACCGGCCGCCGCCTCTCCTCGACGACGACGCAGGACTTGCCGCGCAGGCCCTCGAGCCATGCGGCGATCTCGCGTCCGTTCTCGATCGTGGCGGAGAGCAGCAGGAGATTCACCCGGGCAGGAAGATAGATCATGATCTCCTCCCAGACCACACCGCGCTCCTCGTCGCCCAGGTAGTGGGCCTCGTCGAGGATCACGAGATCGATGGGCAGGTCGCGTCCCTCGTGCATGGAATCGTAGAGCTGGTTTCGGAGGATCTCTGTCGTCCCCACTATGACAGGCGCATCTGTATTTTCCTTCGTGTCGCCCGTGAGGATGCCCACATTCATGCTCTCGAAGCGGTCTCCAAACTCGACCCATTTGGCATTCGACAGGGCCTTCAGGGGAGAGGCATACCAGCAGCGCTTCCCTGCCATGAGCATTTGGTGAATAGCCTGCTCGGCGATCCAGGTCTTGCCGGAGCCTGTCGGAGCCATGACAAGGCAGTCCGAGCGCCCGATGGCTTCGAGTGCCTTGAGCTGGAAGGGATCCGGTTTGAAGGGGGCTTCCTCGGGTTTTCCGATGCGGGCGAGCACGTCATTCAGAACGGGTTCGGCCTCTGGTTGGAGCCTCCGGGGGGGCTCTTCCCGTTTTTGCTGCCGTCGACGTTGAGGCCGGAAGGGCCTGCGGTTGTGGCTTCCGTGCATTGAGCTGAAGGATTCCTTGAAGAGGCCGATTGATGAATGCTTCTAACACAAATCAGACATCCAGTAAAGAGAGTGGAAGAAGTGATGGAAGTGACAGACATGACAGAAGCGACAATCAAAGAAGGGCGTTGGGAGTCAGGAATTAGAGTGAGAAATTTTTCAATTCCCAATTCCCAGCACCCAATGCCCATTCTTATGATTGACAAACGTCTCGTTTGCACCCTAGATGGGAGGTGGAGGCCAGAATGAACAGGAAGCGCAAAGCGGTGATACTCTCGAGCGGAGGCATCGACTCTACGACGGCGATGGCCATGGCAGCAAGTGAGGGCTTCGAGCTCTACAGCCTGAGCTTCGACTACGGGCAGCGTCATGCCATTGAGCTCGAGGCCGCAAGGCGGGTGGCCGAAGCGCTCGGCGCCCGGCGGCACCTTGTCATCCGGATCGACCTCCGGGCGATCGGAGGATCAGCCCTTACGGCCGATATCGACGTGCCGCACGGCCGCAGCGAGGTAGAGCGTGCCTCCGGCATCCCGGCGACCTACGTGCCGGCACGCAACACCATTTTCCTGTCCTACGCCCTTGCCTGGGCGGAGGTCCTGGGGGCGTCAGATATCTTCATCGGCGTCAATGCGATGGATTACTCGGGTTATCCCGACTGCCGGCCCGAATACATCGTCGCCTTCGAAGCCATGGCGAATCTCGCCATCAAGGCGGCCGTTGAGGGGACAATGAGAATCTCCATCCGGACGCCACTTGCCCACATGAGCAAGGCCGAGATCATCCGGGAGGGCGCCAAGCTGGGGGTCGATTACCGGTGGACCCACAGCTGCTACGATCCGGACGAGAAGGGCAGGGCCTGCGGGGATTGCGACAGCTGCCTGCTCAGGAAGAAAGGCTTCCGCGAGGCGGGGATTCCCGATCCGACGATTTACAAGTAAAAGGAAAAAGGCTAAAGGCTAAAGGAAAAGAGCAAAAAGCAGCAAGCAACAAGGATCAAGCAGCAAGACAGGCAAGAAAGAATTCTCGAAGTCGATTCCGGAAACCCGATTCTCTGTGTGCAAATCCTTCGCGTCAGATCGTTTCGTCCTCGATGACGACGTTGGAGTTGCGGTTGAGGACTCGGGTGACGCGAAGCACTTCCTCGATGGTCGTGACTCCCTCGAGGACCTTCCGGGCGCCGTCCTGCACCAGTGTCGACATGCCGTTGCGAACGGCCTCTTCGTTGATCTGGTTGGAATCCGATGTCTTCAGGATCAGCTTTTTGACTCCCTCGTCCATATTCATGATCTCGAAGATGCCCGTCCGGCCGCGATAGCCTGTGTTCATACAGGCGTTGCATCCCCTTCGCTGGAAGATCTGCCTGCCGTTGACGGCGCTGAGGGGGATCCCCGCATCGATGAGCGACTCTGCGTCGGGCTGATACGCCTCCTTGCAGCGCGGACACAACACACGCACCAGTCGCTGGGCTACGATGGCTATGACCGACGAGGAAACGAGGAAAGGCTCGATCCCCATGTCGATGAGACGCGTGATAGCGCTGGCCGCATCGTTGGTGTGCAGCGTCGAGAAGACGAGGTGTCCGGTGAGCGACGACTGGATGGCGATCTCCGCCGTCTCGCGGTCGCGGATCTCGCCCACGAGGATGACGTCCGGGTCCTGGCGAACGATGGAGCGCAGGCCGGTGGCGAAGGTGAGGTCGATCTTGGGATTGACCTGGATCTGCCCGATCCCCTCGATCTGGTACTCGATAGGATCTTCGATGGTGATGATGTTGATCTCGGGGCTGTTGATCTTCGACAGAGCCGCATAGAGGCTTGTCGTCTTGCCGCTTCCCGTGGGTCCCGTGACGAGGACGATCCCGTAGGGCGACTTGATGAGCCGGTCGAACAACTTGATTTTCGTTGCATCGAGGCCCAGATCCGCCAGCGTCAGCAGTGCCTGTGACTTGTCCAGAAGCCTCAGCACCACGCGCTCGCCGAAGGCCGTGGGGATGACGGAAACGCGGATGTCCACGTTCTTGTCGCCGATCCTTACCTCGATGCGGCCGTCCTGCGGAAGGCGCTTCTCGGCGATGTTGAGCTTGGCCATGATCTTGATGCGCGAGACAAGCGACGACTGGATGCGCCGCGGTAGATTCAGCAGGTTGTAGAGCATGCCGTCGATCCGGTAGCGGATCTTCAACGAGCCGGCATAGGGCTCGATGTGGATGTCGCTCGCCCGGTCCTTGATGGCCTGCGCGAGGACCAGGTTCACCAGCTTGATGATGGGCGCGTCGCTTGCCTCGTCCAGCAGGTCAGCCGTCTCCTCGATCTCGGAGATGATGCTGTCGGCAGACTCGCCGTTCATGATCTCGGTGAACTCCTGGGCGGAGTCGCGGCCCAGGTCATAGGCATGGCCGATGGCCGAGAGGATCGTTCCTTCGGATGAAAGCACCACCTCGGCATCGTGGCGGCCGACGATCCGCATCAGATCGTCCACAGCCTGGAAATTGGAGGGATCGCTAACCGCGATCAGAAATGCATCGGGCGTTTCCAGGGGGACTATCTTCTGCTTCTTGAGATACTGGATCGGGATCTTCCGCGTGAAATCCACGCTCATGTGGTCGATGGGGAGCTCCGCAAGGAGGGGAATGCCGAACTGAATGCTCAGGCTGCGGAGCTGGCCGATCTCGTCGGTGGCTTTTTTCTGGCTGTAAAGTTCCCCGATCGTCCGGCGCCTGGCGGGCTCGGCCTCCTGCACGGGGGCAAAGGCCTCATCGAGAAGCTCGATGATGGGCTTCCCGTCGCGGTTGATCAGGCCGGGCATGTCCTCTGAGAGGGGATTGCGATTGTTTTCTTTGGCTTCCATTCCGTTGTCACCCGGGTCCGACTACTGGACCTTTTTGACGGCTCCTCCGGGTTGCTGGGGCCCGTAACTCTTGATCACTCCGCCCTCGAACGTCTCGATCTGCTCGCGCTTGATCTCTTTCACTACTTCGGCCTCCGCAACGGTCTCGATGATGTGCGGGGTGATAAAAATGTAGAGATTCGTTTTCTCACGTTGCTGGCCTTTCGTCTTGAACAGCCAGCCGAGCAGCGGGAGGTCGCCCAGCAGCGGGACCTGGTAGTTGCTTGATGTGGAACTGTCACCCATGAGGCCGCCGATGACGATGGTCTGGTTGTCCTTGATCATGACGGTCGTCTTGGTCTGGCGCTTGAGCGTCGTCGGGAGCCCCTGCGTGGATTCCTCCTGGACGATGGTGGAGACCTCCTGGTTGAGCTTCAGGCGCACGAAGCGCTCCGTGTTGATGGAGGGGGTGATCGTCATCATGACGCCCACGTCGCGGTATTCGTAGGTCGTGTAGTCCACGTTGGTCTGCGATCGCTCCGCCCTCGTGATGTACGGGATGTTCTTCCCGACGCTGATCATGGCTTCCTCGTTGTCGCTCGTGAGCAGCTGGGGGTTCGAGAGGATATGTACGCTCGAGTCCTGCTGGACGGTGTTGATGACGGCGCCGATGTTCGGGAAGGTGACCCCGCCGATCGTGATCCCCGCGCCGAGCACGCCGAGCGAAAAGCCGCCGGGGAATGCGGGCTGCGTCGACGTGCCCGGGAAAAGATTATATGCGCCGCCGGTCCCGCCGCCTCCGGAGCCGCCGAATGCGGCGGCCCGCCCCGTGTCGAATCCGCTGAGGGAGCCAAGATCCTTGACGGTGCGCCATTCGACGCCGATCTGGAAGTTTTTATTTACATCCACTTCCATGATGAGGGCCTCGATGTACACCATGGCTCTCGGGACGTCGACCTTGCGGATCACTTCTTCTAGGACTCGCCAGTCCTCCTTGTTGGCCGTGATGATGAGCGTATTGGTCGCCTTGTCGGAAACGATCTGCAAATCGCTGGAGAGCAGGGCGAGTTTGCCGCGGGTCAGCGGCGTCACGGGGGCCGCCTGTCCAGCAGCGGGCGCGGAGGGCTTCGTGTCCTTCGACGGCAGGTTCATCAGAATCTTGGCCAGGTCCTCTGCGTTTGCATACTGCAGGCGGAAGACGTGCATCTTGGACTCGCCCTGGGGAACATCGCGGTCGAGCAAGGCCACGAACTCGCGAACCCGGTTGGCGATAGCCTCCGAAGCGAGCACGATGAGGCTGTTGGTGCGGTCGTCGGAGATGATCCTCAGGGTGAATGTAGCCTGCGGCCGTCGCGCCGCCTGATCGAGTTGGAATATGTTGCTGAGAGACGCCGCCGTGTCGGAGGCCACGGCGTGCTTGAGCGGGATCACGTGGATCTGCTCCCCCGCGCCCGGCGCATCCAGCGCATTGACAATGGTGATCAGTCGCTTGATGTTCGATTGCACATCGGTGATGACCAGCATCCCCGTGGGAGGATAGGAGAGGATGACGCTCGACTTCGACACGAGCGGGTCCAGGATCTTCTTCATGTCATCGGGGTTGGCATTTTTCAGGGGGACGATCTGGGTGACGACCCGGTCATTGGGGCCCATCGCCTCGGCCTGCAGACGCGTCTCGATGCTCTTTTCCCTTGCCAGCTGGCTGGGGACGATCTTGGTCACGTCGCCCGAGGGGACTGTCGTCAAGCCGTGGATTTCGAGAACAGACTCAAAAACTTTGTAGGCCTCTTCGGAGGAGATTTTTCGAGGTGAAAAGACACTGACCTTACCCTTGACCGATTCGTCGACGACGAAGTTCTTGCCCGTCAGCTCGCTGATGAACTTGATGAAGGTGAGAATATCGACATTGTCAAAGTCGATGGTGACGTACGTTCCCAGTTGCCCGCCGGCGGAGCCGGGTTTCTCGGGGGCCGTGCCCTTGGGGGTGTTTTCCTCTCCATCAGGGGCCACCTTTGCTACTTTTGGAGGCGCGGACTTGGTTGCCGTTTTCTTTCTTGCCGGAACCTGTTTCTTCGGGGCCGAAGCCGGAGACTCGTTCTCAACACCGGAATCGTCTTTCACGGGGGAGGCGACTTCCGACGATGCCGCCGGGACAGGCTGGATGCTGCCGGCCAGCCGCGCTGCCTGGGCCGTTGCCTGGAAAGCGAAAAACAGCAACAGCAGGGCCGTGGCCGTCTGCATCACGAGTTTATTGCGGGAAAGGGTTAGCATGGAGACTCACCCTCAGTCTACGATTCTATGGTATTCAGCTCTGGAGCGCAGGGGCTCCAGGTCCGAGTCGTTTCGTGCCCATTCCCTGAGGTCTTTATTGAGCCACAGGGCGATCCTGAGATACTTCAACCCCTTCGGGCTGTCGCCCTGCCGGCTGAAGAGACAGGCGAGATTGTAGTAGGGGTCCGACCAATCGCCTTTCGCGTCGATGAGCTTGTAGAAGATGTCGATGGCCTCGCTGTCCCGCTTTTGGTGCATGCACAAAACACCCACGTTGTTCAGTGCGCTGAGATTGTTCGGATTGATTTCGATTGCCTTTCGATACAGTGCCTCGGCATCCGCTGAATCCCCCGCCTGCTGCCTCCTGAGCCCGGCCTGAAAGAGAATCTCGGCTGCCTGGGTCTGGTTCGTGCTGTGAGGGATAGCCTGCTTCCGCGCCGTTGCATCGATCTTGGCCCGGATGGTAACAGGTGCAGCGTAAAGGGAAACCTCTTCCTTAACGGGTACTTCTTGGCCGACATAGATGATTACCGAGAAAGCCGTCGATGCCAGGAGTACAAGTGCTGCTAGGGAAACACCGAGAATTAGGCGCTTCCTTCCCCGAACCTTGTGCCGCGGTTTTGCCGAGATGATGTCCCTATATGGCAAGTACTTGTCATCATTGGATTTCTGGGCTCGTTTCAGGGCGGGGGTGATGTAACTCATAAAGACTCTCGAAGGGTGTCCCGTATTAAGATTCCGAGGCTGAAACGGACTTTTTATAAGATCATGAACATGCGAAATGGTTCACATTGTTCAGGCGAAAAGCCTCTTCTTCCGCTTCGAAAAAAAAGATCCCTTTTTTACATCACTCGATTTCAGGTCGTTGATGGCAAGCTTGATGACCTTGTTGTCGATCACATGCTGATTTCCGGCATAGGCGATCAGTAGTGCCCTGTCGCAGAGGATGTTGATCCGCCGCGGGTTGCCCCGGCTGAAGTCATAGATCTTCCTGAAGGCGTTGTCTGCAAAAATCAGCTGTTCCGTGCTCCCGGCTACAGCAAGTCGGTGCTCGATATAATAGGGCACATCATCGCTGGACAGGCTGTCGAGGTGGTACCTCACTGAAATCCGCTCGGCTAACTGCTTCAACGACGGCTGCTCCAAGAGATCCCGCAGCTCGGGCTGCCCCACCAGAATGATCTGAAGCAGCTTTTCCGTCTCCGTCTCCAGGTTAGAGAGCATCCGGATCTGCTCGAGAACGTTTCGGGAAAGATTCTGGGCTTCGTCGATAAGCACGACGGCGTTCTTTCCCGCCCTATAATTGCTCATCAAGAATGCGCTGAGAGAGTCGATGTATCTCCTCTTTGTCCTATCGACATCGATCAGCGATATCTTGAACTCTTGGTTGATCACCTCCAGCAGTTCCATGTCGGACAGGTAGGAATTGAAAATGAGCGCTGTTTCCACGAATGCGTCCATCCGCGCGAGAAGTGCCCTGGAGAGGGTCGTTTTTCCTGTTCCGATCCCGCCTGTTACAACGATGAATCCCTTCTTCTCTTTGATCCCATATATTAGATGATGGAGGGCCTCCCGATGCTGACCGCTAAGGAAAAGATACTTCGGGTCGGGTGTGAGGCTGAAGGGATTTTCCTTCAGTTTGAAATGAGAGGTATACATGCCCCGTGATTATCCCTGCCCTTTCTTAGTATATCGGGACACAAATTACCACAGAGAATTTACAGGGGCTAGTATTAAGGGTCAAGGATTTAGTGGAAGATGTATCGGATTATTTCTTTACGTGTCTGTACCTAATGCACGTTTATTCCACCGTGTGGTTGAGCATCACCTCACGGCCTCCGCGGGTCACTTTTACGGACAGACTCGCTCCGGGCTTGAGATCCCTGTACATGGCGACAAGATCATTGACGTTTGAGACGGGCCGGCCATTGACTTCCTGGATGAGATCGCTGTTGGCAAGTCCCACCTTTTCAAACAGGCTTCCCGGCTGTATCTCGGTGATGACCACGCCATCGGGCTTGCCCGACGAACCGACCGTGACGTGGGGTGTCACGCGGGCTTGGGTCAGAAGGCTTGCCAGGTCGGGCGGTGCGCCTGCAGGGCCCCCTCCTGTCGGGGTACGGGGTCGCGGCCGCGGGGCAGTCGAACCGGGAGGCGAAACCTGCTGGGGAGTGATCCCGGCCGTTGCTTGACGCTCGCTTCCTGCCGATGCACCCTCTTTCTTTTTCAGGACCTGGTCCTTGTCCCCGAGTCGAAGCACGACGGCATTGCGCATGATCTTGACGATCGTGGCACCGCCCACTCTGTCGCCGACCTTGTAGAGCTGCTGCCGTTTCTTGTCCCTCTCCTCAATGATCGCATAGCCTCTGCCGTTCTCTCCCGCAATGGTCCCATAGAGGTCAAGCTGCAGGGCGGTGGCTTCGAGTGAGTCGAGGTCCATCGAGTCCGCCGTGACAATGGGTCGATCCGTTGTTCGAAAGAGGTTTCGCTCCACTATGATGTCGTAGGATTCCAGGGGTTCTGTCGCCGAGTCCGCCTCCGGCGTGCCCGATGCCAGCTGCTCCACGGAGGTGAGCGGTTCTGTACTCAGTTCAACGATCTGATATGCGATGTCGACGGCAAGGTACACGACGACGGTGATCACGAGGAGAATCATGATCGTGCGCTGCCTGTTTTGAAATAGTTTGCGCATACCCATTTTTTCTGCCGCTCCTCAGATCGGCTTGACCACGGGGCTTGCAACAGTGCCGGCGACCTCAACAGCGAATCGATCCGACCCGGCGGCAGGCAGATTCACGTCGCCCCTAAGCGCGAGCCGACTGAGTGAAACATCGCCTTCCAGGTGGACATTGCCTTGAAAAGCCCCCTGGATGTTCTCTCCGGCCAACTGGAAACGGGTCACCTTGAGAGTGCCGTTTTCTAAATCCATGTTCCCTTCGATCCGCGTGAAGGTCATCTCATCGAGCCCGAACAGGGGGGCTTGGAAGGGAACCCGGCCGTTGATGAGCAAGATCTCGAGGTGACCCGACCCGGCTGTCCACTGCTGCGGAAGACCGGAGAAGCGGATCTGGCCGTCGACCCGTCCCCAAACCTGGCGTCCCAGGACCCCGGCAAGCCAGGCGCAATCGGCGGTGTTGATACTGTCGAATCTCAACTGGGCCTGCAGCGGTCCGCTTGCAGCAAAACGGTTCCGGAAGGCGATCTCCCCGTCGATCCTTCCGCCCATGGTTGCCGCCTGAATTCGCAGGGCCAGGTGCCCCGTCGCCAGCGAAGAGAACGACGGGTGCGCCGTGAGAGTTTCCACATCGATCCTCCAGCCACGGCCTTCTTGCCTCTGGGCCGAAAACCCGGTCAGCATGATCCCGAAGGGGAAAGCAAACTGTGCCGAATCAAACCGTATCTGCACCTCCGCCTGATTTTTCGATAGTGCGTACATCACAAGCGAACGAACCGTCTCTGAGGGCATCCGCAGCCAGGCGAAAAAAAGAAGCACCGCCAGGGCAAAAAGAACATAGCCGCCGTATTTCAAAGTGCCTTCCTTCATCGACCGCTCTCTTTATCCTCCCTGCCGCGCAGGAGCGGGGCCGGGCCTGGATCCCGCTGCCGCCTGGTAGGTGGCGAGCTGGACCGTCACCGTGAGATACTCGGAACTTTCCGTGCTCTTGCGCACGTTGAGCTTGCGGATACGGACGGCATCACGCGGGGAGTCTGCGTAATAGAGAAACCGGACCAGTTGCAGTGTCGTGATCTTCTCGAGGCTGACGTCGGCCATCGTTTCCTCGAGACTCCCTGAGCTTAATCCCCGGGAGGGCTGGATGGTCTTGATATTGCCGCGTACACCGGCCTCCCTCGCCTTTCGCTCTACAAAGGAATACAGGGTAAAATTGGGCAGCCTCGACGCAATGGCTCTCTGCAGTCTGTCCGTGTCATGCCGGAGCAGTCGGTACTCGGCTAGTTGGGCGTACATCTCCTCCAGGATCTTTTCCTGGGTCTCGACAGCTTTCGCCACGCGCGTCCTGTCTTCCCAGAAGGGCAGGATGGCGAACTGGAAGAGCAGAATCATGACGCCGATCCCAGCTCCCGCGCGGATGTAGAGCTTCTCCCTTGTTCCCAGATTGTCCCAGAACTTCTTCATGGTTTCTTCGCCAGTACCGTTTTCAGATCGAACTCCACGCGGTTTCCCTGCTTGACGCTGGAGGAGCTGACGGAGATGCTTTCATAACGCCCCGACGCCTCCAGTTCCTTTTTGATGGTTTCCGCTGCTTCGAAGCCCGAGGCCTCGCCGTGGATGTCGGCCTTGTCGCCGTCGAGGACAAGAGAGGTCACGATGAACCCCAATGTCTCAGGAACCCGTTCGGATAGATCCTTCATGACGCCGAGAGCGGATCCGCCCGAGGCAGCATTGCGTGAGGCCAGGGCCAGGCGCTTGGCCTCGGAGATCTTGGTGCGGAACTGCTGGGCCGGGTCGACGACACGCGTCACTTCGGGGAAGGTGTTCTGAAAAAGGGTCGCCGTCTCGGCTTTGAGCTGATCGAGCCGGGCCTTATCGCCGAGATAGGAGACATAGAGATCTCCTCCTGCAAGCACTACGATGAAAGCCGCCACGACGGCCGCCCACTTGGCGCTCACGCCTAGATCGAATGCAAAGGCCCGGACCTTCGGGCGGAATCCGCCCTGGCGGAAATTGAAACCCGGTCCCTTGGCCAGGGGCCGCAGGGCCAAGGCGAGGGCACCGTTCATGACCATGGAATCCCAGCCCGCGTCGTCGCCTCCCACCGGTTTCATGCCGGCCAGTGCCGTCACGTTGACCCGCTCCACGGGAACCGTGAGGGTCCGGGAGAGGTCTTCGGCGAGCTTGCGATAGAGAGCTCCGCCGCCGGTGAGGTAAACCGTCGCAACGTCTTCGGCGGTAACGCCGGACATTTGCATCGAACTTATTGTATTCTTCAGAGACACGAAAAACTTCTGGCAGGCGGCCGCGATTTCCTGTTCGGCCTGCCCGGTGTTCCCGCGCTTTTTCCGCGCTTCGGCCTCGGCCGGAGGGATGCCGAGGGCTCTGGAAAGGGCGGTCGTGATGTCAGCGCCCCCGAAGGGGAAGGAGCGGATCTGGAGGATCTTTCCTTCCTTGAAGAAGACGCCTGTCGTCTCGGATGCCCCTACATCCAGAAGAAGGTTCAGGGTATCCGTCCCCGCCGCATCCGTCATGAGCCTTGCCGCGATGGGAACCGACTCGATGTCAATGGCCTCGGCGCCGAAGCCGTACTCGTCCAGCAGAGCGACGCGCTCCTGCACGTCTTTCTTCGGGATGGCCGCTGCGAAGATCTCGGACTCTTCGGTCTTTGCCTGCGCGGTGAAATCAATGAGCACGTCCTCCAAGGCGTGGGGGATCTGGGACTCCAGTTCGAAGGGGAGCGTCTGGCCGATCTTTTTGCGGTCCTTGAAGGGGAGCTTTACGTTGCGGAAGGAAAAGCCGCCAGCCGCAAGAGTGGTCTGGCAGGTCGGCACGGTGAGAACAGGGATTTCCTGGAGATGCCGGAGAGCACCTCGGACCCCGCCGGTTGCGGCCACATCTACCTTCTCCCACGCAACGATGCGCGCGCTGCCGCGGAGGCCCCCTTCGATGAGAACGGCCTTGACGCTGCTCTTGCCGATATCGAGCCCGAGAATGTGTTTTGCCATCAGCCGAGCCTCCAGGCGACGACAGAGAGCTTTTGATCGCTGTCCCGCTTCACCACACCCCGTATGGTACGTTTCATCGATCCCAGGTGACCTGTCGAGATGATCTGGAAGGAGTTGCTCTTCGTCGTCAGAATCCCCTCGATCGACGTACTCGCCATCCCGGTCACTTTCTTATACCACGAGGGATCCGTAAGGCTGTTAGCCGGATTTTTCCGGTAGTCGTCCATCCGGCTGGCCATGTCTTCCGTGATGGCCGGCGCAAGGGCCTGAAGGACTTCCTTGGGTGCCGTGTTGAGGTTGATCTGTCCTTCGCCGTAGACCGTGAGGAATCGGGCAAGTCCGGGCCTGTCCTCGGTCCCGTAGAAAAGCTCCCGAGTGACTCCGCGGACGAGCAGCAACTCGTCGATGGATTCCATGGGGCCGTTTCGCGCGGTGTAGGGCTTTCCAAGGCCTTGATAATATGCATTTTCTGCACCACTTCCCGTTACTTCAGAGTCCGTGTCAATCCAGTCTTTGATGGCGAATACGAGGCTCTCCACCTCACTGTTCTCGAGCTTGAAACGGGGCTGGGACAGAAGACGGGTGAGGATCCCTCGCACCGTGTTGTTGAACGCATTGCCCTGAACGAGCTTGTTGATATTGATCTTGCCCGTCTCGTCTTCAATAAGGAGTTCCAGATGTCCGCCATCGAAGTAGCTTTTGGATTGCTCGATCAGGCTGTCCGTATGTGCCCAGGCTTCGTTGAGTGTGTCTGAATCAGCCTTGTCTTCGTAAAGAATCCCCATCCCGGCGAACAGCCCCGACTTGGCGATGTAGAGCACGCGGATCCCGTCGCCCAGGTTGGCCGCCTCGTAGACCTGAGCCCGCGACGAGACGTTGAGCTGCAGGGTGAGCACTACGATGACACTCACCATGAGCAGTACGATAATGAGGGCGATCCCCCTGTCGTTTCGAGCGGGAATCTTCATCTGATCACGTCTTGACCTCGCCCGTCAGGAGTAACCGGGTCATGAACTTGTACGGGGTGGCTGCGTCGTCGGGGTTGATGAAGTTGAGCTCGATGAGGACCGCCGACGGCACTTTGTTCCGTTGGGCCTCGGTCCCGCCCGAGCTGTCCCACGTGGAATATTCGCGCCCGGTTGAGTCATAGAACCGAAGGTTCACAAATTGCAGCCGCCTGCAGAGGATGAACCCCTCCGCTCCCGACGCGCCCTCGCCCTGTCTCAGAATGTCACGACGAACAATGGAGAACCCGCCCGAGTCGATGTCGCCTTCGAGCTCGTAGCGGATCTGCGCAACGGCCAGGGTGCCACCCGGTCCGCTGAAGTCCACATGTGCCCGGGAAAGAAAGGAAACCCCCTTCATCGGGAGCCTGCCCGTCGAGTCCTTCAGGGTCACGAACTCGTAGGCGTCTTTTTCCTTGCAGGCCGATTGAAGGTCCATGACCATCCTCTCCAGGGTAATGCGGGCCATGGAGTAGACCTCATCGCCGTATTCGAGACTTTTCACCACGCGCATCGTCGAGATGTAGGAGGCGTAGATCGTCGAGAGCACGACGGCCAGAATAGCGATGGCCACCAGGATCTCGACGAGGGTGAAACCTCGCTTCGAAGAAGGGTGCAGGGTGTAGGGTGTAGGGTGTGGGCGAGCCACAAGCCACAAGCCACAAGCCGCAAGGCGAAAACCTTTGTTCCCCATGCCTTGTGGATCCTTGCTGCTTGATCCTTGCTGCTTGCTGCCCAGCTTCATTTTCCTCGTTCCTCGTACCTCGATCCTGCTTATACACCGCTCACCGGTCACTGCAACGCGGTGGGTCTGTACAGAATCACCCGGTAGGGTCTGCCGGTGTAGTAGTCGTGTACGACAGTGACCTCGATTTTTCTCAGAAAGCTCGAGCCGGGACCCGGCGGTTGCGTAACAGTTGCCGTCCAGGAATAATGGGGAAAATCGTCGCCGAACGTCCCGCTTGTCTGACCGGTCGAGAGATTCTGCCGGCCTTCGATCTCAGCCATGCGGCTCTGGGCCAGCAACGCCAAGGTCGTTCTTGATCTGGATTCGTTGGCCATGGCGATGCTCTGAGACTGGGAGTGAAACACCGTCACCAGCACCGTGGCCAGGATCGCCATGGCGATCATGACTTCGAGCAGCGTGAAGCCGCGCTGCTGGAGCGAGGCTCGAGGAGCGAGGCTCGAGGAGAATAATAAAGACATGTTTCCAATGCGTTGAGCTTTCATTGTCCTCATTCCTCGTACCTCGGTCCTCGATCCTTATTTGGATGTCTGCCACGCATCCACGTACGTATCCTGCACTTCGACGGTGCTCAGGAAGGGCTGGAGAATCAGGGTCATGATTCGATCCTCATCGGTAAGATGAATGGCCGTGGGCTGAACGTAGCCCTGGCTGAAGAACCGGATGACGACCTCTCCCTGGGTTTTTTTACCCGCATCGACGAGCGCGACGTCAGTGATCCTCACGCCCGACGGAAGAGAGCGCGCCTGGCTCCTGCGGAGGGTCCTGGTCTCGGCCGTCATATCGTCACGCGTGTTCCAGACGAGGCGGTTGTCCAGGTCGAGGTGCAGATAATGGTCGACCTGCTCGCGAACGGCCTCTGCCTTCAGTTCCCGGGCCGTGCCCGCGAGGTGACGTACGGCGGATCGCATCCGGTCCTGGGTCATGGTGTCCTGTATCCGAGGAACGGCCATGAGCAGAACCACGCCGATGAGAACGATGACCACGGCGAGTTCAATGAGGGTGTAACCCCGTTGGCCGGAGGGTCCGAGACTCGGGATCGTTTTCAGGCGCTGCCTAGTCATTATCCCAGTTGTTAATGTCCTTGTTCTTTCCATCACCGCCCGGCTGCCCATCGGCGCCATAGGACATCAGATCAAACTCCCCGTGAGAGCCCGGACAAAGATAGACGAAGTCGTTTCCCCAGGGGTCCTTCGGCATCTTGCCTTTTTCGAGGTATCCGCCCTCGCGCCAGTTGCGCGGCACAGGCGGGATGGTGGGCGCTTCCGTGAGGGCGATGAGGCCCTGTTCGGTTGTCGGGTAGAAGCCGTTGTCGAGACGGTAGAGCTTTAGTGCCGTCTCGATTCCCTCGACCATGATACGGGCCTTTGCCCTTCTGGCCTCGTCGGGTCGGCCCATGATCCGGGGGATGATCAGGCCCGCGAGGATGCCGAGGATGACGATGACGACCATCAGTTCGATCAGGGTGAAGCCCCGATTGCCCCTTCTGGTCGTGTTTCTCAGGGAGGTCAGCATATCAGTCTGTTGCATGAGATCACCTTTCCGGTCTGTTTGGGTTTATCGCACGAGTTGGTTCATCTCGAAAATAGGCAGCAGGATCGACACCACGATGAAGCCGACGATGAGTCCCATGACGAGAATCATGACCGGTTCCAAAAGCGAGGTCAGCATCGTGATGTTCGATTCCACTTCCTTTTCGTAAGCGTCGGCAATGCGGTAAAGCATGGGCTCCAGGTTCCCGCTCTGCTCGCCCACGGAGATCATCTCGACGGAGATGTCCGGGAACAGCCCGCTGCGTGCAAGCGGCGTCGAGAGGCTCTGTCCTTCGCGAACGTCGATGCCGGCCTTGTGGATGGCCTCGCTGATGAGGGCATTGCCCACGATGTTCCGTACAATCTCGAGAGAGGCGAGCAACGGCACGCCGCTTTCCAGGAGGGTTCCCAGTGTGCGGCTGAAACGGGCCACGGCGATCCTTCGGTTCATTTCGCCGACAACCGGGAGCCGCAGGAGGACCCTGTCCCGCAGGGCCCTGCCTCGTTCCGTCCGGAACAGGAAATACTTCAGGGCGATGAAGGAGGCAACGAGTCCCGCGACGATCACCCACCAGAACGTCTCCAGGAAGCGGCTCACACCGATCAGGATAATCGTGATGAGCGGCAGACTCTGGTGCATCTCGTCGAAGATTTTCGTCACGTTGGGCACGACGAAGGTGACGAGGAAGAACAGGACGACGCTGCCCACAAGAAACATGAAGAAGGGGTAGGCAATCGCCGCGCGCACCCGGCCTTTGAGCGCCTGTTGTTTTTCGCTGAACTCGGCGAGACGCTCGAGCACGAGATGGAGTGTTCCCGAGGCTTCCCCAGCCCGGACCATGTTGAGGTAGAAGGGCGGAAAGACCTGGGGGTAGTGTGTCATGGTGTACGAAAGGCTCTTGCCTTCGTTGACCTCCTCCCTGATGTGGGCAAGGATGGTCTTGAGTTGCGGATGGGATGTCTGGGAGATCAGGGTCGTAAGCGACTGGACCAGCGGCAGTCCGGCCCCGAGCAGGGTTGCCAGCTGCCGGGTCATGACGGTCACCTCCCGGGATCCCACCTTCCGGAACATACTTCCGGCCGAGATTTTCAGGGGACCGTCCTTTTTCTTCCCCGCGGCTTCCTGGAGATCGATGAGGTAAATTTGGCTTTCGCGCAATTTCTGCCTGGCCGCCGCAGTGCTCTGGGCGTCGATGACTCCCTTGAGCTTTTTCCCCTGTGAGTTCAGGGCTATATATTCGTAAACAGGCATAAAAGGGCTAACTTGCAAACCTTCTGCCAATTCATAGACTATAAGCCGTTTAGCACAGTACAGGGTCTAAATGCAACCGAAGTACCCTATGCACCCTGTCTAGCCCCAGTTTTCTCGCTCGGGTGGATCCGCTCGTCATGGAATTTGCATAAATGGTATGGCATCTTGATACAAGGAGGCAATGTGAGGAAGATCGCCATTCTCGTATGCACGGCCCTGATGCTGGGGTGTGCATCGCTGCCGCCAACGATTCAGCGGGGCGAATATCAGAACTACCGATATGGCTTCATCGTTCAGATACCGGAAAAGGGCTGGACCCTCACGAAAGCCGTCCCGGAAATGTTTGCAGGCTATCTCGTTCCCGAGGCCCCTGAGCGGACCCTCCTGATGTTTCACAACCCGCAGACCAAGGGACTGCTTGCCGTTCAGGGCGGGACCCTGGCACTTTCGTACGAGATCATTCTGACGCTTCAGGAGCGGCTCACGGAATACGTTGAACCGTTCCTTGATTTGGACTGGTACCTGATCGTGAACGGCGATACCGAAATCCGGAGCTCCTATCAGTTTTATCACTGCGATGCCTCGGGGCTTGACTGGCAGGAAGTAGCCGGGAAAAGGCCTCTGCCCGGGCTTCTCCATGCCTCGCGGGGCAGCGTCTACCCGATAAAAGGCGAAACATGCACCGTCACGTTCTATCTCTTTTCCGATCCGGAAACATTCAATGAAAACATGAAAGTTCTGTACCGGATGGCAAAGTCGTTCTCGAGCGGGGAGGCATTCACGACGAAAGCATACAACCGGTAGGCGGCCGCGGAACTGCGGTTAAGAAGTCGAAGAAGTGAAGGAAGTGGCGGAAGTGAAAAAGCGAAGGAAGACGAGAAATAAGGATTCTGCTATCCCGCCCCCTTTTTTCATCTACCTTGCTGCTCTTAGCTCCTGTTCTGTACCCTACACCCTACACCCTTGTCCCTAGATCTTGTTAATCCAGCCTTGGCACTTTCCGTTTTGCCGGTCCAGAGGGACTGCTGCCCGAGAGTGTGAGCTTCTCCTGGGCCTGATCGATGAGGGCGACAAAGGCATCCAGGGACTCCTTTGCCTCTTCGCACTGTTGCGGTGTGACAAGTTCCCCGTATTCGGACCGCAGCCGTTCGGCAAGAGCATGGAGCTCGACCTGACATTGGATGAATTCGCCGAGGTTGTCACCTGCGAAACCAACCTGCAACATCATGGCTGAAAGACGCATTTTCTTCAGCGACTCTAGTTTCTTTATTAACTCATCATCCGTCATGCTCGTACCTTTCTGCTCAGAGTGAGAGCCCAGGAGGAGATTTTCGTGTTTGAGGAGAAAAGGGTGCCACGGTTGATATAACGATCGGCGGCTTCCTGCAGCAGAAACTCCGTGCCCCTGTAGCGACTGTCAGTCGACGCACAGGAAGACAGGATGGTATCTGTGATGATGATGAAATGGCCCCGAAGTGTACCGAGGGAAGGGTTGAAGGACTCCCAGGTCGTAAGATCCGATCCCGCAGCAAAAGGGTTGACCCGGTAGCGGTTCTCGATTTCGACCTTCTTCCCATTCCTCTCAAGGATCATTCGGCTCTCGTTGAGCCATACGTCAGCATGATGAGTGATCCTCGTCTCGCCTTCCAGTGAAGCCGGGTTCATGGCTTCGTCACAATATAGGCCTTTCACCGTCCAAAGGCCTTCTTCGAAGAGAAACGTGTGCACGCGTGCGACCCCCATTATTTTACGTGTCGCTACTTGTTACCAGTCCGGCCCCTGGGGTGTCAATGGCGGAGTGGGGTCGAGCAGGGAACAGGGTATAGGGTATAGGGTATAGGGTATAGGGGTGGAAGAAGATCTTTTTACCCTTGACCCTGAACCCTTGTCCCTGTCACTGCGACAAAAGGCTTTCATTGCCTGATGGCTGTTCGGAGTGGTATAGAAGCACTTCATGTGTTTGGAAGAGGAGCAGTGACATGACAGGCACATTAGTGAATACGGGTGCCGTGGTGGCAGGGAGCCTCCTGGGGGTGCTCATCGGGAAACGGCTTCCCGATCGGATCAAGGCGATCGTCATGCAGGCCCTCGGGCTCTCGGTGATCCTTATCGGGCTGCAAATGGCCCTCTCGGGAACACGGCCCCTGTTGATCATCGGTTCGCTCCTCCTGGGTGCCATTACGGGCGAGTTGCTGCAAATCGAAGAAAGGGTTGCCGGCGTGGGGGAGTGGCTGAAGCGGCGTTTCCGCTCCGAGTCGTCGACCTTTGTTCAGGGATTTGTCGTGGCCTCCGTACTTTATTGCACCGGGGCCATGGTGATCGTCGGTTCCATTCGGGACGGAACCGTGGGGGATCCGAGTATCCTGTACGTGAAATCACTGCTCGATGGTGTCGCCTCAATCGCCTTTGCTTCATCTCTCGGAGCGGGTGTTGCCTTCTCGGCCCTGTCGGTATTCGCGGTCCAGGGGGCGATCACTCTGCTGGCTTCCAAGCTTTCCTTTCTGCAGGATCCCGGTGTTATCGAAGCCGTGACCGCCACAGGCGGGCTCCTCATCCTGGGAATCGGGATCAATATCCTCGAGATCAAGCAGATCCGTGTGGGCAACCTTGTTCCAGCGCTCATTTACGCAATCATCGCGGCGCTGTACCTCTAGCCGCGAAGCGGCAGGTAGGGAAGTGGCAGAAGTGAAAGAAGTGCGGGAAAGAAGATAGAGGTAACAGGTAACAGGTAACAGGTAACAGGTTTTGTCTTTGCCTTGCACCTGAAACCTGACACCTGTGACCTTGCATTTTGAAAAAGAAAAACCCCCTCGGCGGGGGTCTTCCTAAAAAAAGATGAAAGGAGAAGGGTCTGGGTATATTGAAACTGTCCCGGGACAGTTTTATCGTTTTATTTTCCTCCAGCAGGATCGCCCAGTGGAATCCAGCCGTGCGATTGAGCGTGTTTGATTTTCTCCACCCGTTGCCGCTTTTCGTCTTCGGCCTTGCATTCAATGCATAGGGTTGCCGCCGGGGCTACCCGAAGCCGCTTTTCCGAGATTAAACTTCCGCACTCCACGCAGGTTCCGTATACACCATCCTCGATACGTTTGAGCGCATCAATCAATTCCACAATGGAACGCCTTTCCCTGTCCTTAAGAGCATACTCGTAGAGTCTCTCCGTTTCGAAAGAGGCCAGGTCGTACATATCCGGCAGGAGCCCATTCATATTCTCCGAGGGAAACAGGGGTTTTCCGTTTAACTTCAAAATCTCTTCAATCTGGTGATGCAACATCGATTTGTATCGCTTCATTTTCACCGTAGCCATATAACCTCCTTTACAGAGCAGCTATATAGCAACAGCCTTGCCAGGATGAAGAAGGGTATAGAAAAATCTCAACCCATTGTTTTTAAATAGAAAATGATTATTACGCGCGTCGTTTAAAGGTCCCGATCGTGACATGAAGAAACATAAGCCTGGAGCAAGATGTCGAAACAAAATGAAATATATAATGTAAGTATCCGATTAAAAAGCAGGATAATGATGCGACATTTCTGTCGCATTGGTGGTCCCGATGGTCGTCTCGGGTGATGTCACGCGATGTAGATCTGGGAACCCACAGTGCCTGTTTTCCTAAAAGATCAGGATGAGCCCAGGGGCCACGTGGAGGGGAACAGGGAATACAAAAGCCGGAGGGAATGACCTGAGTCATTCTCGCTCCGGCTTGTAAAAGGCGAAGGCGGTTTCCTATCCAGCCAGTTCCTTTTGCAGGGCTGCGTAGAATTCCGCTGCGTTACGCATCACGATCTCGTCGGCATCAAACGTGGAGTTATGGTGCCCCCCATGGGTCGGCGTGCCGAACATGGCGAAGAGAGCCTTGCCGCCTTTTTGCCGAACCCGTTCGATCATCAGCGTGACATCTTCGGATGCATTGAAGGGGGCGCTCGGCACGACCTGCTTGACGGAAGGAAGCGTCTTGGCCACGCGTTCTGCAATGGCGATCAACTCCGGCGAGCTATCGGCCACCACTGCCTCCGCCGCCGGTTTCATCTCGACTGAGAGCCCATACATTTTGGCCGCGCCCTCGATGACCTCGCGTGCTTTTTCCACCATGTAGTCATTGAGCTCATTGCTTACGCCGCGGGTCTCCATGCGGAAATAGGCTTTCTCCGCGATGACATTCCATGTGCTACCCGCCTGGAGGATCCCCACGTTGATCCGTGTTGCGCCCTTGCTGTTGCGGGCGATGGCGTAGAGGTTCGTGACGGCGTTGCAGGCGCCCAGCATGGCGTTTTTCCCCTGCTCCGGGCTTGCGGCGGCGTGCGTCGGGCGGCCCGTGAAGGTGACTTCGAACCGCGACAGGGCCATGAAGCTGTGGATGTTGAAACAGACGTGCCCCGTTTCTTTCGTCGCAAGCCCGATGTGGCCCCCGACGAGATAGTCGAGATCGTCGAGGTGGCCCTTTTCGATCATGGCCGCCGCTCCCGAGAGGTTTTCCTCGTTGGGCTGAAAGAGAAACTTGACAGTGCCCTTGAGTGTCTTTCGGTTGTCGGCGAAATACTTGGCGAGCAAGAGCCCCGTGGCCGTGTGGATGTCATGGCCGCACATGTGGGCGAAACCGGGGTTCTCCGAGACGAAGCCCTCCCGGGCGGGGAGGTGGTTTGGATCCCGGGCCTCCGCCACCTCGTTGGAATCAATGTCGAAACGGAAACCCACCGTCGGGCCGGGCAATTCACCCTTCAGCGTTGCGACGACCCCCGTGAATCCGCCCCGGGCCGGGGCCAGGAACTTCTCGTTGGCGCCGGCCTTGATAGCCCGGTCATACTCGGCCTGCAGGGTGGCAGGGTCGGGCAGCAGAAGCAGCTTGTTCTCGGCGACGACATCCCGTCCCAGCTTGACATCGTATCCCCATCCCGACATCTTTTCCGCCACAAAGGCCGTCGCGAAAAATTCGAGCCAGGACGGCTGGGGACATCTGTGCAGTGTGCGGCGCCACTGGACCGCTTCCTTATAATGAACGCCGATGGAGTCTTGCGGTTTGTTGTTTGTCATGATCGGTTGCTTCCTTTCGTGGTTTACGCCGCCTGGCCGTTTTCAAACGGGTTGGCTTCCGCCTTGGTCATCAGGCTGAGAGCGACGGTGACGACGAAGTTGACGCACAGGGCGAAGAAACCGGCATTGATGCCGTAGAACGGATCCTGTTTTGTCAGCACAAGGTAGGCGACCACGGCGATGCCCGTCACGAGACCCGTGAACACGCCGGGCTTGGTGACGCGTTTCCAGTAAAGGCCAAAGAGCACGCCGGGCAGAAATTGGGTCACGCCCGCGTAGCCGAGCAGGAGCAGATTGACGAGCGTCGTGGCGCTGTAAATGGCGAAGTACAGGGCGATGAGCGTGATCACGATGACAAGGGCCTTGGCAAGCCTGGCGACTTGGTCGTCTGTCATTCCCGGAGCGAACATCGGGCGCCAGAAATTCTTGGCGAACAGTGTCGCCGCAGCCAGGATCAGGATCGCCGCAGGCACCATGGCCGTGAGCGCTCCAGCCGCGCCGATGACGCCGAGGAACCAGGGCGAGTAGCTCTGGCGGACAATCGTCAGAAGCGCCATGTCGCCGTTGGCGAGGCCGGGCACCACCAGGATGGCCGTGAAGCCCACGAAGAAGATGAGCGGCATGGTGATCGTGTAGAGGGGCATGATCACCGCATTCCTCCGCAGGGTATTGTTATTTTTCGCGGTGAACGAGGCGCTGAAGAGGTGAGGCCACATGTAGAACCCGAAAGAGGTCAGCAGCACCGTCGAGATATACCAGGAATGCCCCATGGCCTTCGTCGCCCCGGGCATCGTGATGTGGGTCGGCTTGGCGTTTACCAATGCGGTGAACATCTCGCCGATCCCGCCGAAATACATGTAGGGAAGCCCGATGCCGATGAAGAAGGCGGCAAAGAGCATAAGAAAATCCTTGATGACGCTGATCCAGGCCACGGCTCGCACGCCGCTGATGAATACGAAGGCCGCGACGAGGCCGAAGGCAACCAGCATGGCCGTTACCCGGCTGATTCCGCCGAAGCTCGAGACCTCGACGATAATGCCCAGGCCTGTGAGCTGCAGCTGCAGGTAAGGGATGATGAAGACCACACCGATGAGCGAGGCAACCGCCGCCAGGTTCTTGCTGCCGTAGCGGGTGTGGAAGAAATCCGACTGGGTCTGCATTCCGAATTTCTTGCCCACCTCCCAGATCTGGGGCAGGAAATAGAACGAAAAGACATAGGCCAGCGTCAGGTAGGCCATGATGTAGAGCGTGGGGCCGCCGCGGGAGTAGGCCCAGCCGCTTGCGCCGAGGAAGGCGAATGTCGTGTAGATCTCCCCGGCCATGAGGAGCCAGACGAGAATCAGGCCGAAGCCGCGGCCCGCCACCGTCCACTGCTCCAGGTCCATTTTATAGCGGCCACCGGCGTACATGCCCACGATGGAACTGACCACAACAATTCCGAAAATGACGCTCAGGGCGATCGTGCTGCTATCCATGTTACGCCCCTCCCTTCTGCGCGCTGTCCTGCGCATCAATGCGGTTCCTCTCCGATTTGTAGGCAAGGGACATGATAATCGGCGTGATCAGGATCCACAGGATGATCCAGAAGATGTTGAATGGCAGGCCCAGGACGAATGGATGGACCTGGTCCCAGAGGAAAACGGTGAAACACATGGCAACAAACGGGATAAGACCGATAAGGATGGATTGAAGAGATGGTTTATGCATGGCCCCCTCCTTCAAGGTATTGACGGTATCTGTATGAAAAGAAAGTAATTTTGTCAATAAGATTCAGATGCCGGGTGCGAGCAGAGCACTGTGTATAGATCACACGGGAAGAATCAGGTCAAAAGGGCGCACGCATCTAGTCGTCTCGATCCCCTTTGAGTTTTGTTTCCAGTCTTCGCGCCAGCAGGGACAGGGGATAGCTCATGGCGAAATAGAGGATGGCTACGATGAGCCCCAGCTCGAAGAACCGAAGTGTGGTGGCGGCCAGGATGTTGTAGGTTTTTGTCAGCTCGACCATGGCGATGACCGAGACGAGGGAGGAGTCCTTGAACAGGGCGATGAAATCGTTTGTGATGCCGGGGGTGGCGATCCGCAGGGCCTGGGGAAGGACGACGCAGCAAAGCGCGAGATTGCGGGGCAGCCCAAGCGAAAGGGCCGCCTCCATTTGACCCTTCGGGACGGAATGGATTCCTGCCCGGTAGAGTTCCGCCTCGTATGCCGCATAGCACATCCCGAGCCCGATGAAAGCTGCGGCCAGCGGCGACAGGGTGATCCCGATATTGGGCAGACCGTAGTAGAGGATGTAGAGCTGCACGAGCAGCGGGGTGCCCCGGTAGAACTCGATGTAGGCCGTAGCAAGGGCGCTCATCCAGCTGGCCCCGTAGAGGCGCATTAGCGTCAGCAAGAGCCCCAGCGTAACGGCGATTGCCATGGAAACGATGGAAATGCCGACGGTGATCCCCGCGCCCTTGAGCAGGGTCGGCAGGAACGTGTACAGGGGGGCTTTGCGGCTCTCCTCGAGATGGACGGCCCGCGAGCTGCCCTCGATCCTCTC
>DATJPI010000238.1:0-5855 GCA_035506495.1 Syntrophales bacterium
AAGGATGTCCCCCCGTGGATCGCCTCTGTCCTCTATGACCCGCAGACCTCCGGCGGTCTGCTGATTGCGGTGGGAGCTAGCGAGTCCGAAGGTCTCTTGAAAATAATGCGCGAGGCGGGCATTGATGACGCCGCCGTCGTCGGAGTATTCGTAGCCGATGGATCAGGCCGGATACGAGTCAAAGCAACGGAGGGATGAATAAAGAAAACCGCTGATTTCCGGATAGGATCAAAAAACCCGGATATCCATGGATGTCCGGGTTTCCTCTATGTGGGTCAACGGTTCCGACCCGCTTCCGTTCTAACGAGATGCTTCGCTATTCAGATCGCCTGAGTTTGTCCGCCTCTTTCATCATTTCATATTGGCGCTGGCGGTTTTCCCTCGTTGCCGGCGCAGGTTGGCGTGCCTCAGCATCCAACTGATCCGCCTCCTGAAACCTCTTCTGTCTCTCGGCCTCGCGTTCTTTGTCGCGGGCATTGACCGTATTGATCACCTCTTCGATCTTCTGATCCCTCTGGCGGATGGCCTCCTCGGCTGTCACGGAACCGGCTTGAGGAACCTGGCCGGCCGGGACGCCTTTCTCGATGGGCGGCCTGGGTGCGGGTTCTGCCGTGACGAGCGCTTGCGCTTTCACGCCCGCCGGGGGCCTGTCCGTCAGGACTACCGTTCCCCCTTTATCCGTGTACTGATAAATCGTCTGGGCTTCGGCCTCGCTCCCAAATACCCAGGCGAAAGCCGCGGTGATGAGCCCCAATGTCAACAAAACCGGCATGGGACGAGGGACCAGGGACGAGGGACGAGAAAAGAAGCATAAGGAATTTATTCTTTTCATCGGCTGCTCTTCAATTCCTCTATTCTCTTCACTCAAGCACTAACGCACTTCTTTCACTGCCGCGAAGCGACTCCACCGCTAGGGCATATCCCGCAGTCGCTGCGCGTCTTGCATCAGTTTCAGCTGCCGATCGATGTTTTCCTGGGTAGGCTGCACGGGCTTGCGGGCTTCCTGTTCGAGGCGATCCGCCTCCTCGAGGCGCAGCTGCCGCTCCGCCTGTTTTCTTGCAGCCTCATCGGCCATCCTTTGTTCGATGACTCTATCGGCCTCTTGCTTGGCAGCCTTTTCGGCGTCTTCCTTGACCGAATCACCTCCACTGGATGGAGGAGCCGGCTTGACACCCGGTGCCTGGGGAGGCCTGTCCTTCAGACTCTCCTCTCCCTTCGAAGGCGGCAAGACCTCCATCTGCTGTTCTATGGCCTCAGCCTTCACCCCCGGAGGAGGATTGTCGGTAACGACGACATTCCCACTCTTGTCAACATAACGGTATAGCTGCGCTGGACTGTCAACAACCGCGAGCAGCATACCGACCCAGGCCGCCACGAGGGCGATGAGCAACCATTTTGTGGAGGGCTTTGTCATTTTGGTCTCTCCGTGTAAATTAATAAAGAACTTCTCGACCTATTATCGAATCATTTCATCATTTTCTTTAATGGTTCCGCATCACTCTACTCTCTTGCCCGCAAAGAATCAACGTATGATCTGCCGTCTATCCAAGTGCAATCACCATACCATGGATGCCAAAGGGGCCTCCCTCGGCGGAAAGAGGAAGATCAAGGTAATGATTTTTTTGAGGCGCCCCTCCGGTCCAGGAGAATAAAAATCGTCTTGACCCCCTGTCCAGGAAATGTAGTATAAGTCGCATTTGTATGCTGTTTTCGGCCAGAATGACCCGTTTCCGGATGCAATGCATGATTTGACAGGAACCGTTTCGCCATGGGCATTTCCAGGAAGGCCTTCCAGATCCGCGTCGCCGGACATCAGATTTACACCGAGCGGATTGAACCGGGCGCAACGGACCCTGCGACAAGCGGAGCCACTCTTGTCTTCCTCCACGAGGGACTGGGCAGCGTCGGTCAGTGGAGGGATTTCCCTTCGAGTTTGAGTGAAAGAACGGGCCTACCGGCCCTCGTATACGACCGCTGGGGATACGGGAACTCGGACCCCTTTGTCCTGCCCCGCCCGACAAGCTATCTCCATGACGAGGCGCTATTGGGACTGCCGGCTGTCCTCGAGGAATTCGGAATCGGCAAGTCGATTCTCATCGGCCACAGCGACGGCGGGTCCATTGCACTGATCTTTGCATCGACGCAACCGGAGCGTGTGCGTGCCGTCATTACCGAGGCCGCCCATGTTTTCGTGGAAGGCGTGACCCTGGACGGCATCCGCGACACCGTTGAGGTGTACGCTTCAACAGATCTCGGGAAACGGCTCGCACGCTATCACGGAGACAAGGTGGATCTCGTCTTTCACGGCTGGGCCGATACCTGGCTATCTCCGGACTTCCGTGACTGGAACATCGAACCTTTTCTAGCGGGGGTCCGCTGCCCGGTCCTCGTCATCCAGGGGATCGATGATCCCTATGGAACTCCGGGCCAGGTGAGAGCCATCGAGCGGGAGGTCTCCGGACCGACAACGTCAATGCTCGTCCAGTGCGGCCATACCCCCCATGCGGAGGCGCGGGAGAAGGTCCTGGAGGGCATGGCCCGTTTCATCGAAGAATTAGGCGAATAGATATCCGAGTATGATCTGAAGGAGGCTGGCCAAAAAGATCCATATGCAAGGCGTCCGATATCCCGAGGAGTGAGACGTACTTTGGGCGTACGTAGAGCGACGAGGGAGGAGGACAACGCAGCCGATGGATATTTTTCACCAGCTTCTCGGGGGGGAGGGATCATGGTCACAGACGCGGACAAAGCGAAAAGCGATCCCGGTCAGGATCCGGCGGCTCTGAAAAAGCGTATTGCTGAACTGGAGCAGACGCTCCAGAACGAGCGGGAGACCTTCGGGACCATCATCCAGAAATCACCCTACGGCATCCTCCTGATCGGCGAAAAAGGGAAGTTCCTCTACATCAACCCGGAATTTGTTCGCATCACGGGATACGCCCTCGATGACGTCCCTGCGGGAAAGGAATGGTTCCTCAAGGCCTTCCCCGACGAAACCTATCGAAAAAAGGCGTTGGATACCTGGAAAGCGGACATGGCTCAATACATCAGGGGCAGCGCCCGAGTATTCCACGTCACCTGCCGGGATGGAAGTGTGAAGGTCCTGGAGTTCAGGGCGACACGCATCGATGAACACCGTTCCATGGTGATGATTACCGACATCACGGACCGCAAGCGAATTGAATACGCCCTGATCGAGAGCGAGGAGCGCTTCCGGATTCTCTCGGACAGCTCCCCCGTGGGCATCACTTTGGCAAGACCCGATGGGTCGTTCGAGTACCTCAACCCGCATTTCACGGAAATCTTCGGCTTCACGATCGAGGACATCCCCGATCAGGAAACTTTTTTGAAAAGGATTTACCCGAACCCATCCTACCGGGACCTCGTGAGGTACTTCTACCGCGAGGACCTGGAGAACTTCTCGAAAAACCGAAAGGTGGGGGAGCGCGTCGTGACGGTCCGCGTTCGGGGAGGCATCGATCGAATCATGCACTCCCGAATGGTGATGCTCGGAAACGGCAAGCAGCTCACGACGTACGAGGACATCACGGATCTCAAGAAGATGGAGGCCGAGCTCTTCCACGCCCAGAACCTGGTGGCCGTGGCCACCCTGGCCGGAGGGATCGCTCACGCCTTCAACAACATTCTCATGGGCATCCAGGGATACACCGCGCTGATGATCTCGGAAACAAAGGCCGACCACCCCGCCTTCAGCCGGCTCAAACGGATCGAAAAGCAGGTCAAAAGCGGCTCCGATCTGACGAGTCAGCTTCTGGCCTTTGCCAGCGGCGGCCACGACGAGGTCAAGCCGCGCAACATGAACGATCTGATCGAAAAGACTTCGAATGCCTTCGGCCAGGCCCGCAAGGACATCATCATCCACAAATCGCTCGAGTCTGACATCTGGGCGGTGGAAATCGACCAAGCACAGATCGAGCAGGTCCTCATCAATCTGTTCGTGAATGCCCAACAGGCCATGCTCCGCGGGGGAGACCTCACCATCAAGACACGCAATGTCACGCTCGACGAGGCCTACGTCCGGAACTACAAGGTCGACCCGGGCCGATATGTCCTGGTCTCCATCACCGACACGGGGATCGGGATCGACGATCGGACCAAGGAAAGGATCTTCGAACCCTTCTTTACAAGCCGCGAGATGGGCCACGGCAGGGGGCTGGGACTGGCCTCCGCCTATGGCATCATTCGCGGGCACCAGGGAATCATCAATATTTATAGTGAGGAAGGAAAGGGAACGACGTTCAACCTGTTCCTTCCCGCCACGGACAAGGCTGCCGTAAAGGAAACGGTTCCCCCCAAGGGGCTCCTGGAGGGAACCGAGACGATCCTCTTCGTCGACGATGAGGACGTCATCATCGACGTCAACCGGGAAATCCTGGAGTCGCTGGGCTACAAGGTGGTTTCGGCCAAAAGCGGGCAGGAGGCCATCGATGTGTACCGGAAGCTCCGCGGCAAGATCGATCTCATCATCCTGGACATGATCATGCCGGGGATGGACGGCGAAGAAACCTATGACGGCCTGAAAGCGGTCAATGCCGATGTGCGGGTCATCCTGTCGAGCGGATACAGCAAGAACGAACAGGCGAAGGCCATTCTCGAGAAGGGGTGCCAGGCATTCATCCAGAAGCCTTTCAGCATCAGCGACCTGTCCATGACCATCCGCCAGGTGCTGGACAAAAAATAAGGTGGCCACCCTCGCGGATGGCCACCTCTTCTCGGTTTCTTGAAAGCGCGTTCAGGACTTCTCGTCCGTTGTCGGGGAGGACGACGCAGCGGCTTCCGTCACGGTCTCGCTTTTTTCAGAGGATTCACTCTTCACCGCAGTCTCGCTTGTCGGTGCCTGCCTTCCACCGTAATCCGTCACGTACCACCCGCTTCCCTTCAGGTGAAACGAGGAAACGGACATCAGCTTGGTCACGGGACCTTTGCAGAACCTGCATCTTTTCAGTTCGGGATCCGAGATCGACTGTACCACCTCGAACTCCCTGTTGCATTTCCTGCAACGATATTCGTAGATCGGCATGACAACAACCTCCGAAGAAAATCAGTTGAACGATTCCAGCATGCTATACTGCTGGCTGAAGCAATCGAGGACGAGCCCTACTTCCCTGTCTGCCACCGGATGGAGCACGCTCCGGGTAATCTGGTTGACCTTCTCTTCCTCCTGCAGTCGTTCGCTGCGAGGGGCATCAAAGTCAGCCTGTTCGGTACCGAATCGGATCACATGCACCAACTCGTGAACGGCGATGTAGAGCATGAGCGACTCCAGTCGAATAAAGGAGTGAGCCCGCTCAACGGCGTTGAGGATCCGGTTGTCCTGGAGACAGATCCGGTAGAAATCGTAACTCCTGGACGACGCTTTCGATTCTTCCTTTCGAATCGAATATTTGCAGAGATGGGCGAAGGCCCTTTCATCCACCTCGTGAGCCTCGAGATGAGCCAGCGTCCTGAGGTCGTAACGCTGAGCTTTCATCTGAGAATCGGTCAGGTGGAAATAGCGGCCGACAAGCCGCTCGGCCTCACCGAATACCCCTTTTATCTTAGATACTTGAATGAGATTGAAGTACATGACAGACACACGCCTCCCATGCGGACTTCAAAAATTCATCGTTAATATAGAAATTTTTTACTTTTTGTCAAGAGCGACAAAACGGCCTACAGCATACTGCATACAGCAGACAGCCCCCTTTCGCAAAAGGGGGATTTGCCGTTTGCCTATTACTTTATAAAGGTCCCTTTTTCATCCGGTGCGCTTCGAGAGAAAACTCAATGATCCGGCTGATGAGATCCGTCTGGCTGAGGCCTTCGGCGGCTGCCTGGTGGAAAAGAACCGTCGA
>DATJPI010000239.1:0-8882 GCA_035506495.1 Syntrophales bacterium
TTTCCGACGACCTGGTAGATGATCGTCAGCGTCCCCTTCGCGGGGTCTGAGTCGACGATCGTCAGCGGGATCCTTTCGCCCTTGTCATCGATCATAAGGATGACGAATGGGCCGGCCCTGCGCTTCTTCGCAATCTCGGGGGCTTCGAAGACCGTTTTGACGATGTTTTCCGAAAGCATGACTTTTTCAGTGACTCGATGCAATGTCCCCGTCCTCCTTCAGTTCCCCGCGAATTCACTGTTTCGGGGGAGTTGACTGATCATCAGACCTTTCCATTGAGCTCAACATACCAAATTTCCGGTCGAAGGAAAAGAGTCTTTTTAGAAAAAAATGTCGCTCGACCGATACGCAATTAGGCCCTCGAAGTCGCAAAAAGAAGGGGGCCTTTCAGCCCCCTTCCTACTTTTGATCCCACATCCGGTACAGGTTGAGCGGTGCGCGTCTTAATACTCTTTGGTCAGCTTATCCAACTCCGCGAGCGAAAAGACCGGGCCGTCCTTGCAGACATATTTGCTGCCCACGTTGCAGCGCCCGCACTTGCCGATGCCGCACTTCATCCGCATCTCGAGCGAGGTGATAATGTTCTCCTTCGAGAACCCAAGGTCGAAGAATACGGGCAGAGTGAAGCGGATCATGATCGGGGGTCCGCAGATGACCGTCACCGCATTCTCCTTGCTCGGGGCGACCTCCTTGCACACGGTGGGAACGAAGCCTTCCCTCCCCTTCCAGGAGGCGTCGCCTTTGTCGACGGTCACGTTCAGGTCGATATCGCCTCGCTTGCCCCAGGCCTCGAGTTCGTCCTTGTAAAGCAGCAATCCGGGGATTCTGGCACCGTAAACGACAGTGATCTTCCCGAAGCGCTTGCGGTTCTCCTCGAAAATCATGTAGTTGATGAGCGAACGCAGCGTTGTGAAGGCAAAGCCGCCGCCGACGATGACGATGTTCTTCCCCTCAAGATATTCGATCGGCCAGGAATTCCCCATGGGGCCCCGCACGCCCATCAGTGTCCCCTCTTCCATCTCATGGAGGGCTGAGGTGACGACACCCGCCTTCTGAACCGTGAACTCGATGTAGCCCTTCTGGGTTGGCGAGGAGGCGATGCCGATGGGCGACTCGCCCTTTCCGTAGAGGGAAAGCTCGGCGAACTGCCCGGGGATGTATTTGAAACGCTCCTCGTCCTCCTTGTTCAAGAAGGCCAGGCGGAAGGTCTTGATGTCCTTCGTGTCCACCTCCGTGATGATCTTGATGACCTCGACGGGCATGGGCACGTAAGGGTTCTCGGCGACAATCTGCTGTAACGGCTTCTGCATCTGAGCGTCTCCTCTGATCCTAAAGTTTCGAAATATCCTCGACGATCTTGCGGATGTCGATGTTCACCGGACAGGCCATGACGCAGCGCCCGCAGCCCACGCATGCAATGGCGTCAAAGTTGTCCACGTAGTATTTGAACTTGTGCATCAAGCGCTGGCGCCAGCGCTGTTTCTGGCTCGTGCGGGGGTTGTGCCCCGAGGTCTCCTTCGTGAAAAGCGGGAACATGCAGGAGTCCCAGTTGCGGATCCGGACCCCATCGTCTCCCTTCATCTCGTCGCTGATGTCAAAGCAGTGGCACGTGGGACACATGAAGGTGCAGGTCCCGCAGGCCAGGCACTTGGCGTAGATCGTGTCCCAGAACGGGTGCTCGAAGCTCACATCGAGGATGGGCTTGATGGCCCGCCCGGGGATCTTCTTTTTGATCTCGGCAGCGGACTGTTCGGCTATGGCCTTCTTTTTTGCCTCGGCCGAGGCGTCGGCGGCCGTCGCCTCGCCAAAATAGGACGCCAGAGCCTCTCCCTTGGGCGTCAGGAACTCGACGAGGTAATTCTCGCCCAAGTCCGTGAGCTGGAGGTCGGAGCCCTGCGTTGAGGTGGGGTTTCCGTCCACGGAGGTGCAGAAGCACGCCGCATAGGGGGGGTGCACGCAAGCCAGCGTTATGACCGTACCCTTCTTTCGCCTCTCGATGTAATAGGGATCCTTCCACTTCTCCTGGTCGAAGAGCATGTCCAGGAGAGCAAAGCTCCGGGCATCGCAGGGGCGCACCCCGAAGAGCACAAATTCCTTGGCGTCGGCGGGCGCGGCGGCAAAGACCATCCCCTTGGGGCTCCTCGTGTACTTCAGCAGAAGCTCCGAGTGGGGAAAGAAGACCTTCTTGGGCGCGTTCTTCGTGTTGGCGAAGGAGACCAGCGGTTCCATCCCCGGCTCGAGGACCTTACACAGGATGTTGTCCTCGTCCTTCACCGGCGCATAGACGGTTTTGTCGGCGGCCATCTTCTTCACGATGCCGGAAAGTTTGTCCTTCTTGAGCAGTTTCGTTTCCATGGCGATCCTTGTATGAGAAATTCTTCAGTCCCCCGCGGCAGGGAACGGGTTCCATCCTTACATCAGTTTCAGCGACTGCACGAGCGGCATCGGGTCGGTGATGTGGAGCTTGAACCACTTCTCCGGTCCGGGAAGTCCCATGGCCAGCGCCAAGAGCTCCGTGAAGTAGAACACGGGCGTCTTCAACTCCGCGTCGGCCCGCATGTCGAGGTTGGCCATGCAAAGGGGGCAGGCCGTCACGATGCAATTGGCCCCGGCTTCCTTCGCCATCGAAGTGAGCTTGTTGACCATCTTGCCTACGATGTCTGTGCGGCTGATAGAGAGACTCCCGCCACAGCAGTCGGTCTTGAAGGACCATTTCTTCACGTCAGCCCCGCAGGCCGCCAAGATCTTGTCGAGGAGCACCGGGTTCTCGTAGTTGTCGAAATGGCAGACCTCGGGCGGCCGCAACAGCAGGCACCCGTAATAGGAAACGGGTTTGAGCCCCTCGAGCTTCTTGACGACCTTTTTCTCAAGGGCGTCGATGCCAATGTCGTTGGCGATGATGTCGATGGGGTTCCGGATGGAGATCCCATCAGTGAACTTGGCGCCGATGATCGACTCCATCTCCGCGCGAAGGGCCTTGTCCTTCTTGAGGTGGTGCTGAGTGGACTTGAAGCGGTTGAAACAGGCCGCGCAGGGGATCATGACGTCGAGCCCCTTCTTCTGCGCGATCATCAGGTTCCTGGCCGGCAGCGCAACAGAGAGCTTGTAGTTCGTGCTATGCGCCGACGTTGCCCCGCAGCAGGACCAGTCCTCGATCTCGTGGGTCTCGATGCCCAGGGCATGGCTCACGGCCTCGATAGACTGGCTGTATTCTTTTGCCGTTCCGTGCGCGGAACAACCGGGATAGATAGAAACCTTCACGGAATTCCTCCTGAACTGGCTGTCTTACCTCGTTTTCTCAAATATCTTCCGGACCGAAGCCACGTCCTTCGTCTTGGGGGCGAAGATCGAGAGCTTTCCCTTTGTAAACATGTCCAGGCCCAAGGCCATGTCGGAGAAGAGATCCCCCGACTTGAGCTTGTACTGGACCATCATCATAGGCTCATTGAGACGGCCGCCGGAGCGTACGCTGGACAGAAAGGCCTCGTGGAAGGCCAGCACGTTTTTCTCCTTGGCACCCTTGCCGCTCTCGAGGGCCATCTGCCTCAGCACATCCATCATCCTCGCGATGTCCACCTCGTTGGGGCAGCGTGTGATGCAGGTCTCGCAGGAGGCGCAGAGCCAGATCGTGGAGCTTCCCAGGACCTGGTCCTTTTTGCCCATCTGGATCATCTTGATGACCTTGTTCGGGTTGTACTCCATCACAAACGCCATGGGACAGCCCGCCGTGCACTTCCGGCAGTGGTAGCAGCGCTGGATGGGAACCCCGTCGATCCTCTCGTTGACTTCGTCCAGAAACGTTTTCATGTCCTCTCCTAAATCTTTCGCCTTGAACCTTTTTCCTTGAGCCTGCGATTAATGGCCGCCTCCGCCGGGGTGGAAAATAAACTCCTCTTTGTCGTCCATCCTCTGATCCTGCAGGGGCGCCGGGAAATCAATCTTCTCGCCGGCACGCTGGCTGAAGAGCACGAAGCAGTCCTTGTCGAGCTTCTTCAGGAATTTTCTCAAGTCCACGCCCATGGGGCAGACACTGATGCAGGAACCGCAGTCGACGCAGCGGCCCACCATGTGGTACATCCGCATGAACTGGAAGACCTGCGTGTCCGACGGGTCCTCGCTGATGCCCACCCACTGGGGCATGCTCTGATCGGCAAAGCACGTCCGGCAGTAGCAAGACGGGCAGGCCTGCCGGCAGGCGGCGCAGCGGATGCACTTGGCCATCTCCTTTGTGAAGTAGGCCCATCGCTCCTCGGCCGAGAGCTTCTCGAACGCGTCGACTCCCGCGAATTCCGCCGCTGCGTCCATGGCCGGTGCGGGCTCTCCCAGCATCATGTCGGAGATGATGGGGTTGTTGAACCGGCACGTGAGGCAGTTCTCGGCCAGGACGTCCTTCAGGGCGATGGTCTTCTCGCCGCTTGCGGTCTTCACCTTGAGGTTGGCGCCCTCAAGCGAGCCTTCCAGGATGTCCTCGCCGCTCAACTGTTTGGCAAGCTCCTTACGGTCCACGTAACCCGTGCAGGGCACACCGAGGATCGAGACGTCCAAGCGCTCGTATTGCCGCTCCTGCAGATGGATGGTGAGCGAGCGCGAGGTGCAGCCCCTGGTCACGACACCGACGACCTTGCGCTTGCGGTCCTCGGGTTTGAGGCGCTTCTGAGAATCCTTGTGGGCGCTGATCAGGTCGTGCACGTACTTGGCGAGGTTTTGCTGGCAGAAGGCGTTCCAGACGAGTTTGTCTGCTTCCTCGGGGGTCGCGATGAACACCGGGGTCGCCGTGAGCGGCAGGGTCCCTGCCTCGTATCCCACGATGACATCCACCTTCTTTTCGGCCAGGAGCTTCTTCGCCTCTTCCCGCAGCTTCTTTTCTACTTTTTCCACGTTCCCGATTCCTTCTGTTCCGGTTATTTCGCAACGGCGACTTTGGTGTCGCGCAGTTTCTTGATAAGCTTTGTAGCGGGGCCCAGCGCCCTTACCCTCTCCGTCACGCCCTTGATCACCTGGGCGAACCGTTCGCCCTCGGAGGCCGAGACCCAGGTGAAGGTCGTCCGCCCGTCCTCAAGCCCGATGTAGTTGAGGAAGCTCTTCAGGGTAGCGAACTTGCGGCGGGCCGAAAGGTTCCCCGTGATGTAGTGGCACTCGCCGGGATGGCACCCCGACACGAGCACGCCGTCCGCGCCGGACTGCAGCGCCTTGACGATGTAGAAGGGGTTGATCCGGCCCGTGCAGGGCACGCGGATGATTCTCACATTCGGGGGGTACTGGATCCGGCTGATCCCCGCCAGGTCGGCGCCTGCGTAGGTGCACCAGTTGCAGACGATGGCGACGATTTTCGGTTCCCACCCTTCGGATTTCTTGCCTGCCGGCTTGTCGTGATGTGACATTGAGCTTTCTCCAATAGTTCAGGTCAGGGACCTGTATTTTTCGTCTTTCTTCACCCTCACCCCGGCCCTCTCCCCTCAAGGGAAAGGGAGCCTGAAAGGTAAAGGCTACATCGCCGAGGAAATCTGCGCCAGCACCTCTTCGTTATTAAACCCGTTGAGATCGATGGCGTTCATTCGGCACGAGGCCGTACAGACTCCGCAGCCCTTGCAGAGCACCGTGTTGACCACGGCCGCACCTTCGGACAGATCCACGGCGACGGCCCCGTAGGGGCAGTTGGCCTCGCAGAGGCCGCAGGCCATGCAGCGGTCCTTGGTCACGTAGGCCGTCTTGCCCTCGGACTCGATGTAGTCCTTTGTGAGGATCGTGCAGGCCCTCGAAACGGCCGCCTGGGCCTGCGAGATGGTCTCCTCGCTCATCTTGGGGGCGTGGGACATGCCGCACATGAAGACGCCGTCAGTGGCGAAGTCCACGGGACGCAGCTTCACATGGGCTTCGAGGAAGAATCCATCCTGGTTCGTGGGGACCTTGAGCATCTGGCCGATAGCGGCGTTCTCCGGGTTGGGCACGGTCCCCACGGAGAGCGCCAGGACGTCGGCCCGCAGGTCCACCGGGTCGTTCATCACCGGGTCGAAGACGCTCACGGTCACCTTCCCGCCGTCCACCTTCACTTCGGGCTTTCGCTCCTCGTCGAAGCGGATGAACTTCACGTTGAGTTCGCGGGCCTTCTTGTAGAAGTCCTCCTTGAGCCCGTATGTCCGAATGTCGCGGTAGAGAATCGTGATGTCCTTCTCGGGGTCGAGTTCCTTCAACTTCAGCGCATTCTTGATAGCCTCGCTGCAGCAGTAACGGCTGCAGTAGGGCCGCTCGAAGGACCGCGAGCCCACGCACTGGATCATGACGACGTTGCGGGCGGCACCCACCTTGTAGTCCTTGTCGTGGATCATCTTCTCGAGGTCGCGCTGGGCTACAATGGCCTCGCTCGTACCGTAGCCATACTCCTTGGTCTCGAGCTCATAGGCGCCAGCGGCGACGAGGACGACGCCGTGCTCGTACTGCTGCTCCTGGCCGCCGGCCGTGAAGGTCGTTTTGTAGTTGCCGATGAACCCGTCGATCTTCTTGATCTCGGCGCCGGTGACGACGCGGATCTTCGGGTTGGCCTTGACCCTTGCAAGCAGGCCCGCGAGATGCTTCTGGGTGTCGAGCCCCTCGAGGGTGTAGAAGAGCTTGCGGTAGTTGCCGCCAAGTTCTTTCTCCTTTTCCACGATGCAGGACTCGAAGCCCTGGTCCGCAAGCGACAGGGCCGCCGTGATGCCGGCAAGACCGCCGCCGATGACCAGCGCGTTGTGGTTCACCCCGAGCTGGCCGGGCTTGAGGGGCTTGAGGAACTGCGCCTTCGCGACGGCCATGCGCATGAGATCCTTGGCCTTCTCGGTAGCTTCGACGGGCTCGTTCATGTGGACCCAGGAGTTCTGGTCGCGGATGTTGGCCATCTCGAAGAGGTAGCGGTTGAGGCCCGCCTTCTCGCAGTTCTCCTGGAAGAGGCCTTCGTGGGTCCGTGGCGAGCAGGACCCCACGACGACGCGGGTCAGGTTGTTCTCCTTGATCACCTCGCCCATCTTAACGGCCGTGTCCTGGGAGCAGGTGAAGAGGTTGTCCGTGGCGAAGACAACATTGGGAAGCGTTTTGACGTACTCCACCACCTCGGGGACGTTTACGACGCCGCCGATGTTGATGCCGCAGTGGCACACGAAGACGCCGATCCGCGGCCCGGTGCCGCGCAGATCCTTCTCGGCCGGAAGCGTGCTCTCCGTCACCAGCGTGTCGCGCGCCGGGGCCAGAAGCCCCGTGGCGCAGGCGGCCGCACCGCTCGCTTCCATGACAGTCTCGGGGATGTCCTTGGGACCCGCGAAGGCGCCGCAGACATAGACGCCGCCGCGGCTTGTCTCGACGGGATTCTCCAGATGTGTTTTCGCAAAGCCGTGCTCCTCGAGCTCGATGCCGAGGGATTTGGCGAGTTTGGCGGCATCCTTCGGGGGTGTGAGCCCGACGGAGAGAACGACCATGTCGAACTCCTCCTCGATGAGCCTGCCATCCTCGGAAACGTAGGTCATGAGGAGGTTCTTCGAGCCCTGCAGCTCCTTGATCGTCGAGGGCATGGAGCGCAGGTAACGGATGCCGTACTCGGATTTGGCCCGATTCACGAAACGGTCGAAGTCCTTTCCATGGGCTCTGATGTCCATGAAGAAGATCGTGGGCTCTAGGGTCTTCAGATGTTCTTTGCCGATGATTGCTTCCTTTGTGGCGTACATGCAGCAGACCGACGAGCACCAGGAGTTGCCGCAGGAGGTGTCGCGGGAGCCGACGCACTGGATGAAGGCGATCTTGCGGGGCTCCTTGTGGTCGGAGAGTCTCTGTACATGGCCGAAGTAGGGGCCCGAGGCAGAGAGGAGGCGCTCGAACTGAATGCTCGTCACGACGTTGTCGTAGATGCCGAATCCGTACTCGCCGCGGAGCTTCGGGTCAAAGATCTCGAAGCCCGGTGCGGCGATGACAGCACCGACCTCGATCGTCTCCTCGGCGTAGGTATCGTCATGCGTGATGGCCTTGGCGATGCAGGCCTGGACGCACTGGTAGCACTCGCAGCAGATGCCGCAGGTGAGGCAGCGGTTCGCTTCGGCAACGGCCTGGGCCTCGCTGAACCCGAGACCGACCTCCATCCAGTTGGCGCGTCGCACGGCCGGGTCGGCGTGGGGGTACTTCATGCGGGCGACCTTCTTGACGTCCTTGACGTCCGCCTGGTCGGCAAGTCCCTTTTTCCAGTCCCTGGCACGGCCGGCCTTGACATCCTCGCCCTGCAGGTAGCGGTCGATGGATTTGGCGGCTTCCTTGCCGGCGTTGACGGCCTTGATGACCGTGGCGGGGCCCGTCACGGCGTCGCCGCCGGCGAAAACGCCGGGGGCGCTCGTAGCGAACGTGACCTCGTCGACGTCGAAGTTGACCCACTTGTTGATGGCAATACCGCTGTCCTTCCCGACGAAGCCCAGGTCGCAGGCCTGTCCGATGGCCGGAACGATGGCGTTGCACTCGACGATGAATTCGGAGCCCTTGATGGGAACAGGGCGCCTGCGGCCGCTCTTATCGGGCTCGCCCAGTTCCATCCGGAGGCACTCGATCCCTGTCACCTTGCCGTCCTTGCCGACGACACGGGTGGGCGCCACGAGGAATTCGAAGCGGATCCCTTCCTCCTCGGCCTCCTCGATCTCCTCGGGAGAAGCGGGCATCTCGGCACGCGATCGGCGGTAGAGGATGAAGACGTCTTTGGAGCCCGTGCGAATGGCCGTGCGGACGGCGTCCATGGCCACGTTGCCGCCGCCGATGACGGCGACCTTCTCGCCCAGGTAGACCTTCTCGCCCAGGTTGACGCGCTTCAGATAGTCGACTCCGTGGATCACACCCTGCATGTCCTCGCCGGGGATGTCGAGCTTGCTCGAGAGCTGTGC
>DATJPI010000240.1:0-4390 GCA_035506495.1 Syntrophales bacterium
GATTCAACCTCCGGCACACAGACTCAGGCGGGTGGGACGACCGAGGAGACTACAGTTTCTACCACCGGCACGAATGCGGGATCAGCGTCCCAGGGCACTGCCGGCACGGCGGGGACCTCAAGCGGCGCGGGCCAGGGCAGAGGGACCGACGTTAGCGTGGACACTGTGATCGAAGACCTGACGAACCTGGTGGATAGCGCCATAAGCAAGGTGCGGGCGAAATCCGCCGAGTTCGGAGGCGATGTTACCTTTCTTCAGGCCAGGCTCGATTTCACTACGAATTACGTGAACACCATGACGGAAGGCTCCGGCAAATTGACCCTCGCAGACCTGAATCAGGAGGGGGCCAACCTTGTGGCCCTTCAAACCAGGCAGCAGATCGGCGTCCAATCGCTCAGCATTGCCGGCCAGCAGCAGCAGGCCATCCTGTCGCTGCTTCGGTAGTGCTTAGAGGAGACTGGAAATCAATCGGGAGTAGGGGGCGGAGGAGAAGATGTACAGAAGCGCAATCAGGAGCTACCAGGACGTGCAGTACCTGGCCGATCTGCCGAGGGAGAACGCGGCGGCAGCGTTCATGAAGGCCGCCCGCCTCCTCCATGAGGCAAGCACGCAACCCCCAGAGCAAGAGAGCTACTCCTCCGCCCTCCGGTTCAACCTGTCCCTTTGGACCATCATCCAGTCCAGTCTCCTCGATCCGGCAAACGAGCTGCCCCTGGAGATCAAGTCCAACATCCTCAGCCTAGCCTGGATTTCCACGGAAGGTCTTCCACCTAATAAGGGGCCCATCCCTTTGGGATAAGGCACCCTCCTTTCCAGACCCGCTTGCCCCGCGGGCACATCATCTTCTCCGTTTTTCATCGAGGATGTCATCAAAACGGGGCCAATCAGTGTTAGTGTTTATTTGCGCCAAGGAAAAGACTTGAACAGCCCTACACTTCATATATTTCCCATCTGGCCGCTTCTCTTTAAGTCCATTATGCACGTTTTTTGGGTTTCAGCACGTTTTCTCTTGACAACTTAAACTAACATAGTAATGTGCCGATATGGGTATCGGCGCACCTAAAGACCTAACAGAGTGTAGACGGTTTTTCCTCGAACCCTCTCATCCCAAGCAGCGGCAGTATGAAGCCCTGAAAGCCTATTTCGTTGAAAACAAACCCTCCAACGTCGTGGCCTCCGAGTTCGGATACTCTCCAAAGGCCTTCCGAGTCCTTTGCCATCATTTTCGCCGCGATCCCCATCCCAGTTTCTTCGCCTCTTCTCGCCGTGGGCCGCCTGCCCGATCCCGCAAGGCTTCGGCCCGGGACCGAATCATCGAGTTGAGAAAGAAAAACCACTCGGTCTACGAGATCAGCGAAATCCTCAAGGATGCCGACATCCGCCTCAGTCCCACCGCCGTGCGTCAGATCCTCCGTGATGAAGGATTCGCCCCCCTGCCACGGCGGTTGGACGATGAGAGGCCGGACTATCCCAGACCCACCATTGAACCTGTTGCCGATGTTCGCGCCTTCTCGCTGGCGTCCCGCAGGTTCACCACCCGCTTCGGAGGGCTCTTTCTCCTTGTTCCGGATCTGATTCAACTGAACTTCGATCATCTGGCCGCTTCCGCTCACCTGCCCGGGTCGCGGATGATTCCGGCCACCCACGCCTTGCGCGCCAGTCTTTCCCTCAAACTCTGGTCTATTGAGCGAAAGAGTCATATCATGTCTCTGGTATCCGATGAGGGCCTGGCTCTCTTTGCCGGGTTGAATGTATCGCCCAAGAAGAGCTACTTTTCGGAGTACTCCAGCCCCATCCAGAGTGAGACAGCATTGCGGCTCCTTGCCCTCTGGCACGAGCAGATCCAGGGGGACAGCCTTTTGGCCGGCAATTCCTTTGACCTGGATTTCCATTCCGTCCCCTACTATGGGGAGCATCCTGTGGTAGAGCGCCACTATGTCTCGGCTCGAAGCAGGCGACAGCCCAGCATCCTGGTTTTCCTCGCACACGATGCCGATGGGCGCGCTTTCTGCTATTCCAACGCCAATATTCGAAAAGGGGAAGAAGCCGAGGAGATCTTTCGCTTCATTGCCTTCTGGAAAAAAGTCCACGGAAAGCCCCCCGCCCATCTGGTCTTTGATTCCCGCCTGACCACCTTGGAAAACCTGGCGCGACTGGATGGGATGGGCATCACCTTCATCACCCTTCGAAGACGCTCCCGCTCCATGCTCGAAGAGATCTCCCAACTGCCTGCCTCCGCATGGCGTAAGGTTACCCTGGATGTCCCCACCCGCAAATTCCAGACACCCAAAGTCTACGAACAGAAAATCCCCATCCATGGCAAGCTCTTCAGGCAACTCTACATCCAGGACTTGGGGCACGACCAACCTACTATCCTCCTGACCAACGATCCCCAATCCTTCGTAAAGCTCATCACACGCTATGCGCAGCGCATGCTTGTGGAGAACGCCATCTCCGACGCCGTTCGTTTCTTCCACATGGATGCACTGTCATCCGCCGTCGGGCTTAAGGTCGACTTCGACATGGCCTTACTCGTCATGGCCAGTGGGCTCTACAGACGTCTGGCCAGACGCATGCGGGGTTATCGAGACGCCCAGGCTCGTCAGCTGTTCAGAGATATCGTGGACTCCCCAGCCACGATCTCGATCACTGAGGGAAAAGTCCTTGTACAATTTCACCGAAGAGCGCACCTTCCGATCATCCTCGCCTCAGATCTGATCAACAAGCCCGTCTCCGTACCCTGGTGGAACAACTACTCTCTCCATCTGACCGCCTGAACTTTCCCCTTCGCCGTCATCTGTTAGCCAAATTGTGTTCCGTGGAAATCCAGGCTAGGGCACTCAAAGGAGGAATCCGACAGGTGGATCGAAGAGGCGGAAGCAGCACCGGCATCGGCCCAGTAAAGGATGTTCCGCGAGCAGAATGACCCTGAACTCGAAAGGTCGGGCTCATGAGTGGGAGGATTCTTGTCGGGCCTGCATCCATCGTCGGATGGCCTCGGCGAAGCAAAGCAGATCGTGGGAATGACGGCACGCTGGTAAGAAAGAAAGTTATGGATTCTTATTTCCTTACCAGCGTGCCTCTCACACATAGAACCGCGCGATGTCCAATGTCAAGACCTGACCCCGTCCCTTACCCTTGACCCCGTCCCTTACCCTTCCTGTTCAGCGCGGGTGTTTGTAGAGGTCGTCGTGATCCAGAATGCGTAGCAGCAAGACGGGTTTTGACCAGTCCGGATTGCCTGAAGGCAGGTACTCCTCCGGGTCCAGGGAGACGCGGTAGTGTTGATCGACCCTTATGGACCAAGCGCTGACATCGTTGATGATGCGTTCGAGGTGCAGGCCGGGGTGAAGGGGATTGGATTCCAAATGGCTCAGCGCTTTTGCGATCTTCTTGCGCAGGTCGGCCTGCCGTCGGAACCTTGCCATGTCCTGCAGAAACTTATTCGTCGGAATCAGTTCTGGCATCCTGCATGTCCTTGCGCACCCATTGAGGCAATTCACCTCTTCCGCTCTCCCGGGCTTCTTTCAGTTTGGCAAGGCCCCGCTCACCCAGCCTTACGGTTCGGTAGATGGCAACGGGGTGCAGGGTGATCTTCCCGCCTTCCTCGACGCTGAGATCCAGGCATGAGCCTTGCCCCAAGGATAGCGCCTTCCGGATGGCCAGCGGCAAGTTGATGCTGCCCCGTTTGTCAATGGTGATCAGCATGGCATCCTCCATCGGGAATAGAAAGCAACAGGATGACCTTAGCGTAATGTCAAAAACGGAAAATGTCAAATACTGACATTCACCCCTCTCTTAACGGCCTGACAAACAAGGACAAAAGAGTAGCCCTGCCAAGAAGAAGTAGCTTTCGATTCCTTTTCGTTTGTTTCTTCAGGCGGCTGATTTCAGCCAACTCTGATCCCGGAGGCCCGCAGATCGGCCACCGTGGCAAAGAGGTGGTGGGGATCATCCAGCAGTTCTGTAAAGCCGAATCGCTCCTGGTAGAATGCTTTCGCCTCTTCGTCCATCGCTTCTACGGTGACGGCAAACAATTTCTTTATGGAAAGGAGGGTGGCATGGACACCTCGACGGCAAATCCGCGACTGGCGTTCCGCATGAAGCTGGCGCTAAAAAGGCGGATCGAGGAGGCAGCGGCACTTCTGGGTCTGAATTGGACGGACTTTATGCTTTCCACCCTTTCCGAGCGGGCATCTGAGGTGGTGGAGAGCCATCGCAACATCACTATATCGGACCCCGACCGCAATCGGTTTCTGGAAGCGTTGGGCCGGCCCGGGCGCCCAATTCCAGCATTGGTGAAGAAACTCAAGTCTCACCGAAAGCGCCACTCCGGCTGAGTCGGTCATCGGAACGATGGTAGGCCCCGAGAAAGAGTCCGATAACATGC
>DATJPI010000241.1:0-2071 GCA_035506495.1 Syntrophales bacterium
GGGGAACAGCTATTTCGACCAGTCAGCTTATCGGGCCATCCGGAAATCGGATCCGTTCCCGCCGCTGCCGGCTTGGATTCAGAACTCGAGTGTGGAGTTGGGGATACGGTTCCACTCTGCCGACTATAAAAGATAGGGTCCTGGGTAAAGGGTATAGGGAAGAGCAGACAGCAGACAGCAGACAGCAGACAGCAGACAGCAGACAGAAAATCCCCCTTACAGCCCTCTTTGAAGAGAGGGAAAAGGGGGATTTCATCGATGAAGGATTGTTGAAGGCGAAATCGGGAGGTGCTCAGGATGACCGAGAGATCACGAAAAAGCATGCCATATTTTCTTGCGCTTCTTTTCGTCTTGTTGCTGGCGACTGCGCCGCCCGGTCACGCCAAGGTTTACATCAACATCGATTCACCCTCGGCGCAGAAGTTTCCCATCGCCATCACGACATTCAAAAACATGAACGGTGCGAGTGCCCAGGAGAGCCTGTCACCCTGGTTTGCCGATACCCTGGGGAAAACACTGGAGGTCACGGGGTTCTTCAACATCCTGGACCGAAAGGCCTTTCTCGTCGACCAGGCCAAGCTCGGCATTGCTACGGAGAACATCCAGTTTCCCGCGTGGACGGGTATCGGAGCCGAGTCGCTCGTCACGGGAGGGTTCACCGTCAGTGGCCGTGATCTCACCCTGGAGTGCCGTCTCTTCGACGTCATCCAGGGAAAACTCATTGTGGGCAAGCGCTACACCGGGAAACTCGAGGAGCGAAAGGAGATGGTCGTCCGGTTCGCCCAGGAGATTCTCATTGCGCTGACGGGCGAAAAGGGTCTTTTTGACACCAAGATCGCTTTCGCCGGCAAGAAGGCCGGATCCTCGGAGATCTACTACGTCAATTACGATGGCACGGAGCCGGTCAAGCTGACCAACTTCCGATCCATCACGCTCTCGCCGAAATGGTCGCCCGACGGCAAACAGATCTCGTTTCTTTCCTACAAGGACGGCGCCCCCGATCTGTTCATCATGGAACTGAGTCGGCATACGGTGCGCAGAATTCTTACCACAGGGCGTCTCAACCTTCCCGCCTCCTGGTCGGCCGACTCGAAACGGATGCTCGTGACCTCGAGCAAGGACGGCAGTGAAGACATCTACATCCTCAGCGTTGCCGACGGCAAGATGACGAAGCTCACTAATGACCCGTCCATCGATGTCTCGCCCACCTGGTCCCCCGATGGGAACCAGATCGCCTTTGTCTCCGACCGCGGGGGCACGCCCCAGATCTACCTCATGGATTCGAGCGGCGCCAATGTGCGCAGGCTTACATTCGAGGGGGGCTATAACACAACACCTGCCTGGCATCCCCGTGCGAACCGCATCGCTTACGAGGGCATGACCGGCGGTGCCTTCCAAATCTTGACGATGGAGACCGAGGGAGGCATGCCCGTGCAGCTCACGACCAGCGGCCGAAACGAGAACCCCGCCTGGTCCCCCGACGGCCGCTACATCGCCTTCGTATCGCGGCTGGGAGGTAAGTCCAGGGTCTGTGTCATGAACTCCAACGGGACCAACGTTCGCGTGATTCACGAGGGGCTCGACAACTATGTTTCCCCCACATGGTCGCCCCACTTAAATTTATATTGACGGCGCGGCAGGTATGATTTAAGACAGTCTCGTCAAAAGCATGATCCTTACGGGCACTTGCCTAACCCGGCCCGAGGGGTTCAAGGAGGAAGGGAATGAAACGTTGCGGAGTCCTACTGGCGATCCTGATGGCATGGATCCTGGCGTTCACGATAATCAGCGGATGCAGCACCCCGAAGAAGGCCACGACGGAGGAAATGACGAAACCCGCAACACAGGCCACGGGACCCTCGGAAGAGGAACTGGCCAAGCAAAAGGCAGAAAAGGAAGCCCGGGATCGGGCCCTGCGCGAGCAGGCCATCCGTGATCAGGAAGCACGAGAGCAGGCCGAGCGGGATAAAGCGGCCGCCGAAGCGGCTCGCCTCAAGGATCTCTCCAAGATCTATTTCGAGTTCGACCGTTTTGAGCTGAGCACCGAAGCCCGCGAGATCCTGAACAAGGT
>DATJPI010000242.1:0-12967 GCA_035506495.1 Syntrophales bacterium
CTGACGCTATCCTTGATGACGTCCAGTATCGCCTCCATGCGCCCCGATGCCGCCGCCGGATCCATGGTATAGGAATCGATGAACTTCTCGCTCCAGACAACTTTCATCTCTTTACCTCCCTTGTTGAGCCTCAAGCCTCAAGGCACAAGCCCCAAGGCAAGAGATAGAAAAATTTTTCTTTCGCATCGCTCCGAAGCCTTGTTGCTTGCGGCTTGTGGCTTGCGGCTTTTCACTTGATGAATCCCAACTGCCCGAGCAGTTTCCTCGTCGTCGGTGTGATGGCCAGGCCGGGCACTTCTTCCGGCGACACCCAGCGCACCTCGCTTGCATCGTCGGAGGCCCGAGGCTCGCCGCTGATGTAATCCGCCAGAAAATCGATAATGACGTAGTGGTATTTGATCTTTCCGTCTTTGTCCCGGTCAATGAAGTCAAAGATGTAGAAAGCCTCCTTCGCCCGAATGGTGACCCCGGTCTCCTCCAGGATCTCCCGCTCGGCTGCTTTACGGACCGTCTCCCCAAGCTCCACCAGGCCTCCCGGAGGAGCCCAGAGTCCTTTTCCCGGAGAGCTTCCCCGTTTCACCAGGAGAATCTTCCCATCCCGGATAACAACAGCGCCCACGCCCACCCGAGGCAGTTCCCTGTATGCACGGCCCGCCTGTGATTCCTTCCCGCTCACGATTGGATATCTTCCCTTCTCAGCACTGCGAAAGCCCTCCGGGCCTCCTTGATAAATGCCCTCACCAGGGCGGGGTCTTTCATCCCGTTGGGCGCCTCAACGCCTGTATGGGCATCGACACCGGCCGGGCCGACCTGGATAATTGCCTGGCGCAAGTTTTCCGGGGTCAGACCCCCAGCCAGGATCACCGGCTTCGGAGTGGCCAGTACGATCTGCCGGCTTGCATTCCAGTCATGGGTTTTGCCGGTTGCTCCACGAGCGCCTGTCTGCGGGTCCCAGGTGTCCGTGATGAAGGCATCGACATGGGGCCCGAATTCCCGGGCTGTGTCCGTAAGGTCGTCCAGATTCCCCGGCCTCACGACGAGCGCTTTTATCAGGAAGAGCCCCGGAGCGGTGTTCTTCAGCCTTTGCGCTTCGCCGCTTGCGATATCGCCGTGAAGCTGAACGCGGCTGCAGCCTACGTATGCGGCAAGCCCTGCGATTTCGGAGGCGTCCTCGAGGTAGGTGATGAGGACCGTTCGATCCCTGATCCCGAGGGATGAAACGATTGCCGCCACCGCTTCCGCTGTCAGGTCTTCACGATGGACATCCAGCCTCAAGGGAAAACCAAGCCAATCCGCGCCGGCCTCCAGAAGCATCTCCGCCTCCTGCAGGCTTCGGATACCGGCGATCTGGACAATGCCCTCCACCTCTTTTGCCTCAGCCTGCCTCGTCCCGGGTGACGGAAAATTCGAAGCGTGTGGTTTCGATGGCATCCGGGTTGGAATCGAAATTACGTTCCAGGAAAACAACCCGGTCCTGACGGTCGACGAAGAGCAGTACCGATGACCGGGTTCCATACACGGGGCTCGTGATGAAGCGTGCCGAAAGAATTCGTTCCCAGTCGAGCCCAATACCGGTGTCGGGCAACAGGCTGTCCTCCATGATGGCGCGGTCGGACAGCACATTGAAAAGGGCCTCCGGCTCCGGCGCAACCTGCCGGGACACGATGTCCCCGAAGGCCTTTTTTCCTCTGGCCACCTTCGGCCAGGGTGTGTCGAGAAGGTGATTGCTCAAGCCGTACAAACCCGGCGTCAGCGATACGACTTCCCCGTTGCGATTGGAGTAGTAGTAAAGCTCCCGCGTCGAACCGACGAAGAGGTTAAAGCCATTGTACTGCAATCCTTTCCGTCTCACCTTCTCGAGGTAATCGACAGGAGCGTCCGAGCCGAGCAGGTAGTCCGTCAGCAAAAGACCGCGCGAGGGCGCCTCGTTTCTGTGGGACCGGGGATCGCGATAGTTCGTCGTAGCCGCAAACCGCCCCGAACGCGTGATCCCCAGCCATGTGCCGCCGCCCTGGAGGTCCCTCCCCGCCAGCAGCCCTGGCGCTTCGGGCCAGAAGGAGGCCGGCCGTGAGGGTCGGTCGTAGAACTCGTCACGGTTGGTCGCGATGATGATCCGGTAGACCGGATGGATTTCGAATGCACAGAAGAAGAGGCACACGCTCCAGTCCTTATCGATCCGTCATTGCGCCGGCGGCCCCCAGGTTGCGACCCACCGCCTGCAGGATCAGCGGCATGATTTCTCCGGCCTTTCCGTAAATGACCACATCAGCCTTATGATCAAAGTCCGTCACGGTGAGATTGATGATAGCGACGGCCGCCCCCGCCTCCTTTGCATAGACGGGCATGTAGGCTGCCGGGTAGACGACCAGCGACGAGCCGATGACAATGAGCAGATCGCACTTCCTGGAATGGTCGATGGACTGCTGCAACGCCGCGGGGGGAAGGGATTCTCCGAAAAAGATCACGTCGGGCTTGAGGATGCCGTCACACTCGGGGCACAGGGGCGACTCGTCATCTTCGGCGAGACGTCCCAGCAGGTCCGCCATGGGATAGCGCTGCGAACAGGCCAGGCACTTGGCGAAGTTCATCGTCCCGTGAAGCTCAAAGACCTTGTCCGGGGAATTGCCCGCTTTCTGGTGCAGGTTGTCGATATTCTGCGTGATGACACAGTCGAGCTTCCCGAGCTTCTCCAGCTTGGCCACGGCCAGGTGTGCCGGGTTGGGAGGAGCGTTGGCGATCAGACCGCTCTCAATGAGAATCCTCCACTGTTTCCGACGTGTCTCGGCGCTCGCGAGAAAACGGTAGATGGTGAATTCCTCCGGATCGAACCGGGACCAAATTCCGCCGGGGCTGCGAAAATCGGGGATGCCCGATTCCGTGCTGACCCCGGCTCCGGTAAAGACTACTATCCGCTTTGCCCCGGAGATCAGGGCGGCCACTTTCTCAATTCTCCGCTTCATCCCATCATCGGTCATGAAACACTTCCTATGACCCGGCGAGTACGCAGGGCATGGCTTCAGATTGCATATTACATTTCGGGAGAAAAGAAAAGGTGTCAGGTGACGGGTACTAAGTGGCAGAGGGCAAAAAAATGGTGGAGGAAGTGCGGAAGTGCGTGAGTGCGGAAGTGGCAGAAAAGAGGGCTTCCGGCGTCGGGCTCCCGGCTTCCGGAAACCTAATACCCAATACCCAGTTTCCAATACCCAAAACGTGGGGGATCTGGATGAACGAAAACAAACGAAATCAACGAAAAGAACGAAATAGACACCATTGCGTTTACCCGAGTTCCTCGTGATGCCTTCGACATCCCTACTGCTGCAGAATTTCACGGATGCTTTTTGAGAGGTCCCGCAACCTGAAGGGCTTCTGGATGAATCCGTTGCAGCCGCGCTGCAGGATCTCCGTGGCCTCACCGTCGATGCTGTACCCGGAGAGCAGCAGGCACTTCAGATCCGGATTTATGGTTTTGAGGCGATCAAAGACCTCGCCGCCGCTCAGGCCGGGCATGACAACGTCCAGCAGGACAAGATCGATGCCGGAGCCTTTTCGTTTGTAGAGGGAGAGGGCTTCTTCCCCGTCCTTGGCCGTGATGACCTGGTAGCCCATGGTCTCCAGAAGGGCTCTGCCGATCTCGAGAACCATGTCCTCGTCATCGATGAGCAGCACCGTTTCCTTCCCACGATGGATCGTGTCGGGGCTCCTATGGGCTTTCGAAACTTTTTTCGTTGAGGCCGGAAGGTAGATGTAGAAGGTGGCCCCCGTTCCGGGCTGGGATTCCACATCGATAAACCCCCCGTGTCCCTTGATGATACCGTACGTCGAAGCCAGCCCGAGGCCCGTGCCGCGGCCCATTTCCTTGGTCGTAAAAAAGGGCTCGAAGATTCTCTCCTTCGTTTTTTCATCCATCCCTATGCCCGTGTCGCTCACGGTGAGAAGCACGTACTTCCCGGGCCTCGGGTTGTAGAGTTTTCCCCTCATCTCCTCGTGCGTCGTGTTCGAGGTCCGAATGGTGATCGTCCCGCCCCCCTTCATGGCATCGGCGGCATTTACGAGGAGGTTCATGAGCACCTGTTCAATCTGCCCGGCATCGGCTTCGATGGTGGCCAGGTGTTTCTCGAACCGCTGGTTGATCCGGACCTCTTTCTTCGCCCGGCTGAACGTCTCGCAGGCGTCCTTGACGAGCGCGTTGAGGTCCAGGGGCCTGACCTCGTAGCGCCCCTTGCGGGCATACCCCAAAAGCTGCGCCGTGAGGCGGGAGCCACTGTCCACAAGCTTCTCGATGTTGCGGAGCCGGTCGTGATGCTCATGGGTGTGATCGAGGTCAAAGAGCATGAGAGAGGCATTGCCCTGGATGGCCATGAGAAGGTTGTTGAAATCATGGGCAATGCCGCCGGCAAGAGTACCGATGGCCTCCATTTTCTGGGCCTGGCGCAATTGCGCTTCGAGGGAGATTTTTGTCTCCTCGGCTCGCTTGCGTTCCGTGATGTCCCGGGCAATTCCGTAGATGCCGTGAATCTTCTCGCCGCTCTCAGCGGAGCTCTCCTCCATAGCGGATGCCCGCATCTCCACGACGGCATTGCCGACATTGTCTGCCTGCGGGGTTCGGCAGCGAAGCCTTACCTCCATGTACTCGGAAACGGGAATGCTGGCGCGGACGGCCTGGAAATACGCGCGGACCTTATCCAAATCGTCCTCTTGAACAATCATGGAGAAGTCCTTTCCCAGCAGGGATGCAGTCTCGAATCCCAGAAGACTCTCCACCGTGTCGTTCACGAAGAGGAACTCTCCCTTTGCACCGAGGATAAAGATAATGTCCGGGGAGTGTTCCACGAGATATCGATACCGTTCCTCGGAGGTCTCGAACTTCTTCCGGAAGATGTCCCTCTCCGCTCTCAGACGCCTCTGATCAAGGGCGTTTTCCACACGTTTGACGAGCTCGTCGTGATCGAACGGTTTGCCGAGGTAGTCGTGGGCCCCTCTCTTCAGGGCCTCGATGGCCGATTCAATGGAGGCGTGGCCCGTCATCATGATGGCCGTCACGTCCGGGTATCGGGTCTTGATGTGATCCAGCAGCTCAAACCCGTTCATCTCCGGCATCATGAGATCGAGCAGGATGAGATCACAGGTGTTCTGCTCCAGCCAGGTTGTGGCTTCCCTGGGCGAGGTAAAGGTCTGGATCTCGTAGTTTCGCCCTCCGAGGAGAATCTTGATGCTCTCGCACATCCGGATTTCATCGTCGACGATCAGGATTCTGGGGGGGGCAGTCATGGCACGCTCCGGCTCAAGCATTTCTCGCGGACCCGTTCAGGGGGAAGCGAAGGATGAAGGTCGTCCCCTTTCCTTCCTCGCTTTCGCACTGGATCGTCCCGCCGAGGTCTTTGACGATGCTGTAGACGACGGAGAGGCCGAGGCCTGAGTGACCCTCCCCTTTCGTCGTCACATAGGGTTCGAAAAGGCTTTGCCTGACCGTCTCGCTGATGCCCGGGCCGTCGTCGCGCAAGGAAATCTCGATGTGCTGCTCCGCCTTGCCCCGCTGTTTTCCGGCCAGATCGGTCAGGTCCTTCGACACGAGGTGCTTCGTTTTTACAAAAACATTACCGCCCTGCTTCATGGCCTCAATAGCATTCTTGAGGAGGTTGATCAAGACCTGCTTGAGTCCGTTCCGGTCCGTCAGGAGCCCGGGCAGAGCCGGATCGAAGTCGAGATGAAAACGGATGGGATTTGCCCCCGAGAAGGACTTCTCGATGATCATCGAGAGATCCCGCAGGAGGCTGTTCACATCCACCGTCTGTCGCACGCGGTCTTTTTCGGACGAGATGTCTGTGAGCTGCCGAATGATCAGGGCCACGCGGTCGATTTCCTCGTTGACGATCCGCAGCTCGTCCTGTGCCAGGTTGTCGGCACCGAGCTTCATGCCGAGGATTTTGAGATAATTCTTGATGATGCTCAGCGGGTTGTTGACTTCGTGTGCGACCTTGCGGGCAAGCGCCGAAGACGCAGCCAATCGCCCTGCCTGGTAGAGCCGGGTCTGGGCCTTTCGCATCTGATCGAGCTGCAGCGCCATGGCGACCTGGTCGGCATACAGCGTCAGAAGGCGCGACTTGCTTACAAGTGAAGCCGCCGAAGGGCGATCCACGCCGATCACGAATACGCCCACGATCTCCTTCTGGCTCGCCAGGGGAAGGCACAGCAGCTCTTCGCTCTCCAGGATGTGGACGAGCATCTCGTCCATGATGGTCAGGGTTTCTTGACCCCGCTTCTCCAGGGTTCCCAGAATTTCCTTTTGCGTCAGAGCCTTCACGGGAAGGGATTCGTTTCGACCCATGGGTATGGTCAGTTCCTGTCCCGAGGGAAGCCTCGTCCCGGAGGCATCCTGCAGGATCAGCAGGTCGCGATCGCGATCGTGGATGAACAAAAGGACGGCCGACGTGCCGAAGAGAAGCTCGACACCGTGCCTGGCGGCCTTCTGGATGGCGTCCCGGTCGGGTGCCTCCAGCAGACTCTGCATGGCGACCTGCAGGAGCGCCACATCGCGGATTTCACCGCTCAGGGCTTCCTGCTTCTCCTCGTCCTTGCGGTCGTGGGGCTGCTGCAGGAGAGAGTCGATCGGGTCGATCTGGATATCCAGCGATTCGGCCAGTTCGCGGAGCTCCTCCTTGGCCGCCGAGAACATGTCCGTGATATCGGAGAAACTGATTCCGAAAAGCTCCCGGATGACCTTGTGCCGCGAGAAATCCGTCTCGGGGCTCTCGGAAGAGAGCAGGTTTGCCGCGTATACGATCTTGACGAGCGGAAAGGCATTGTGGATCCGCTCCAGAGGCTCGTGGTGATACCGTACGGCATCGACCGTGAAGGCATCCAGACCCCAGCGCTTGAGCAGCCAGGAGCCGACCTCGGTGTGGGAGATTCCCATCTTGAGCTCCCCCTCCAGGAGAAGTTCCGACTGACCGCCGGCGCCCTTGAGCACCTTCCCGTATTCTTCGGGAAAGTTGACCCAGAGAACCATTCTACCTACATCGTGCAGGAGTCCGGAGAGGAAAGAGAGCTCTGCAGCCTTGTAGGATGCCTTGTCGGCAAGTCGCCGGGCCAGTACGGCACAAAGTAGGGAGTGCCGCCAGTAGAGCTTCATGCTGAAAAGGGACCTGTCGTTGACCTTCGAGAATACCTGGTGGACGGAAGCGCTCACGGCGATGTTGCGGACGGAGTCGCGGCCCAGTTGAAACAGGGCATCCTCCATCCGGATGATCTTCTCCGCGCGCCGGTAGAAGGGAGAGTTGACAATCCCCAGGATCCTTGCGGAAAGGGCGGAATCGCCGCTGATGATCTGAGCAATCTCCTGGATGCTCGTCTGCTCGTTCCTGCAGGCTTCAATGAGCTTGAGGAGTACCTGCGGGAGCGACGGGAGATTCCTTGACGCCTCGATACGCGACAGGAAGTACGCCGCCCGGTCATCCAGGGGTGATCTTTTAGCGTTCATAAGGGCAACCCGTTGACATCAAAGCAACATTTGTGCCGTGCCGATGGCCTTCAAGGTCTTTTTCTCGCCCTGTATTTTCGGCCTGCGCGGTGGCTGCCGACTTTCGCAGATACCGACACGCCACGGCCGCAGGAAACAGGCGAAAAAGTCGATTGGGTCCCGAGAAAAATGGGCCGTCCATCGGGAATGCGGTGGGTTGGCAGATATTATTGCCGTCCACCCGTCAGTGGGACAAACCGGACGGGTAACAGGCTTTTCGTCGTGGTGTTTCCCTTCTCGTCCTTCTCGACCAGGATGATATGCTGGATCATGGAGGGGCTGCCCACGGGGATTACCATCCGCCCTTTTGCCTTCAACTGGGAAACGAGGGGCTGCGGAATGTGCCCGGCTGCCGCCGTCACCATGATGGCATCGAAAGGCGCCTTGTCAGGCCACCCGGCATAGCCATCCCCCGTCCGGACTTCCACGTTGCTGAAACCGAGGTCCCGGAGACGAACCTTGGCCGATTCAGCCAGCCCGGCGATGATTTCTATCGTATATACCTTTCGGTAGAGGCGCGAGAGAACAGCCGCCTGATAACCGGAACCGGTGCCTACCTCGAGGACCGTCCCCGAACCCTCCGGTTGCAGGAGCTCCGTCATGTAAGCCACGATGTAGGGCTGGGAGATCGTCTGGTCGTAACCGATCGGCAAAGGCCTGTCCTCGTAGGCTGAGGCCCTGCGATCCTCCGGCACGAAAAGATGACGGGGGATTTGCCGCATCGCCTGGAGAACGCCTTTGTTGTGGATCCCGCGGGCCACGATCTGGTCGTTGACCATGGCCTCTCTTAGCGAATCGTAATCCTTAGCTGTGAGCTGTTTTCCGAAAAACCAGCCGCCGGCGATACCCGGCATGACGATCACGGATGCCAGAAGCGCAACGGTCACGCAGGTGGAAAAAGCGGCAAGGGCTTTCATGTCGTCCCTCCCCTGTGGTATCCTTATTAAACCACTAAAACAAGGGAAACGGATTTGCAGGGCAAAACGGTTTCCCGCCGGTTTGTCCATGATCTACCGGATCGCAGCCGACATTGTGATCGTGATCCATGTTCTCTGGATCGCCTTCGTGATCCTGGGGTTTCCCTTCGCCCTGTGGCTTAACAACGCCCGGTGGCGGCTTATCCATCTGGCCGCCGTGATCTGGATGGTCCTGATGCAGGTCAATCATGCCATCTGCCCTCTCACCTACTTGGAGGCATGGCTCAAATCGGAAGGGCGCGCGGCGGAGGTCTACTCGGGAAAGTTCATCATCGAGACAATCGAGCGACTGATCTACGTGGACTCCGTGACCCTGGAAAAGATCATGTATGCCACGTCGGCCTACTTCGCGCTCATTGTACTCTCGTTCTGGTTTCGCCCGATCCGGAAAAAGACCCGCCGGCAACCTCCGACAGGTTGAAACGCGCGGCGGAATGCATCATGCCGTTCGTGTTCTTATAGCATAGAATCCCGGCCGTGAAAACGCGAGGTCTCCGCACCCGTCAAACCCCCTTGCATTCGCCGGGGCGATGAGATAGCCTTGGCTGCCGGAGTTGCCATGGCCAAAAAACCCGCCCTCAGAACGGACATCCAGCTGGTCATGACCCTTAACGAGGGCCGCCGGATGATCGTTTTCCAGGACCCCTACGATCTGAGCGATCAGCACATCGCCGTCGAAGCTGCCACCCTACCGCTGCTGCAGATGCTCGACGGGCGCCACGAACTCCAGGACATTCAACAAGAGCTTACGCAGCGAAGCGGTGGACGACTCGTCTATCTATCCGCCATCGAATCTTTCCTGGAGAGCCTTGACAGGGCGTTTCTGCTGAACAGCGAATCCTTCCGGCGGGAGATGGACTCACAGCTTGCGGTCTTTTCCCGCCGGGAATCGCGTTTGTGCGTCCATGCCGGAAAATCCTATGATGAAGACCCCGAAAAACTGGCGCGGTTCATCGAGGAAACGGAAAGCGAACTGCCTCCCCTGGAGCACCCTCTACCGGAGATACGCGCGCTGATCGCGCCCCATATCGACATCCGCGTCGCAAGTCATACGTACGTGAACGCTTACCGTCGACTGAAAGGAAGGCACTACGACCTCGTCGTGATCCTGGGGATCAACCACCATTCCCAGGATGGCCTGTTCTGCGCCTCCACGAAGAATTACCATACCCCCTTCGGCGAGTTCCGCACGGATCGGGATTTTGTCGAGGCTCTGCAGCGCAGTGCGCCACCCGGCACATTTGCATCGAATGACTTCGGTCACAAGATCGAGCACTCCATCGAGTTTCAGACCCTGTTCCTCCACCACTACCTGAAGTCTCCTTCGATCGTTCCCGTCCTTTGCGGCGGGATTCACGAGTTTCTCCTGGCAGGGCAAGCCCCCTTCGAGGACAGTCGTTTCATGGAGTTCATCGAGTCGATGCGGAAACTGACACAGAAGCGAGGAAAGGTTCTTTTCGTGGCGGGGGTCGATTTCTCGCATGTGGGGCTCAAGTTCGGCGACGGGATACCGGCCGACGCCTTGCTGGCCCGCGCACAGGCCAACGACCGGATCATTCTGGATGCCCTGCTGGACGGGGACGGGCGGGCAATCTACAAAAACGCCGACGAGACACAGGACCAATATAAGGTTTGCGGCTTACCTGCGCTCATCCTGATGGCGGAACTCATGTCGAGGAAAAAGGGGACTCTGCTCGATTACCGGACCTACCGAGAAGCGGCGACCTCGAGCGCCGTCACGTACGCCTCGGCGGTCTTCACCGATTAAGCCACAAGCAACAAGCCGCAAGCCTCAAGGGAAAAAAACGGAGGGAGTTCTCCCGCCGTTCCTTTGTATCTTGCGTCCTTTTGCCTACACCCTGGTCCCTATCCCCTGAATTTCACCCCCCCTGCATCTGTCGCGTCCTTTTCGATTGACTCAATCATGCGATCTGCTAAAATTTTTTCGCTTTGCGGATTCACGCCTATTCACGGCAATAGTCACAGGAGGACGCGATGGCGCAGAAAGTCAACGAGGATCATGTTTTTTATCGGACACCAACGAAGTTTTACCCAACCGTTGATCGTGGGGAGGGCGTATATATTTACGACAAAGAGGGGAAGCAGTACATAGACGGCTCCGGCGGCGCAGCGGTGGTGAATATCGGCCACGGCGTGAAGGAAATCGAGGAGGCCATGCTGAAGCAGGCCAATCGCATCGCCTTCACTCACGGCACCCAGTTTACGAGCGAGGCTGCCATCGAGCTGGCCGACCGGATCGTCAAGATGTCCCCACCGGCTCTTTCGCGTGTCTATTTCCTCTCGGGCGGATCGGAGGCCGTGGAGACGGCCGTGAAGATGGCCCGCCAGTACCAGGTGGACAGGGGCTGCCCGCTGAAGTTCAAGGTCATCTCCCGCTGGGCAAGCTACCACGGGAACACTCTCGGCGCCCTGGCTCTGAGTGGACACACGGGCCGGCGCCGATATTACCAGCCGCTGATGCTGCACACGCCTCACATTGCACCCTGCTATTGCTATCGCTGCCCCTTCCATCTCGTCCCCGAGAAGTGCAGTGTCGAGTGCGCCGATGATCTGGAGAAGACGATCCTCTATGAAGGGCCCGATTCCGTCTCAGCGTTTATCGCGGAGCCTGTCGTGGGTGCCACGGCGGGGGCGCTGGTCCCGAAGGATGGTTATTTCCAGCGCATTCGCGAGATCTGCAACAAGTATGACGTGCTGCTCATCTCGGATGAGGTCATGTCGGGCGTGGGCCGGACGGGAAAGAACTGGGCCCTCGATCACTGGGGCGTGGTGCCCGACATGATCGTGGCCGCAAAGGGACTTGCCAGCGGTTACACCCCGCTCTATGTCGTCGTGGCCGCGGAAGAGATCCACAAGGCGATCAAGGAGAAAAACGGCACCTTCGTCCACGGGCACACCTACAGTCAGAACCCGCTTTCTTGCTCGATCGGCACGGCCGTGCTGGATTATCTGAAGAAGCATGATCTGGTGGCGGCATCGGCCAGGAAGGGCGCCTACCTCCTGGAGAAACTCAAGGGACTCCTGAAACGCCCCATCGTGGGCGATGTCCGGGGCCTGGGATTATTTGCCGGCATCGAGTTTGTCAAAGACAAAAAGACGAAGGAGCCCTTTGACCCGAAACTCCGCGTCAACGTCCTGGTCGGCAACAGCGCTTTTTCGAAAGGTCTCATTACGTACCCCGGCGGTGGCGGAGCCGACGGCGTCAAGGGCGACCACAGCCTGCTGGCGCCTCCCTACGTCATCACGGAGGCCCAGATCGACCGGATGGTGCAGATCCTGGACGAGGCGATTACAGAAACGGAGAAGAAGGTTCTGTAAACACGATGGCCTTTTGTTGAATCCAATGAGGCCAATACCGGCCAGCGCCCGGGATTCTTCCCGCGAATAGGCGGTTTTCGACCGGTCTAGCGCTCGCTCCACTGCATCGCAAAAACTCGCCCTGCGGGCTCAGACAATTTGCGCTGCGGACGTTGCGCTTCGCGAAGAGCGGTTACTAAAAACACGCCTAACTTCGCATTCCAGAATCCCGGTCCCATGCCGTTCACACTTAATCCAGACAAATAGCATCGTATTTCGATGAGAGGATAGCGCATGGAAAAAGTCATCATCACCGCAGCCATCACCGGAAGCCGCATGATGCGGGACATCGCCCCCCATATCCCCATCACCCCTGATGAGATCGCCCAGTCGGCAATCGAGGCCTGGCAGGCAGGGGCTTCGATCGTCCACATTCACGTCCGCAACCCTGAGACGGGGCTTGGGAGCCAGGACATCAATCTCTTTCGTCGGGTTGTCGACAGAATCCGTGAGAAGACCGATCTCATCCTCAGCCTGACTACGAGCGGTATCCCCGGACGGAATCTCCCGACGGCGGAACGGCTCGCACCGCTTCTGCTGAAGCCGGAACTCGCATCCTACGACGCCGGGTCGATCAACCTGGGAGGCAAGGCGTTCATCAACGACCCCGCCTTTCTCGACGAAGCGGCTAAATTGATGAAGGAGACAGGTGTGAAGCCCGAGATCGAGATCTTCGACCTGGGAATGATGGTAACGGCCCTGCGTCTTCGCGACGAGGGAAAAATCGAAGACCCCTTGCACTTCCAGTTCTGTCTGGGGACGCCGTGGGGCGCGCCAGCTACGGTAAAATCTTTTCTTCACCTTTACGAGCACATGCCTTCGAACGCCACGTGGTCCATCTTCGGTGTCGGCCGTGGTTTTCTCCCCATGGCCGCGATGGGACTGATCATGGGCGGGCATATCCGCGTGGGCATGGAGGACAACATCTATGTCGATCCGGGGGTGCTTGCGAAAACCAATGCCGAGCTGGTCGAGCGTGTGATCCGCATCTGCCGGGCCTACGGTCGTGAAGTGGCCAACCCGACAGAGGCGCGGAAGATCCTTGGCTTCGCCAAATAGGGGGTCAGGGTTAAAAAAAGGACGGCGGGATTTCTCC
>DATJPI010000243.1:0-21853 GCA_035506495.1 Syntrophales bacterium
GAAAGGCAGGGTGCAAGGCTCTGCCTTTTCTTTTTGCGAAAGAGATTGAAATGGAGTGCCGGATCAGGCCGCCTGTTTGATCTGCCCTTTGGCCCACCGCGCCAAGCCGACTCTCATTGCGATGAGCGCGCCCCGGAATTCCCTCAGGGTATGCTCGCACTGCAGAAGCGCCCGGCTGTATGCCTGTTTCTGATCGTCCTTGATGGCGGGATTGATGAGGGCGAGCTCTAGGGCTTTCTTCACCACGATGAGCTTTCCCAGTTGACCTTCGAATCTCTCTACGTCGTCCTTCGTGAGACATCCACTGTGCATCGCGACTCTCCTTAGGCCTTACGTATTCTGGTCAAGATCAGAAGCTATAGGATAGGATGTTAGCAAGATGCATGCCCGGTTCAAGGAAGAGCCGTCACCGGCCGATAATAATAAATTGGATGCCCCCATTCAGGGGGCTTTTTTTCGTGAAATCGGGAAGTGTCGGGGCTATAATCCGAGGCTAGAAAACGGATTCCAGCAGATGGCATTCCTCTGAGGGGTTTACATGAAGGCCATGGTTCTCGATCGAATCGTCCAGCTCGCCACGGATCGCTTACCATTGCGTCTTACAGAGCTTCCCGAGCCCGTCCCCGCGCAGGGAGAGACCTTGATCCGTGTTGCGGCCTGTGGGGTTTGCCACACGGAGCTCGACGAGATCGAGGGGCGAACCCCCCCGCCCCGGCTTCCGGTCATCCCAGGCCACCAGGTTGTCGGCCAGATCGTGGAAAATGGTCCCGGGGCAAAGCGCTTCCCCGTTGGGGCTCGCGTGGGGGTAGCCTGGATCTTTTCAGCCTGCGGAAAGTGCATCCACTGCCTTGGCGGCCATGAAAACCTCTGTCCGGACTTTCACGCCACGGGACGCGATGCAAACGGAGGCTATGCGGAATTCATGACTGTCCCCGAGGCCTTTGCCCATCCCATCCCGGGAATTTTCTCCGACAGCCAGGCGGCGCCGCTTCTGTGTGCCGGCGCCGTCGGTTACCGCTCGCTTCGGATGGCGGGTATTCGCGACGGCCAGACCCTGGGCCTCACGGGATTTGGGGCCTCGGGCCACCTCGTCCTCAAGACCGCACGTCACCAATACCCCCGGTCGAGCCTATTCGTGTTTGCCCGAAGCGCTGCCGAAAGGGATTTTTCCCTTGAGCTGGGTGCCGCCTGGGCAGGGGATGTGACAGAGAGGCCGCCCACGCCCTGTGATGCCATCATCGACACGACCCCGGCTTGGGGGCCTGTTCTGGAGGCACTGAAAAACCTGAAAAGCGGCGGAAGGCTCGTGATCAATGCCATCCGCAAGGAAGATGCCGACCGGGACCGTCTCTTGCATCTGGACTACCCGCACCACCTCTGGCTCGAGAAGGAAATCAAAAGCGTGGCAAACGTCACGAGGGCCGATGTGGGGGAATTTCTCAGGATTGCAGCCGAGATCCCCCTGCTGCCACAGGTGCAGGAATACCCGCTTGAAAAGGCCAATGAGGCGCTTCTGGAACTCAAAGAGCGGAAGATACGCGGCGCCAAGGTCTTGAGAAATTGAAGATTTTGTGTCAACGAAACGCGGATTGCCGCGTTTAAACCATCAAGAGTTCCCGCAGCTGCCTGTCGCCGCGGGGGCACAAGGAGAGCCCTCTGGACAACAGTGAGGCGCTGAACCGGTTCCTTGCCCGGGTGGAGAGGAGGGCTTTCGGCATGGCCCGGCTGTCCACGGGGAGCACGGACGATGCACTCGATATCGTGCAGGATGCCATGCTCCATTTCGTGCGGCTCTACGCAGGCCGGCCCGAGACGGAGTGGAGTGTCCTGTTCTACAAGGTGCTTCAGAGCCGCACCACCGACTGGTATCGCCGTACGGCCGTCAGGAGGCGCTTCAAGGGCTGGTTCGGGTCCTCGACGGACGATCAGGACGTCGAGGCCGATGTGATGGCCCGTGTCGCAGACACGAAATCGCCGGACCCGGCTGAGGGGGTCATGAGGAGCGAATTCACGGGGGCCTTGCAGAAGGCCCTCCGGGAGCTGCCGCTTCGGCAGCAGCAGGCCTTCGTCTTTCGGGCCTGGGAAGGCTTTGATGTGGCCCAGACGGCGGCCGCCATGGGCTGCTCTGAAGGCAGCGTCAAAACGCATTACTCCCGGGCCGTCCACACCTTGCAGATCAAGCTGGAGGAGTTTCAGCCGTGAGCGAAAAGCGGAGCGAAAAAGAGGCACGCTTTCTGGAAAAGGCAAGACAGAGTCTCCTGGCAAGCGAAGATCAACTGGATGCCGCTACGGCCTCTAGGCTTCGCGAAGTGCGCCGCAGGGCCGTCGAAGCCGCCGGGGAGCGCAAGCGGGGGTTCTTCTGGATCCCGAGCTGGGCGCGTATCGGGGCTGTCGCGACGGCGGCTGCGGCCGTCCTTGTATTGATGGTATGGCATGACTACCCCAGGCAGGATTTTCCAGTGAGGAGCGCCGACGACATGGAGATCGTACTGAATATGGACAGTGCCGACAATATGGATCTTTACGAGGACCTGGATTTCTATGAGTGGCTTGCGGGTACCGGCAACAGCAGCAGCCGTAGTTAGTCTCTTCATCATCGTGGTGATGATTCCCCTCGCTTCTGTCGATGCGGCGCCCCGCAAAGATGGCCGTGAAGCGGACATGGAGTTTCTGGAATACCTGGGGACCTTCGAAGCCAATGGAGAGGTGATGGACCCCCTGATGTTCGAGCAGATGGAAACGGACAAAAACAAGAAGGAAAAACCGGTTCAAAAGAAGCAAAGATTACGTGGTGAGGAAAGAACAAGCGAAAAGGATGCCGGAAATGAATAGGCGGATCACACCACTCGTGGCACTCTTGATTCTGCTTCTTGCAGGTTTCGCGTGGGCTCAGACCGGTGGGACAACCTGGGACCGGCTCACCCCGCAAGAGCAGAAAACCCTGCAGCCTTTCAAAGATCGCTGGAACTCCATGACCCCTGATCGACAGGAACGGCTGCGAAACGGTGCCGAGCGCTGGCAGCGGATGACCCCCGCCGAGCGGGAACAGGCCTCGCAGCGGTACCAGAAATGGCGTGAGCTGCCGCCGGAGCGAAAGGATGCGATCCGCAAGCGTTACGAAGAATTCAGGAAACTTCCGCCCAGCGAGCAGAAGCAGATTCGCGAGCGATCGAAGTGGTACCGGGAGCTTCCCCAGGACGAGCGACAGGCGATCCGGGAGCGTTACCAGCAGATGACGCCTGAGCAGCGCCAGGATGCAAGGCAGAAGTTCCGCACCATGACACCCGATGAAAGGCGAAATTACTTCAAGGGGAAAAAATAATGCCTGCCCAGTCAACCGATCGGGAGGCAAGCCGTTTTAGGCATCAAGAGCGAATCTCACATTTTTGAGGAGGCGGGTATGAATTCCTTATTGAAGTTCGCATTCATTGTAAGCCTTACATTCCTCGTTGCGGCGGAAGTGGCTTATGGCCAGACACAGAATACTGCTACCAACGACCCCGGTATCCAGCAGCGGATGCAGAACCAACAGCAGCGAATCGACCAGGGGATCAACAGCGGACAGCTGACCCCACGTGAAGCCGGCAGACTCGAGGCGGAGGAGTCAAGGATCAAGCAGGATGAGCTTCGGATGAAATCCAACGGAAATCTGACCCCCGCCGAGCGGCAAAGGCTCAACCGGGAGCTCGACAAGGCCAGCGGCGACATCTACCGGCAGAAGCACGATGCCCAGCGGGTCAACGTGGGCCAAGGCGGTACCGGCGGCAGCATCAGCGACCCCGGCATCCAGCAGCGGATGCAGAACCAGGAGCAGCGGATCCAGCAGGGGGTCAGCAGCGGCGAGTTGACTCCGAAAGAGGCCGGGAAGCTCGAAGCCCGGGAAGCGAAGATCAAACAGGACGAGTTGCGGATGAAGTCCGACGGGGATCTGACCCCGCAGGAACGTCAGAAACTGAACAAGGAACTCGACAAGGCGAGCAATCGCATCTACAAGCAGAAACACGATCGACAGCATGTGAAAACCAATTAGGTCCCAACCCCTCCCTCTACCCTTTTGTTTGGGCCTCTCCGCAAGAGAGGCCCTTTTTCATACGGCGGTCCTTGCCTGTCCGCCGGTGCGGCCGGCTTGACATTTTCCCGCATGCTGATACGATCGAAACAACCGAGGTTTTCTGACATGAAGATCCGAGTGGAAAGCTATGACGGCTACCGCGCTCATGAACGGCCGGTGCGGTTTCACATCGGCGTGAAAACACGCGAGGTGGTGGAAGTGCTCGACCGCTGGTACGGCGAGGACCACGATTATTTCAAGATCCGCGCAGACGATGGCGCAATGTACGTCCTGCGCTATGGCCGCTACGATGATCGGTGGGAGTTGACGCATTTTAGTGCTGCATCGGCAGGGCAGAACAGCATGACAATAGCCCAGCCGGGCAGACCTCGAGGCCTAATGCACTAGGGGGGATCGTGGCGAAAACGGAAACGAGGAAGAAGAAAAAGGACGAAAGTGCCGGACAGGGGCGCCGATGGAGGAGTGCAAGCCCCGCCGAGCTTGATGCATGGCTTCGCGCCCTGATCAATTCTTTCGAAGGCTTCATCTATATCTGTTCGCCGGATTATCAAATCGAATACATGAACGATCGGCTCATTGAGCGCACCGGCTGCGACGGAACCGGAGAGTACTGTTACAAGGTGCTTCATGACCGTGACGACGTCTGCCCGTGGTGCATCAACGAGCGTGTCTTCCGCGGGGAGACCGTAAGATGGGAAATTCAGAGCCCGAAGGACAAACGCTGGTATTCCGTCATCAACACACCGATCCATAATCCCGATGGAACCCTTTCCAAGCAGGCTTTGATTCGCGACATCTCCGAAACGAAGAGGACCGAGGGCGACCTGAAGCACGCCCTCGACCGGCTCGAGCACGAGGTGGAGATCCGCACGGCCGAGCTCCAGATGAAGAACCGGCAGCTTACCGAGGAGATCGTCGACCGCCGGAGGGCCGAGGAGGCCCTTGCAGCCTCGGAGGAGAGATACCGAAGCGTCATCGACAACGTCGGCATCGGGATCTCCCTCATCAGCCCGGGGATGGAGATCCTTGCCCTGAACAAACAGATGCGGTTGTGGTATCCCGATATCGACGTGGCGGCAAAACCGGTCTGTCACCGTGTCTTCAACGATCCACCCCGTGAGGACATTTGTCCCTGGTGCCCGACGGTCCTGACGCTGCAAGACGGTCTGGTCCACGAGTCCGTCACCGACACACCTGCGGGCGAAGGGGTACGGAATTACCGGATCGTCTCGTCGCCTGTGCTGGACCGGGAAGGCCGCGTGACAGCGGCCATCGAGATGGTCGACGACATTACGGAGGAGTTCCGTGCGCAGCAGGCCGTCATCGATTCGGAGGCGCATTACCGGGCGATCTTCCAGACGACGGGCACCGCCACAATGATTGTCGAGGAGGACATGACCATCTCCATGGTGAATGACCAGTTTGAGAAGGAGTCAGGCTATTCGAAAAGCGAGGTGGAAGGGAAGAAGAAGTGGACGGAGTTCATGCATGAGGACGATGTAGAGCAGATGAAGGCATACCATCTTCAGCGTCGCATTGACCCGAGCGCAGCCCCGCGAAACTACGAAATCCGGGTCAAGTACCATGACGGTCGCGTCCGGAATGTCTCGGCAACCGTGTCTCTCATCCCGGGGACGAAGAAAAGTGTGGCCTCCCTCATGGACATCACCGTCCGCAAACAGGCCGAGGAGCGGCGTAAGGAATCAGAGCGTTTCCTCGCCGACGTCATTAATTTCCTGCCCGATGCCACTTTTGTCATCGATCGCGAGGGTGTCGTTATCGCCTGGAACCGGGCCATTGAGGAAATGACAGGAGTCCCGGCTGCGGATATGATCGGCAGGGGCAACTTCGAGTACGCCATACCCTTTTACGGTGACCGAAGGCCGATCCTTATTGATCTGGCCCTGAAGCCTGATCGCAGATACGAGGGTACCTACGTGTCGACGGAGCGCCGCGAAACGCTTCTTGTGGGCGAGGCCTACATGCCGGCCCTCAGGGGGGGCGATGTATATCTCCATGGCACGGCGAGCGTTCTTCGAGACTTCGCAGGGAACGTGATCGGGGCCATCGAATCGATTCGAGACATCACCGAGAGACGGCGGATGGAAGAGGCCCTGAGGCGGCGCGAGGAAGACCTGGAGTTGAAATCGCGCAACCTCGAGGAAGTGAACACGGCCCTTCGAGTCTTGCTCAAGCACCGAGAGGAGGACAAGAGCGAGTTGGAGGAGAAGATCCTCTCCAACGTGAAGAAGCTTGTTGTCCCGTACGTGGAAAAGCTTCGAAAAAGCGGGCTCTCCGAGGAGCAGGGCTCCTACGTAGAGATCCTTGACGACCACCTTCAGGACATCCTATCGCCTTTCCTTCGCAATTTAGGCACCCGGCATCTCAACCTCACGCCCAAGGAGATCCAGGTGGCCAGCCTGATCCGCGAAGGAAAAACAAGCAAGGAAATCGCTGAGGTTCTTGGCGTGTCGGCCCGCGCCGTAGACTTCCACCGGGATAATATCCGGATCAAGCTGGGCATCAAAAATAAGAAGGCCAATCTGAGATCCTACCTTATGTCTTCTTTCTGAGAGTTCGAAACAACCCCTTGGTCTTTAAATCCCTTATCATTGCAATGGCTTAAAATATTATCAGGTATTACCTGATAAATGACGAGATTTAATCTGATATTGTCTTTTGCCTTGATTTGATATATGGACTTCGGCGGTACGAAGTAACCGCTTGGCTTAAATAGAGCGACCCATCAGAGAATCCCCCATCAAAGAGGATGGGGAAGCACATTGTTGCGGAAGATGCGGAAATGCCGGTTTTCTGGAGTCCGGATATGAAGCACGAGCACCAGGCCCCGATCGGGGACCTGGAGAAAAGACTGCGATTTCTTGACGAATACAAACGGATCAACAACGAGCAAGATGATTTGGCGGACGCGGTCAACGACGATCGCGAAGGGGACCAGGCGGAGCCGGAGGAAATAAGCGCGAGCTCCAAATTCTTCCTGACGAAGTAGCGCCAAACAGGTATTTGTCGATTGCCGGAAGGCAGAAGCAGCCTTTGAAATTTCAACGGGCTGTTTCCCGTTGAATCGGACGCATTCTCAGGGTTTTCGACACAGCCCTGATTCTGCACGTCTGGATCTGTGCCCCCTCACCTCATATTTCTATCGCTGCCGAGTGCAGGATTGAAGGGCCATGAACGCAAGGAGAGAGTCGAGGTGAGGGGGCATTTCTTTTGAGGATGCAGGTCCGAGGAACGAGGCCCGAGAATAATTTTTTTCCTGAAGCCTGATGCCTGATGCCCGATTCTGACTGCAAGGTGGCGCGTTAGATATTCAGTCCGTATTGTAGCGCATTTCGCTGTATCCCCAGGGGAATCTTTGCCTGGACGAGTTCCCTGCCACAAGCCTCGAAGGGAAGATAGACCAGGAGGGCTTCTTTTAAGGCAATTCTTATTTCTCCCAATTTGGGCAGCAGGTCCCTCTTGTCGGCAACGAGGTCGGCCATGGCCGTTCTGAGGATCTCCGCGCATTCTTCGGCCGGCATGGTGACCGGGTGAGACTTAAGGCCGCCCAGCCGTCTTTCGAAATCCCCTTGCCACTGGTAGAGCGTCATGCGTCGGATCAGGCTGAGAAAGAGGCTCGCACTCACCTTGAAGGCGGGTACCCAGAAGTGGAGAGGCTCATTCTCCATCGTCGTCGTAATCGCGCGGGGCAGGTTGCAGAAACGAACATAATCCGCGAATGACTGGAGGGTATACCCTTCCACCTCGATCCGGATACGCCAGAAGGGCAGGGCGAAAGAATCTTTTCCCCTTTTCTCCGGAATGACGTAAAACGGCATCTCCTCGAGTCCCTCCGATTCCCGTTTCCATGCACGTTCGCAATTCCGGCAGGTCAGCATCAGGGTGTCTCTTTCACCATCGAGATCCACCCCGCAGTCGGGGCAAGTTGCCGCATAGAAGCGGACCTGCACCTCCGGGCGCATTTGCTGCAGCGAAAGGGCTTCCCACGAAGAGACAGTGCCGAAGCGCCTGTCCTGCAGTGCATCTGCAATCTGGCCGTTTTGGCGCAAGAGGGGATAGTACAGCAGACTCTTCTGTTCGCCGATATAAGACCGGTGGATCGCAGGGTCCGCCCAGGGCGAGGCGCCGAGCAGTTTCATGGAGGCCTCATACCCTGCGAGGGCATCTTCGAAGGGGAGGGCAGGCGCAAAAAATGTTCCCTTCATACCTGGCGCGAGAAGGCGGAGCCTGGAGAGCTGGGGCCGGATTCCGAGAGACCACGGAAGAATATTTGCCGTCAGTGCAATATGGCTGATATCGACAGCACCCGCCTTGATCGTCCCCTGGGTGCAGGTAAACTGCATGCCTTTCATGCGCCAGTAGGGCACGTACAGGACGGGATCATCCGGATCGGGGGGCGCGGGGATGCAGCATTCCAGGGGACCGTGACTTCCCATGCAAAGCTTCACACGGCACCATGCACAGGTGAAGATCCGTTCCGTCTCCTCAAGGCTGATCGCTCCGGCGCAGCGGGGACACGGGAAATCGATGAGCCAGCGGGTGCTATCCGATCTTGTTTCCACAGTGATTGCAGTATACCGAGTCGGACAGATTGTCCGTGTTGCACTGTTTGCACTTCTTCGGCGCGGGCGTCTGATCTGCGGCGCTGCCGCACCGGGAGCAGAACTTCGCATGGGGCGTCAGGTTCTTGCCGCATCGGGGGCATCTGCTGAAGACGACGAGCTGATGCCCGCAGGTGGGGCAGAACTTCGCATCGGCCGCGACGGGGCCCTGGCAGTCGGGGCACTTCATTGCGTCGGGCTGGCCGCTCTGCCTCATGTATTCGGCGTAGAATGCAGGCATCATAAGACCCAGTCCCATGCCGATGCTTGCGCCGGCCTCGGTTTTCGTCTCGGCGATTTTCTCCAGGGCCATGGCGGCCTTCACCTTCAGGAGCTTGTTGACGTCATCGAAGACGGCCAGGCGGCTCTTGTCATCGATGGCCTTCTGCACGTCGTCCGGCGGTGTGATCGAGTTGATGTAGAGAGACGTCAGTCCTAGGCCGAACTGGCTGAAGTCCTCCTGGAGGCGCTTCACGAGCCCGTCAGAGAGGTCCTCGTAGCGGCCCGGCAGCTTGGAGACCGTATCGATCTTTTCTCCCATGAGGTCGTTGAACCGGGAGACGATCGCTTCGCTGAGGTAGTCTTCGATCTCCAGGGTGGAATACATGCCCTGTGTACCAACGAGGCGGTTGATGAGCAGCGCCGGTTGCAGCACCCGGATGCTGTAAACGCCGTGTGCGCGCAGCCGGATTAGACCCAGCTCGGAATCCCGGAAGGCCACGGGATCGCGAGTTCCCCATTTGAGGTTGGGGAATATCTTCATGTTGACGAAGTACACCTCCGCCCTCAGGGGGCTCGTCATGCCCCAGGGAAGGCTGAGGACCTTCGTCAGGATAGGGATGTTGAGTGTCGTCAGCGTGTGGCGGCCCGGCCCGAAGGCATCGTAGGCCTTGCCCTGATAGAAAAAGACGGCCGACTGGCTCTCCCGAACGGTGAGCTGTGCGCCGTATTTGATCTCGCCGGATCCTTTCTCCGGGATGCGGTGAACGAGTTCCTGCCCCGTCTCGTCAAACCACTCCAGTACCTCCAGGAAAATGAGATTGTCGGTACCCATCGAATCTGTCCCTCCACGCTGGATTGACGCGCAAACACGTCCGAAGACTGCAATTATGCAATAAGCATGCATTGCCGTGCAGCGGCAGTGAACAAGTGCGTGAGTGCGGAAGTGTGTGAGTGGCGAGGTGGCAGGGAAAGAAGGGATTCCGGCATCAGGCGTCCGGATTCGGGAAAGGATAAAGAGAACACTTAACAGCAGCAGAAAAATACTGTATCGTGCCATCGCTATTTCGACAAAGGAGGCAGGCAGGCATGATCCGGCCGGAGAAGACGATTGCAAAGCTGAAGTCGGGCGAAGATGTGAAGATCGTCGCCATCGGCGATTCCCTTACCTATGGCTGGATGGTCAGCAAGGGATACCTCGATTTCCTGAAGGAAATGCTTCGGAAAACTTACCCGAAGGCATCGTTCGAGATCGTCAACAAGGGCATTCCCGGCGACACGGCATCGGGAGGGCTCGACCGGATCGACTACGATGTCTATTTCTACAATCCGGACTGCGTGCTCGTGGAGTTTGCCCTCAACGACGCCTTCTGCGGCTTTACGTCGGAGCTCTTCGGCCGCAACATTCAGGAGATGATCGCCGGGATCCGGAAGAACACGAAGGCCGAGGTTGTCCTCGTCACGGCCGTCTGGCTCGACGACCCCACGTCATACGACTTCGTCGAGAGATCCTTCTATGGCAAGCTTGAAGAAATGGCTACGAAGTTTGGCCTGCCCGTGGCCCGCGTGCACGAGCATTGGAGGCGTCAGGTGCAGTCAGGCGCCGTCGATTTCCAGGAGCTTGTCCAGTTCGACGGGGTGCACCCGACGATGGGGGGCTACAAACTCATGGCTGAAGCGGTGATGGAGGTCTTTCGCGAGTAACGCGATAAAAGCGAGGCCGTTCCGGGTCCCGCCGTTCGTATCCAATAACAACCTGTTTGTCATTCACCGCAGTTTGCCGGGTTGTCCCAGTTCACGGAGCGATTGACGGTCAGGTTCAGCCACAGTCCGTACCATCGCAGGGCGTTGCAGTTATCCGGGTTGTACGGCGTTCCAGGCCGGCAGCGCTCCTTGTTCAGAAGGTTCATCTCTTCCCAACTCTTGTTCATGTGACGCATCGCATAGGAGCCGATGAGCTCCCCTGTGCGGTCGCAACCTCCGTAGCAGTGCACGTAAAACACAGCGGGGCCCGTGATCCCCAGCGGAGAAGGATTTTCAAGCCATGATCGCAGCGTATTCACCCTCAGGACCAGAGGGTCGATAAGCCAGCTGTCGAGGTTCATGGCCAGGTAGTCACGATCAGTGGATGACAGGGCCGGGTCGAGGGGGCTCAGCTTTGTGCCCCTGGTTGTCCACGAGTGTACCAGTCCCAACTGGGGATTGGACTGGAAAAAGGAAAATTCCGCAATCAAAAACCCTCTTTCCGCGGCGGCCTGAGTCGGGTTCTGGATGTCGTCTATCCATAGAAGGCTGATGATCACAAGGGTATAGGAGGGCGGGAGAACGACTCCGGACTGAGCGGCCTGGTCGGAAATGGCATTCCTCAGGCCATCGAGATTAAATGCGGCAGACGTCGTACCATCGCCTGTGAGAGGCCTCTCACCCCTGAACAGGAAATTCGTTCCGACGGCATCTACATATTGAACGTTGTTGACGGGGGAATTGCTCGACGCGGATGAGCAATGGAGGCAGAATAATGTCAGCATCAGCAACAGGCTGCAGCTTCGTCGCCGGTTGCGATACAGCTGATGCTTCGGATCGATGCTCATCATGGCACTTCCAGGGCGAAGAACTCGCACGTCAGGATCTGCCCTGATTTTCCATCACATATTTTCCCGTATCCGTCAATGACCGTCTTCGAAGGGGAGGTTCTGAAACCCGTCAAGAAATAATGATGGTTGACAAATCTCAACAAGGTCTATCTGATAGCGATCAATCTGTGCGAAGGAAGTACAACACGTAACGCATTGGATGGGACAGTGAAGAACGGCTGAGGGGTATCCGATGCAAAAGCGAAGCATTTTTTACAAGAAGCCCATAACGGGATGTGCAGGAGAGCCCCTGGATGCAGGACAGGGACTGAAGCGGGTGCTCGGGCCTGTGGACCTGACCCTCCTGGGGATCGGCGCGATTATCGGCGCCGGGATCTTTGTGATCACGGGCCATGCAGCGGCACAATATGCAGGCCCTGCCATCGTCTTGTCTTTTGCTCTCTCTGCAATTGCCTGTATCTTCGCGGGGCTCTGCTACGCGGAGTTTGCATCGATGGTCCCCGAAGCGGGGAGTGCCTACGCCTATTCGTACGCGAGCCTCGGAGAGATCATCGCCATGATCATCGGCTGGGATCTGGTCCTCGAGTATCTCTTCGCCATGGCCACGGTTGCTGTAGGCTGGTCGGGTTATGTGACCAGCTTCCTGAAAGATTTCGGCATTGTGATCCCTGCTGCATTCTCCACCCCGCCCTTTGTGCATGATGCCGCCGCAGGTTGGCAGGCCACGGGCGCCATCATCAATCTGCCGGCCGTATTCGTCATCGGCATCCTTACATACCTGGTCGCGCTCGGGATCAGGGAATCGTCCTCGGCAAACCGCATCATCGTTGTGATCAAGGTCACGGTCATTCTGCTGTTCATGGGATTTGGGATCCAGTATGTGCGACCGGAAAACTGGACTCCCTTCGTCCCCCCGAACAGCGGTACCTTCGGGGAGTTCGGGTGGAGCGGGATTTTACGTGGCGCGGGAGTCGTCTTTTTCGCCTATATTGGTTTCGACGCCGTCTCGACGGCGGCCCAGGAAGCGAAGAACCCGCAGAAAGACATGCCCAGGGGAATCCTGCTGTCCCTTGGTATCTGCACGGTTTTGTATGTCCTCGTTGCTCTCATTCTGACAGGGATTGTCAAATACGATCAGCTGAATTTTCCTGATCCGATTGCCGTGGGCCTGAATGCAGCCGGGCCGTCGCTTTACTGGCTGAGGCCCATCGTGAAGATCGGGGCCATTGCCGGCCTGAGTTCCGTCATCCTCGTTCAGATCATCGCCCAGTCGCGGATCTTTTTCTCCATGTCCTGTGATCGGTTGCTGCCTGCGGTGTTTTCCTCGGTTCACCCGAAGTTCCGCACCCCCTACGTTTCCACCGTGATGACGGGAGCCGTCGCGATGATTCTTGCGGGGTTGCTGCCGATCTCTGTTCTCGGCGAGCTGGTGTCCATCGGGACCCTCTTTGCCTTTACCGTCGTTTGTCTGGGAGTGTTTGTCCTTCGACGCAAAGAGCCCGATCTGCCCCGGCCCTTTAAAACCCCCTTCTATCCGGCCATTCCCCTGCTCGGTGCGGGGACGGCCGTTCTCCAGATGATCGGGCTTCCCGCGGGAACATGGATGCGATTCATCCTCTGGTTTGTCATCGGCCTGTCGATCTATTTCTTCTACTCGCGAAGACGTCAAGAGGGGATCCGCGCGGAATGATCGGGAGGAAGCGCAAGTCTTCACCAAGGCAGATGATTCGCATTATCGATATGTTTCTGATATGAGAAGAGACGGCCCCGAGGCAGATTTTGCGAAATGGAATCTCCATAAGAAAAAATCAAGAACAAGGAGTGCAGGCCATGGATCAGACGCGCAGGGATTTTCTCAAGACAACGGGCGTAATTGCTGCCATCGCAGCCACAGGTGGCGTGACTTCAGCGCACGCAGAAACGAAAAATGTGAGCAAGAATGCGCGGGGTATGGCGAAGGGATTAACGCTGCTGACCCTGCGGGTTAAGAAGGAATACCGGCTCGGGGTGAAAACCGAGAAGGGCATCCTGGATGTGCCGGCGGCGGCGAAGCTGCTTCGGATGCCCGCTCCGGCAACAATGGATGATTTGCTTCAGAATGAAGACGGCCCAAGCCTGAATGCCCTGGTGGCGGCCGCACTCAAGTCCAAAGCCTCCGTGAAGGCATTTCTCAAGGAGGAGAGCATCCAGTACGGACCGGTTGTGACCCGCCCGGAAAAAATCATCTGCGTCGGCCTGAACTACCGAAAACACGCTGCGGAAGTTGGCGCACCGATTCCGAAACAGCCCGTGCTTTTTAACAAGTACAACAACACACTGAACTGTCACAACGGCACCATCAAGCTGCCGGCGGGTGCAATCAAATTCGATTACGAAGTGGAACTGGTGATGGTGATGGGTAAAGAGGCCAAAAACATCAGCGAGGCCGATGCGCTTTCCTATGTGGCGGGCTATTGTACCGGAAATGATTTTACGGCTCGGGATCTGCAAAATGACACGGGCGGCCAGTGGATGATCGGCAAGACGCCGGACCAGTTTGCTCCCCTGGGCCCCTATCTGGTCACCGCGGATTTGATCGATCCGGACAATCTGAAGCTCGAATGCCGGGTCAATGGCGAAACGCGCCAATCTTCCAGTACCAGTGATTTCATCTACAACAGCCGGAAGATGATCAGCTATATTTCGCGCTTTATCACAATGAAACCGGGGGATATCATTTTTACGGGCACCCCGGAAGGCGTCATCGCGGGCAAACCCAAAGACAAGCAGGTGTGGCTGAAGCCCGGCGATAAACTCGCCTGCAGCCTGGAAAAGCTAGGCGAGTTGAAGTTCGAACTGATTTGATGGCTATCCTGGCAAACCTGCCCAGGAAGAGCTATCCCCTCGTTTGCCTCACGTCAGAAACTGAAAAAGGGGTTAGCCCTCAATCAGGCTAACCCCTTTTCTCTTCTCCGGAGCTCACCGCGTCGAGAGACCGTGAGGGGAGGGTGCCGTCTTTCCGATGTCTCCGTTTCGCCTGATCGCCGTATAGGCATCCAGGATGATCTGCTTTGACAGAATCTCCATGGCCCTGCTCATGGCTCGGGCCAGGGATTCCGCATCGTTTCTTTCCAGGACTTCGACTGCGCGATAGCTTTTCTGGAAGACGAGGCGGCCGCCCGCATTCTGCCGGCTTGTATTGAGCAGGATCATATTCAGGGCAAGGACGGCCCGACTGGCATCTTTTTCTTCCTGCTCGTACAATTCTTCGATCACCCCGCCGAGGGCATAATCGCCGCTTTCCCTGTCGCCGTCAGAAAACACTCCGCTAAACAGGCCCGCGGATTTCATGTCACGCAGAAGGATGTCCGATATCATGACAGAGGGCTTGACCTTCCAGCGATTGTAGGCATCATCGTTGTACATGTAGGGCCTGGAGCGGTAGACCATTGACGTCGTGCTGAAGTTTCGCACAGCGGAGAGCGTCTCGACGCGGATGGATTCACTCACGGGGCCCGATTCCTTGAAGGCCGGGGCAGCATATTCGAGGGCATAGTGACGGACGGCGACAGAGGATTTTGCACCGGACGAGCATCCGATGATCAAGATGAAAATGGCCCACAGGCCCAGGGCAAGGCGTCGGCCCATGAAGGCATCGGCAAAGAAACGCAGGTTCGGGGATGTGCTCCTCATGGCATGTTCTCCCCGCGTGACCTGGGCGCAGGCGCGCTGCTGAAGAGGATTTCCGACGGGTCGGCCTGTATCCGGCCAACAAGCACTTCGAGATTCTCCGAGGCCTGTCGGAGGTTTTCGGTGGTGACTTTCAAATCAGCCGAGATCCTGCGGGAGTCCATCTCTAGTCCTTCCAGAAGTCTCTGCGCCTGACTCGATGTTTCCCTCAACTTCATGGCATCCATCTCGGTCCTGATGCCTTTCAGGGTCGCGCGGGCTTCCTCGATCGTGTCTTTCGTGCCGCTCAGGACCTGATCGACGCTTCCCTCTGCCAACAGCCGGTCCGTGTGGCGGAAGGTCTTGTCAAAGTGAGCCGTTGCGGATTCGAGGTTGTTCAGGAGTTGCTTGGCTCTCGACGGCCTGGATGGAATCAGGGGATAGGGGGGATTGTGTCCGGGCGGGGGGGCATCCAGAACTTCCCCGTCCCGTTTTCGATCCAAGTCGATGAACACAATGCCAGTCAATCCCGCCAATTTCAATTCGGCGCAGAGATTCTCGTCGAGGCGTTCGTCGACGTTAAGCTTCATGACGACTTCTACCATGGCACTCGACGGATCCACGCCGATTCTCTCCACTCTGCCGATGTTGACCCCCCTGAGTTTCACGCTGGAATCGGGGTTCAGTCCCTGGACGGATTCGTCGAAGTAGGCAACGTAGGCCTTCCCGCCGTCAAAAAATTTCGAGGCCCCAAGCCACACAATCGAGCCCACGCCGATGACGGAACCGATAATCACGAACAAACCGATCCAGATTTTTGAAGTTTTCTTCTTGGCCATGTCTTACGTACCTCTTGAGGCAGTCCGGTTGAAGAAATGAAGGACCCTGGGGTCAGTGGTGTTTGCGCTGATCTCCCGCGGATTTCCTTCCGCGATAATTCCCCGGGCCTTCTTGTCCAGCATGATGATCCGGTCCGCGATCGCCATGATGGAGCTCAGCTCGTGGCTCACGATGACCATGGTGGTTCCCATACCCGCATTGATGTCTTTGACCAGCTGATCCAGCCCTGCCGAGGTCACCGGGTCCAGTCCCGCCGAGAGCTCATCGAGAAAAAGGATCTGCGGATCCAGCGCCATCGCCCGAGCGATGCCGGCTCGCTTCTTCATTCCCCCCGAGAGCTCCGAAGGATAAGAATCCTCGTAGCCGGAGAGGTTGACCAGGCGCAGCTTCATCCGGACAATCTCCTCGATGAAGTCCGAATCGATGTCCGTGTGCTCAAGCAACGGAAGAGCGACATTCTCCGCCAGCGTCATGGAGCCGATCAGTGCCCCGGACTGAAAAAGAACACCGAAGCTCTTTTTCGCACGAAGCAGGGCTTCCTCATCGGCCGAAATCAGGTCCGTGTCCTGGATGCACACCCTGCCCTCATCGGGGCGGTAGAGGCCGGTCATGCATTTCAGCAGCGTGGATTTCCCGCATCCACTCTCCCCGACGATGACAAAGATCTCCCCCGGGAACACCTGGAGGCGGATGTCTTCCAGAACGCGGTGATCCCTGTAGTATGCGGAGATGCCCTGAATGTTGATGACGGGTTCTGGCGATGCGCTCATCCTTTCCCTTCTTTCGGCCCTACCGGATGTAATGCAGCATGATCGCAAAGGCCGAATCTGCGACGATGATCAGGAAGATCGAAGAGACGACCGCGGAGGTGGTGGCGGAACCAACCGCCTGCGCACCGCCTTTTGCCTGAAAGCCGTTATGGCAGGAAATCCCTGCAATCATCACGGCAAAACACATGGACTTGAACAGGCTCGATACGACATCAAACACTTCAAGGCTTTCCCGTGTCTGTTGCAGGTAGGCCTGCACCGTCAGATCCATTCCAACGATTCCCACAAAGAGCCCCCCGAGAATTCCCAGCAGATCGGCATAGAGCGTCAGGATCGGTACAACAAGAACGGATGCGATTACTTTCGGAACAGCGAGAAACTTGATCGGATCGAATCCCATCGTGGAGAGCGCATCGATTTCCTCGTTCACTCGCATGGTCCCAATTTCCGCCGAGAACGCCGATCCGGAACGCCCCGCAAAAATGATGGCGGTCATGATCGGTCCAAGTTCCTTCACCAGGGCGATCGAGACGAGGGAGGCGACATACAGATTGGCCCCGAACATGCGCAACTGCAGGGAGGCCATGAAAGCCATGATCATGCCGAGCAGGATGCTGATGAGACCCACGATGGGAAGGCCTTCCATCCCCGCCCGTTTCATGTGGTGCAAAACGGCCTCCCAGCGAACGGAACGCGGGCGAACCAAGCTTGAGGCCAGGGACGCGGCGAGATCGCCGACGAATAGACAGAGAAGATCGATACGATCGGACAGGCGGACTGCGGCATCCTGCAATTGTGTCCAGGCGTTTGCATACGCCTTCCGCGGCCGTTCGACGCCACGGCTTGCTTCGAAGTCGACGACCCCGATCATGCGCCGAGTTTCGGCGCTCATGCCGGTCAGACCGAATTGGATGGATTTGCGCGCGGCCTTGTCCCGGGACAGAACGACCGCCAGGGCCCCCGTGCTGTCCAGGTATTCGATCCCCGTGAGGTCGAGAGTCAGGGCACGGGCTGTAGTCTTGTCCAGCAGCCCCTCCACGTCGGCATTGAAATCCTTCACCGTGTCCAGGGACAGGATTCCCGAGATGCCGATTTTCAGGGAGCCGGGCTCCGCCTCTTCAGGCTCGAATGTGTAGCGTTTTGCCGTCTCAACAGCCGAATGCATAGCACACCGGTGCGATCTCCGCTGCACGGAGAATGTGATTCTTCCTCTATGGGACATCCAGGAAGCAAAAATTGAACCAGCAAGGGAGGATTGTGCTGCGGATATGCGTCTTTACGCAACGGGATCCGAACCGCCTGATTCTGAATCCTTATGACTTTTTCGTTTGCAATCCGATCCGGGGGACGAAGAAGGAGATCAGGGCGGGACAGTGCCGCTGCATAAAGACGGCGACCTTTCCGAGCCCGGTGATCACGCGGGTGTCCTGCCGCTTGAGAAGGGCGTCGGCGATCTGGCTTGCCGCCTTTTGGGCAGGCATGCAAAGTTTCGGGGGAATCCTGTCTCTCGCCTCCGGATGATAGACCCCCAGGTTGTCTACTTTCCGAATCTCCGAATCCACGAAGCCGGGAACGACATGTACGACCCCCACGCCGAGGGGCCGCAGCTCGTGACGGAGAGCGTCTGCAAGGCCGTGGACAGCAAACTTGCTCATGGCATAGGCGGAGAGCCCCGGTTGAGCAAGATAGCCATTTACGCTCCCGATGATGGCAAAGCAGCCGGAGGAGGCTACGAGATCCCCCTGAGTGGCCTTGACGGTCCTCAGCACACCGAAGACGTTGGTCTCGAATTGGCGCCGGTAATCCTCCAGGGAAAGCTTTTCCACTTTTCCGAGAACACCGAATCCGGCGTTTGCAACGACGTAGTCGATCCGGCCGTACGTCTGCCGGAGCTTTGCTGCCGCCTCCTCCACATCGCCATCCCGGGTGACATCACATCTCAGTGCCAGGGCCTGCCGGCCCATGGCACGAATTTCCTCGGCTAGGGCCGCGAGACGCTCTTTGCGACGGGCCGCAAGGGCCAGATCCCCTCCCTGGCGCGCAATCTCCCTGGCCAGGGCCGCACCGATTCCCGATGACGCCCCGGTGATCAGGGTAACGGTGCCGGAAAATTTCCTCCCGGTCATATCTCACCTTTGGTGAAAACAATGAAGGTTGTCGCGTTCCAACATCATCTGAGCTAACGAGCAAACTATGCTCTCTGCTTCGCCCAGAATATCTGTGCGCTTTTTAGCAGTCAAACTACTTTTCTTTCATCCGATCGAGGATCTCCTCGCGGGTGTCACGGTATTCCTCCTTGTCCTCGATGGCAATGGCTTTGTCGATAAGTGTCCGGGCCGCGGCGAGCTGCCCCTTCTCCATGAGAACCCAGGCCAGGTTGTTCAGCAGATCGGGGTGGTCACCCTTGACTCGGAGACCATCCCGAAGCGCCGCTTCCGCCCGGTCGAGTTGCCCCTGTTTGTAGTAGAGATGACCAAGGTTCAGGTAGGGGATCACCCAGTCCTTGTTTTTCTGGATGGCCTTTTCGAATTCCTTTCGGGCCGGATCGAATTCGCCTTTCTTCTCGTAGGCCACCCCGAGATCGTTGTGCTGCTCGGCCGTGAGAGGGTCGTCGATGACGATGATCTTTGGCATCTTCGGCATCGAACAACCGGCCAACAAGAAGATGCACAATACAATAAACAGACAGGATCGATTGACGAACACACCTACATTCATAGTGGCGATCAGTTTTTCTCCGGTCACGGATCACGGGTCCCTTTTCTTGTAGACCAGAAGGTACGCATTTCCCATCTTGCCCCAGATCTCCCGGAATTCGTCATAGCGATAACGCTTCGATGCCGAGAAGCCATCATGGGCAATGAGCCCCTCGTTGTCATGGCCGAATATGACGAGGTAGTGCGTCCTCGAAAGGACCCAGAAACCGCGATCGACGAGGACAATCACGGGGCGCCTGCGGTTGATCTCTGCTTTCAGTCCTTCAACCGTCCCCTGACCTGAGTTCGTCTCGAAACCCGCATCCCGCGCATAGCGCTCGAGATCGGTGATGAGGGCCCCCTGGAGCTTCTCGCTGTAAACCCGGCTGCCAATGATCTTCTGGTCCACGGGGTTGCCATAATAGGACATGACGGAGGCAAGGGCCACCGGGCCGCAGAACTGCGAGTCCTGCTGAATGAAAGGAACGCCCTCGATCTCAAATGCGAGGGCGTTCGAAGCCAGAAGAAGCAAAAAAATAATAATTTTCTTCAAGGTACTCTATTTGACGACAACGGTCTTGTCCGACAGCTTGAGGATCAGGATAATCAGCAGAACGATCACGAGGATGGCGATGACGACGCCAAGCGCGTCGTCGGCGCCTGCAAGGACCTGGTCCGATGCCTGAGCGAGCATGTGGATCTGCCCCTCGGAAAGACCTTCGAGCTTCTGCTCGATTTCGCCGGGCGTGAGGCCGTATGCCTTCAGCTTTTCCTTTACGATCTCCGTTTCCAGCGCCCGCTGGATCTTACTGATCTCGTCCTGACGGGTTTCAGATGAGACCCCCTGGGATGTAATCGTACCCACCATGCCGGCTACGGCCGGCGAAACGAGGAGGCAGGACAGGTAGAGGGCAATCCCTAACGCCAGGAGGGGTTTGCGTAATCTGGAAACCATTTGTCTTTCTCCTTCTTCGATTATTTTCCTTTATTCGGAACGGCTCCTTTCTTTGTGCCGCTCATTTGCGCTTCTGCGGCAAAAGAATAGATGACCCGCCCCTTTCTGTCAAGACAGCCGAATGACAGCAGACGAATCAGGCTCTCCCGGCAGTTCACTTCAATTTCATGCCGGCAGAGAGTGAAATCCTTTCCGAATAGGTCTGCACCGATGTCCTCAAATGAGAGGTGGCACAGTTTTCGCAAAAAAATGAAAGCAACTTTCGCAGAACCTTTTTCAGAGGCTACTCAAGTTTAAGATAAAAACAGCCGATCATTAGGCTGAAGAGAAAATGACGCTCCCACTGGCTTCAGACCACACATAGAACCCAAAAAGCACCCCGGGAGGGGTCACAGCGGTTATGGTTAAACAGGAAGCGCTTGAATGGGAGCTCACAAACTGACTGGGGTATTCGTCTGGCACGGTATCCTGGTCAGTCTTTGCGAATGCATGGAGGCATAGCAGTGTACGAGTATCTCTTCGTAATCACAATCAGTTTTTCCCTTGTCGGTGCGTGGCTCTACGCCATCATCGAATAGGTGCTGACCGTCGCCTCAGACGTTATGACAACGTGCCGTGGATCACCGGAGTCCGGGTGAACACCAGGCGCGTTTTTTATTCCTCCGAGATGCAAAGTGACAAGGCCCCGAGAGGGATGACACGGTTGACCTTCATCCGCCGGAATTTCACCTCGAAGATGACGAAATCCTCGTCCACTTTGATGAGTCTTGCGGGCGTTTTCGGCTCCTCGCCGGGACGAACGGTGAATATGTAAGTAACGGCATCTGCCGTCAATTCGCCCGCCGTACCCACGAATTTTTCCACGTACTTTTTGAACTTCATATCATCTCCGTTCTCTCGTTTTCCATCCACGAAACAGATTCGTGCCGGTCTGAATGTCCTAAACTCTTCCCTTGAACCTTGTACCTTTCACCTTGTTCCTATTCTTGCTACATCCACTGCGAGAAGTGCGTCTCGTATTCCTTTTCCAGGATTTCCTTGTGGCGCATCTCCTCCCTGCTGAGGCGTGAGAAAAGGACCTCCAGCTCCGTTCCCTTGTACTGCGCGAGTAGACCGTTGTAAAAGTCGAAGGCCTTCTTCTCCATCTGCATGGCGGAGACCATGATATCCTGGGGAGTGCTGTCGGATGTCAGATCGATCTCTACCATGTAGTCGGAGACCTCAAGGTCGCGCCCTTTAGCCTTTGCCCCAATTCCTTCGATGGAGCCGCCCTGGAGCGCGTCCTGTATCATCTTCACATGCCCCAACTCCTGGTCTGCCAGATCCTTGAGAAGGGTTTTTGCCGCCGCATCCTTTACTTTGCTGCGGAACAGGAGATAGAGCTCGTTGGCTTTTTTCTCCTTGTCCATGGCGAAGGTGAGTACATCTTTCAACGTT
>DATJPI010000244.1:0-3503 GCA_035506495.1 Syntrophales bacterium
ATGAATACCCCCGTCGTACGCGTCGTTGATCTCTGGAAGGAATACAGCGAAAACGGACAGGTCACGACACAAGCCCTCCGGGGCGTAAACCTGGAAGTGGCCCCCGGGGAGGTGCTTGCCCTGTTCGGGAAGAGCGGCTCCGGCAAGACCACTCTGCTCAATATGCTCGCAGGCCTCGATCGCCCTACCCGGGGCACAATCGAGATCGGCGGGCGGAGCCTCAAAGACCTCGGAGAGGCAGGCCGCACGGAGCTGCGCAGGAACCGCCTCGGCTTTGTCTTCCAGTTCTTCAATCTCCTCCCCACCCTGACGGCTTTCGAGAATGTCTACCTCGCCCTCGAACTGTCAGGAAAGACAGACCCGGAGCTTGCACGCTCGGCCCTTTCGAGGCTTGGCCTCGCAGGGAAGGAAAGTCGCTATCCACATGAACTCTCGGGCGGCGAGCAGCAACGCGTCGCCATTGCACGGGCCGTCGTCAAGGAACCCGCCCTCATCCTGGCAGACGAGCCGACAGGCAACCTCGACACAGCAACCGGAAATCAGATCCTGGCGCTTCTCACGGAGCGCTGCCGCGAATCATCCCTGTCCCTCATCATGGTAACCCACACGCCCATGGCCTGCCGGTATGCCGACCGCATCCTGACAATGGTGGACGGAGTGATCGCCGAAATTGAAAACCAAGGTGAAAGGATAAAGGAAAAAGGATAAAGGGTATCCACCTGTAGCCCGAGGTCCTTATCCTTTATCCTTTATCCTTTAATCTTTAATCTTTGTCCTGAGGTATTTTTGCGAACCGTCACCCGATCCTTCCTGCGATATCTGTATAGGCGGCGAAGCCTCAGCATTCTCCAGCTTCTGGGAATCGCCTGCGGTGTGGCCGCCGTCATCGGGATGACCCTCTCAGCTCAGTCCGCCCTTTCGAGTTTTTCCCAGGCCATCGAATTTCTCAGGGGAAAATCTACGCACACGCTGGAGCGGCTCGCAGGACCCCTCGATGAGTCGGTCCTGCGAGACCTTGTCAGCGACCCTGCCGTCTCGTCCTTTGCGCCTGTCCTGGAGCGGCGGCTGAAGTTGGCTAATGGTGACCTCGTCCGGCTCCTGGGCATTGATCCCTTGCTGGACAGGGCCATTCGGCCCGAGATCTCCAGGGTCCCCTTCGAGAGAAGACCCGGCGGGACCTTCGAGGAATCGATGTCGTTTCTCACTGACGAGCGGGCCGTCCTGCTCGAGGAGGAACTCGCACGGGAGCTCAAGCTTTCGAAAGGCGGCGAGCTCGACACCCTCCGGGGCCGCCTCAATGTGATCGGGACCTTCCCGAATCCCTCCGGCGAACCTCTCATTCTGATGGACATCGGCCATGCCCAGAATCTGCTCGAGCTGCCAGGAAAGATCGACCACGTCGATCTCATCCTCACTGACGAACAGGGCTTTCAGTCTCGCTGGCAGGAGGGTTTCCGCCTCCAGTCCAAGCGTCAGCGACAGGAAACATTCAGCTCCATGGTCGGGGCCTTTCGCCTCAACCTGGAGGCGCTCTCACTCATTGCTCTTTTCGTGAGCGTCTTTCTCATCTACAACACGGCCACCTTCACCATCGTGAGCCGCCGGCGGGATGCCGGGATTCTCCGGAGCCTGGGCGCAAGCCGCACTGAAGTGGCAAGGGCATTCCTGGCGGAGATCGCCCTCTTCGGCATTCTCGGCGGACTTCTGGGCAGCGTGTTGGGGTTCGTGCTGAGCCGGGTGTTGACGGAAGTCATCGGTGGCACCATCAGCAGCCTCTACTTTTTCCTCCGGCCCACACCAGTGCCCTGGTCCTGGTGGATCGCGGCAGCCGGCGTCATCGTGGGATTCGGGGCCAGTCTTCTGGGTAGTCTCCTGCCCCTGATCGAATTCTCCCGAGTCGATCCCGTGCAGTCCCTTCGTGGCAGGGCGGGCAGCCGCGAAGGCCGGCGATGGGCATGGCTCGTCGCACTGGCCGGGTTGCTCTTCCTCGTCGCCAGTATCGTCCTCCTGGCGTTTTTCTCGAGGCGGATCTACGTCGCCTATATCGGCCTGTTCGGCGTCCTCTTCGGATTGAGCCTGCTGACAGGCGTCATCCTGGTTCTTGCCGACCCGATCCTGCGCCGCCTGCTGGGTGCCATGGGGAAACTGCCAGGCCGGATTGCCGCCGGAAACATCATCGGAAATCTCGGCCGCACCGGGGTCGCCGTGGCTGCCTTTATGGTGGCCCTGTCCCTGTCCATTGGCCTGGGCTCCATGATCAGCAGTTTCCGCGAATCTCTCATCTGGTGGATGGGAACACAGCTTCGCGGCGACATGTACATCTCGAATGCATCGGACATGGAGGTCCCCGAGAACTTCTACAATGAGATCCGGTCGATCCCCGGTATCGGCGGTGTCGACACATACCGCAAGGTGATAGTCCCCTATCACAACCGCACGGTTCACGTAGCGGCCATCAAGGCGGACGTGCTGCAGCGGTTCGCACGCTTCGGCTGGGTTGCGGGAGGGGATGAGCACTGGGAGGCCGTTAAGAAGGGCGATGTCATCGTCTCGGAGAGCTTTGCCCGGAGCTTTGGAACGGGACCGGGAGGCATCGTGACGCTGGAGGGTACGGCCGGCCCCGTCGACCTGCGCATCGAGGGTGTTTTTTACGACTATTCGACGGAACACGGACTCATTATGATGGACCGGCAGACCTACATCACCCTCTACGGTGACCGGACGATCAACAGCATTGCCGTATTCATCGATCCGCGAGAACCGAGGAAGAATCAGATCCTGGAGACAGTCCGCAGCAGGGCGCTGTCGAGGGGGCTCCCGGCCCTGTCTCGTGAGCAGTTCCACAAAAACATCCTCGAGATCTTCGACAGCACCTTTGCCGTGACCCGGTCGATGAGGATCATCGCCATGGTTGTTGCCTTCTTCGGGATCACGGGCGCTCTTCTGACGCTGTTCATCGAGAGGCAACGCGATTTCGGAATCCTGAGGGCACTGGGTTTCTCCACGGGACAGGTGGCCGGCATGACCCTGCTGGAAGCCATCGGGATGGGCCTCGTCAGCCTTGTGCTGAGCACCGGCGTGGGGACGCTGCTTGCCCTCCTCCTGATCCGCGTCATCAACGTCAGGAGTTTCAACTGGACGATTTTCTACTACCCGGACTGGCAACCCTATGCCCTCACGGCAGCGACGGCCCTGGCCGCCAGCATCGGTGCGGCGCTTTATCCGATCTGGAAGGTGAAGCGGACCTACCCGCAGATGCAGATCCGAGAGGAGTAGGATTCGGGAATCGGGCTTCCGGCTTCGGGACCTTTCAATCCAGAGTCCAGATTCCGGAATCCCGAAGCCCCGGTGAGCGGGTGAAAAGAATCAAGGCCATGGGCAAAATGAAAACGATACGAACACTTGTTTCCATCGTCATGCTGGCGACGCTTGTCGCCCTGCCTGCCCTTGCGGCTGACGAATGGAAGCAGGCCGTCGGCCAGCGCACGTGGAGCTTTCCGCGG
>DATJPI010000245.1:0-3997 GCA_035506495.1 Syntrophales bacterium
AGGAATTTCCGCCTGTTCATTGAATCACCCCGAAAAGCGACATGTCTGAAAATATCACGATCGCCTAACCAAGGCAAAGCAAAAAGGCTTTATGCTTTCCGATCAGCTGCCGACGAAGATATTTTTGTGTGGATTTTGGCCACTGGAATGTTTAGAATAATCGTACTTCAAAAAGGAGGTTCTCCATGAGATCGAGAAAGCGACTTCTGGTGCTGATTACCGTGATGCTTGTCATCCTGATCGGCGCCTCGTCCGCAATGGCCAAGGTGCGGATCGTGCAGCTCATGCTGCCGAACTGCGAGTGACCCTTCACCCGGGACAGGGTCAGTTGGACCCTCACAAACGTCGTAAAAACGGAAAAGGTGGAAGTCAATGAGTACTCCCACATCGCGACGATAACCTTCGATGACGAGAAGACGACCCTTCAGCAGATTATCGACGCTCTCAACAATGCCGGCTTCCCCATCGATGGCCCACCGAAATTTTTAAATTAACTCGTGTCGTCGCCGGGGCGATGGACCGTGATGGGCCATCGCCCCGGCTTTCTGCTCCATCATCAGCTCGTATCTTTCTTTTCAACCTGGCCGCTTTTGAAATGCCGTCAGGGCAGGAATCTCATGGAAGGCTCCACCCGAGAAAGGTTCATCCAAACCCTCATCAAGTACCAGGAACAGTTCGGCCCGGAGAGGGCATCGGCTATCCAGGAGAAATTCTGGCAGCTCAGGGAGCAGGTGGTCACAGACAACGAGGCCGACATCGACTGGTTCCCTTCCTGGAAGAAAAACCAGATTCTCGAATCACTGCTGGAGAAAACCTATCAGGGCCTCATTGCGGAAATGGAACGCGAGGGCCTTTCCTAGCCAGCGGCATCCCGACGTTGCGGAAAACACACCATCCCGGAGAAACATCTCTCTTATCTTCCATCATTCGCGAGCCTCTTCGGGCCTGCGGGAGGAACCCATGGAATTCAGCGTACTCATCGGCGGGGAAGCCGGCCAGGGAATGTTTTCCGTTGAACTCGAGCTCTCGGAGCTTCTCTCCTGGCTGGGCTACTATTTCTTCGCAACAAAAAACTACATGTCCCGGATCCGCGGCGGCCACAACTTCCACATGATCCGAGTATCGGACCGGCCGGTCCATGCCCTGAGCGGAAGACCCTGGGATATGGTCATTGCCCTCGATGACGGCGAAACGGAGCGCCGCCATGGCAGTGCTCTCCGGCAGGAAGGGATCCTGCTTGGCAACAACAAGGTGAAAGAAATCGAGAAGGAAGCCCGCGAGGCATTTCAGGATGTCACAGCAGCCAACACGATCCTCACGGGTATCGTCCTGGCCGTTCTGGGCGCCGATCTGCAGAAGGCAAAAGCAATCGCATCCGATGCATCGATGGCGGAGCGCCTGGAGAAGGGATGGGTGTTTGCGAAAAGCTGGGGCCTGGAGCGGCAGATCCCGATTCCGCCGAAGGCGGGTGATCACTGCAAACTCGACGGCAACCAGGCCATCGCCCTGGGGGCGCTCTTGGGCGGATGCCAGTTCATGGCCGGCTATCCCATGACTCCCGCCACATCGATTATGCACTATTTCGCCACCGTTGCAGCGGAGCTCCCGGTTCACTTCGAGCAGGCCGAAGATGAAATCGCCGCCATCAACATGGTCCTCGGGGCCTCCTATGCGGGACTGAGGTCCATGGTCGCAACATCGGGCGGGGGATTTGCCCTCATGACGGAGGCCGTCTCGCTCGCCGGCATGACGGAAACTCCCGTCGTCATCGTCGTTGCACAGCGCCCAGGCCCGGCGACAGGGCTGCCGACGCGGACGGAACAAGGAGATCTCAACTTCGTGCTTCACGCGGGCCACGGCGAGTTCCCGAGAGTGATCTTCGCCCCGGGCTCCATCGAAGAAGCCATCACACTGGCGAGGGGGAGCTTCGATGTGGCCGACCGCTGGCAGATCCCTGTTTTCATTTTGACGGACCAGTATTTTGCCGACTCCGTCCAGTTCATGGAGGGAAGTGCCCCGACGAGCATGCTGCAGAGACAGTACACTGCATACGAGGCAGGATATCAACGCTACGTCCTCACTCCCAACGGCGTCTCTCCGTTGACCTTCCCCGGGCTCTCCGAGGCGCGGGTCGAGGTAGATTCCGATGAGCACACCAAGGACGGGAAGATCACCGAGGATCTCTCCCTGCGGGTGCGCATGGTCGACAAGCGGCTCCGGAAGATGGGCGAAATAGCCGCAGAGGCAGTCATGCCGGTATGTTTTGGTGACCGCAAGGCCGCGACGGTCCTGATCTCCTGGGGCTCGAACCGTCTCATCGTCCAGGAGGCAGCCGTCGCGCTTCAAGCGGAAGGACTGCAGGTAGCCGCCCTTCATTTCGGTCAAGTGTATCCGCTTACGCCGAAGATGAAAAAAGGGCTTTCCCGAAAGCGGCTCATCTGCATCGAAAACAACGCCACGGGTCAGTTCGCGAATCTTCTCGAGCGGGAGCTGGACCTGAAAGTCGATCACCGGGTTCTGAAATACAACGGCGAGTGTTTCACCGTTGCCGAACTGGTCGATCGGATCAAACAGATTGCTGATTGAAGGAGAAAGAATCTTCACCCTCACCCTGGCCCCGTTCGACGGGCCCTTCGGCTTGCTCAGGGTCGTGAGCTTGTCGAATCGACTCACGGCCCTGAGTGGATCGAAGGGCTCTCCTTCGGCGGGGAGAGGGAGACTGAGAGGAACAGATCTATGGTAAAGCAGGATATCGCCTGGTGCCCGGGTTGCGGGGATTTCCCCATACGGGCAACACTGGAGAAGGTTCTCGGGGAGCTGCCCATGGAGGGAAAGAACGTCGTCCTGACCTCCGGCATCGGCCAAGCCGCCAAGATGCCCCATTACCTGCCGTACAGCTACTTCAACGGGCTGCATGGCCGGTCACTGCCGCTCGCTGTCGGGATCAAGCTGGCTCGCCCGGAGCTCACCGTCATAGCCGTCTCGGGGGACGGCTGCTTGTACGGGGAGGGGGGAAATCACTTCATTCACACGATCCGGCGGCGCCTCGACATCACGATCATCGCCTGCGACAATAAGGTTTACGGCCTGACGAAGGGCCAGAGTTCCCCGACGACGGACCTGGGGATGAAAAATGCCCTGGACCCTCATGGGAACACCAACACCCCTTTCAGCCCGCTGGCGGTTGCCATCACCGCCGGGGCCCCCTTTGTAGCACGCACTTTTGCAGGCGACCCCCAGCACATGGAGCGGGTCTTGCGCGAGGCGGTGCTTTTCAAGGGAACGGCCGTCGTCGATATCCTGCAGCCCTGTGTAAGCTTCAACAAGCTGAACACGTACCAGTGGTATCGAGAGCGGGTCTATAAGCTGGAAGAGCCGAAGAAAGACCGAATTGAAGCCATCCGGGTGGCGGAGATCTGGGGCGAACGGATTCCCATCGGGATTTTCTACAGAGATGAGCAGTTCGTCTGTCGGGAAGGTAAAGAAATGTTCCGAAAACCCGTGCCACAGGAAGCTGTCGCGAGGCTTCTGAACACGAAGTGCGTCATGATGCGTTAGGCTGCTTCAGCCCAGCAATTGAGGAACGGTGAACGAATTGCCAAAATTCCGCCACATTGGTTGCATCAGTTGCCGGTTTTCCGTCACAATCCGCCGAGCACGCGCCAGTAGTTTTCGTCTTTTTCGACTTCGACCTTCTTTCCTCTCTTCTTTTTCATGGAAAGAAAAACAATAAAAAAAACAATCATCCACGGCTGTTTCTGTGAAGACTTCATCAGCCGCCGGACAAGGCCTTTCTCTATGTTCTCCAGAACGCCCACAAGCCCCGCCAATGCTATCTGTGAACTCACGCTTGCTGCGCAACAGTACCTATATCTGACAAAACCGGGGGGTTGTAAAGATAAAACAAAGCAAGGGGGAAAAAGGGCTTAAAAAAAAGATTGGGTGCCAGGTGAAGGAGGGGAAACTGGCACCCAGAGAGAGATAAATGGGGTTTCAG
>DATJPI010000246.1:0-5858 GCA_035506495.1 Syntrophales bacterium
CTGCCTGTTGACACGGTTAAGAGTCAGTGTTGTCAACTCCGAGACGCGAATCCCCGTAGCATAGAGCAACTCCAGGATGGCCCTGTCCCGGATACCGGCCGGAGTGGCGTCAGCCGGCTGATCCAGAAGGGTTTCCATCTCTTCGCGGCTGAGCGTCCCGGGAAGCCGCATCCAGGTGCGTCCAATCCTGATTCGGGCAAGCGGATTCTCCTCCACCCTGGCTTCACGAAGCAGATACTTGAAAAAGCCGCGAATGGCCGCAAGCTTCCGATTCATCGATGCTGACGAAAGGCCCTGTTCCCGGAGTTCTCCCAGGAAAGCGGTGGCATGTTCGGCTTTCACCTCAGCGACCGACGGTGTGCCTCCGGACATGAAGAATTCAAGGAATTGCCGGATGTCTCGACTGTAAGCCTCGAGCGTGTTGAGCGAAGCCCCTCTCTCGACGGCGAGAAAATTCAGATACTCATCGACCCACGCGGATTGCTCTCCAATAGCGGCTGGCATCTTCACTCCTCGCCGGCACAACCCGTCTGCGGGGTTGTCGCTCTGCTGTCCGTCTTATCGCAAAGAGAAGAGGCAGGCAAAGATTTTTTTCCCGCACGGATACGGCAGGACAGCAACAGGGCAGATGACGGGCAGGTCTGTAGACGAAGCAGAACCGGCATGGGGGAAAATGAAAAGAAAAATCCGGCAGGTTGCGTCCTCATCGAGGGGGATGATCCAGGAAACGCGGCGGCTTCACGATGCCGGATTTTGCCAGCCTGTAGACAAGCGCCGTCCACAGACAACCGAACCCGTACTTCACGCTTCTTGCGAAGTTGATCGATGACGAATCTTCGTTGTACCGAGTCGGACAGCTGACCTCTCCGATCGAAAAGCCATTCCAAAGCACCTGAAGAAGCATCTGGTTGTCGAAAATAAAATCATCCGAATTGTCTTCGAGGAGGATCGTCTCGAGGATTTTCCGCGAGAAGGCCCTGTAACCCGTATGGTACTCGGAGAGCTTTGCCCCGGTCAGCCAATTCTCAACCAACGTGAGAAACCGGTTCGCCGCATAACGCCAGATCGGCATGCCGCCTTTCAGGGCGTATCCTCCCAGGATGCGCGACGCCAGGACGCACTCGTAGAGTTCATTACCGATGAGGGTCGCAATCGCCGGGATCAGTTTCGGGGTATACTGGTAATCGGGATGAACCATGATGACGATGTCGGCCCCCTCGTCGAGCGCCAGCCGGTAGCAGGTCTTCTGGTTCGCCCCGTAGCCCCTGTTCTCGGGGTGCCGGTGAACCGTCGTGTGAGGTAGTGTCTGCGCAATGGTTACGGTCTCGTCATGGCTCGCGTCATCGACAACGATGACTCGGTCCACAACCCCCTGAGCCATGACCTCTTGATGGGTCCGGATGAGAGTCTGCGCCGCGTTGTAGGCGGGCATCACGACAATGACCTTCTTGCCTGCAAACATGCCTTCCTCTTTCACGGGATCGATCTTCGAGGCTGCGCCGCGCGAAATCGCTTACGCGATTCGATAGACGGAATGACCGTCTGATTCATAAACTTTAATCAGGCAATGTGCAAGCTTTTCCAGAAAGTCCAGGACGGTCTCCGGGGGAAAGTTGTCCTCGAGGGTCCTCTGCAGCATTTCGTCCCGGATGAGCAAATGGGTGCTGCCCAGGGATCTCAGGAAACGGGTGAGCGATGGGATGTCTGTCGAAGATCGGACCATGGCCTTCACCATGTGGTTCTCAAGACTGACATGATACAGATAGTCTCTCTCCAGATAGTATCCCCTCCCTCCCAGAAAGAGAAGATACACGACGGCATCATCGGGCAGGGTCCGGTTGATATAGGCCACCGCAGGGTAACTTCCCACTTGCCTCGAGAGGAACTCATCCCTCGATTCTGCGCCGAGAAGATAGGGCAGCGGCCGGATCGTGACGAACTGATTCGCCAAATAATAGAGGTTTGCGGCCAGAAGGACTGCAACGGCCAGGAACACCGACCGACCGACCCCCTTCAGTGCGACTTGCCCTCGGCTCGCCAGCCACTCGGTAATATTGCGAATCCCCGTAACAGCAAGAATGGTCAGAAACGGAAGGATCGGCAGGATATAGCGGATGCGCATGTCCGCCGTAAAAGCCGCCACGAAAAAGACAAAACCGATAAACAAGAGGAAGAACAACCGGTGTCCCTTTCGGCTGCCGGCAAAGGCGAAGGGTATCGCAAACACAACAAGCGGGTTCAGGATGCCGTCGAAATGCTGCGGGGAATGGTCCCGGCCTTCGAAAAAGATCCGGAAAGGCAGAAGCAGGATCTGCCAGAGTTCTTCCCCGTACAGGATCGCCCTGGTGCCGAAGACGCTGTATCCCCCGCTCGCTGCCCCGCCGGCCGCAAGGTACGAGGGGGTCTCGCGCCCAACGTGGATCCATGAAAACAGATTGTCCATGAGAGGGTAGATAGGGTTTCCCTTCAGGATCAGGTTCTTTACAAACCACGGGGAGACCACGGCAAGAGCGATTGCCGAAAAGAGCAAGCCCCATCGGATGGCCTGCATCTGCGTTCCCGTGTCTTTCGCATAAAGGTAACAGACGGCCACTGTGAGGAAGACCCAGGAGATGAGGGCGTTGTATTTCGAGCCTGCCGCCAGTCCCATGAAGAGAGCGGACAGTAAAAACCATTTCCCGTCTGCATAGCGACCGTCTCTCCACCGCAAATAGACAAGAACGCTTGCCGTGGTAAAGAACGTCATGCCGAGATCCACATACGCGGTCACGGACAGGCGGATGACCACCGGGGTGCTCACAAAGACCAGCAGCCCCAGCAGACCCCAGAGCCGTCCTTCCTGTTCCTTCAGGTACTGATAGACGAGAATCCCCGTTGCCCAACCGAAGAGAAGATGGATGAACGCCGGCAGGCGGTCATTGCCGAAAAGCAGCGGGACGAGGTAGAGAAGATCGATGTTCATGGGGAAGTAGCTGAAGACGTTCCAGGGGGTCTCGTAGAATCCCCCGTGGCGGATCCAGAGCTTCGGGATCGCCAGGTGGTGAATGAGCGCATCGCGGGATATGGGCGGGGTCAGGCAGAGGAGCACCTCCAGGATCCCGATGATCGCCAGGGAGCACCACATCGCCCCGCAGAGGATGCAGTATACACCGGGTCCGGAGCTTTTTCCGTGACAGGAAATCCCGTTTTTTTGCTCGAGATCAAACATTTTGCCTGCCTGCAATCTTCCGTCCTGAAACGACTGTCTGTCTTCTCCTGCCGGGAAAGAAGCTCATGGATGAATCTTTTTCACGGCCGTTGCAACCGTCCATCGACCCCGGGGGTTGTTCCGGTTTCGAATCAGTTGGCCTTCACCTCGGCACCGGTCTGCCTCTGCATGACCAGCTGCAGATTTCGTCTTGCCTCTTCATTCTGCGGGTTGCTCTGCACGACCTTTCGCAGCATATTTTCCGCCTCGGATAGCCGGCCTTGTTCGAAATAGGTCACCCCCATATAGGTACCGGCTGCCTCATGGGAGGGGTTGTAAGCGAGGACGGTTTGAAAAACCCGTTCGGCATCTTCCAGCTGTCGCTGTTGAAGTTGTGTGAGGCCGAGGCTCATCCAGCCCTTCATGAAGCGGGGGTCGAGCTCGACCACCTTCTTGAAATAGCGAATCGCCCGTTCAGGATCCCCGTCCCGATGCGCACAGACTCCGAGATTATAATGGGCATTCAGATAGTCCTCCTGGATTTCCAGCACCCTCAAAAAATGGGGAATTGCCAGATCACAGCGGCCCTCTCGCATAAGAAAGGATCCCATGTTGTTGTGTGCCATGAAATTCGGCTCGTTGATGCGAAGTGCGTGGCCGAAGAGGGTAAAGCTGTTCTCCCAGGTTTTTATCTGGAGATGGGTCATGACCATCATCCCTGCGAGCATTCCTGCTGTCGCGAGCGCGAGAAAAGCCCTTCCACGTCTCGCTCTTGGAAACGCCTCTTTCAGCCCGAAGGCAAGCATGATGAAGAGGCCGACGAGCGGGAGATAGGTGTACCGATCGGCCATGGCGTGAGAACCGATCTGCACGAGGCCGATGACGGGGACCAGAGTTCCCAGGTACCAAAACCACCCAATCGCCAAATAGGGGGCTTGCCTGCGAAACCCCAGCACGATTGCCGTGATGGAGAGGATCAGCGCGGCGGAGACCAGCAACTGCCCCAGCGCTGGCATCCCCATGTGGGGATAAAAGGCGATCAGATCGACGGGCCAGATCGTCTTCTTCAGGTAGAGGGCATAGGACAGCAGTGCATTGGCCGCCCGGACATCGATTGGATGGGATGTTACGTTCGGCAATGCACCGACGTTCTGCTCTGCCGCATAGGCGATAAGGCCGAACAGGACGGACATGATGATCAGCGGCACCTTCTCCGCCACAAGCCTTGCGCCCGGTGTGCGCAGGGGGGTCCTCCAGCGGTCGAACGCGGTTCTAGGATCGTCAAAGCGCCCCAGGGGCCAGTAATCGAGAAGCAATAAAACGAAGGGAAGCGTCACGGCCATGGGCTTGGACAGCAGCCCCAGGACAAAGGACAGCACGACGAACAGATAGCGGCGGATGGAGGGCTCCCGGACGTAAACCGCGTAGGCCCCCATCGTCAGGAACCAGAAAAGTCCGCTCAGGACATCCTTTCGCTCCGCGACCCATGCAACCGATTCCACGTGTAGGGGGTGGATCGCGAAGAGTGCGGCCACCAGCGCACTGGCCCAGGTCGCACCCGTCATATACGACAACACAAGAAAAAGAAGGATGGTGCTGCCCGCGTGGATTAACACGCTTGTCCAGTGATGGCCGCCGGGATCGAGCCCATAGAGCTCGCAGTCCAGCATGTGCGACAGCCAGACGATCGGCTGCCAGAAGCCCGCCTCCAGGTTGGTCAGCGACCACCGCAGCCCCTCCATCGTCAGACCGCCCTGCACCCGATGGTTCTGCGTCACGTAGGTCGGGTCATCCATGTTGATGAAGTCGAAGGACTGCACGGGCAAGTAAAGGGCAAGCGTCAGCTGAGCCAGCAGAAGCCCCGCCAGCAGAGATGTCTTCAATGGAATCATTTCTTTTCCGAAACTTTCTGTACCGCTCATTTCTGCCTCTCAAAACCAGCATAACGAAAACGTGTCACCGCGACGCCCGGGCCTGAACGATCCTCAGATTGTTTTCGATCTCCAGATTTCCCGGCATAAGTGCCTGGGCCTTCAGGAAACTCGCGATGGCTTCTTCCATCCGGCCCTGTGCCGCGCGGAGGATACCGATATTGTTGTGCACCTCGCCGCTTCGCTCGTTAGCGCGAAGGGCCTCACTAAAATGAGTCTCGGCATCATCCCATTTTCCCTGCTGGAGGAATATCAGGCCAAGTTGCACATGTGCAATTTCGTTTTCTGGATCTATCTCGAGGACCAACCTGAAATCCTCTACGGACTCTTCCAATCTGCCATGCTGCATCAGCAACTGCCCGCGTTCAAGCCGGGCCATTTTCGATCGGGGCTCGATCAGGATCGCCTGGCCAAAGTAGTTAATAGCGCCTGCCACATTGCCTCCACGCGAGTCGCAGACCGCTAAACCGTAATAGGCAGGGGCGAAATCTCTTTTCATCTCGAGAGACTTTAGAAAATGAGGCACGGCCTGCTCACAATCGCCTCGGTTCAGATAATGTGCTCCGATGTTGCACTGGGCAATTGGATTATTTTTGGTAACGTGAAGAGCCTGTTCGAAAAGGGTGATGCTGTTTTGCCAGGTCTCGATCTGCGCCCTTGCGGGGGAAAACAACACGGCTGTGGAAAGAACGCAAATGCCGATGATACCGATTTTCCATTCCGGCCGTTTGGCTGCGATG
>DATJPI010000247.1:0-30360 GCA_035506495.1 Syntrophales bacterium
ACTGCCACAGGATCCCTGGGGACGGCCCTACCAATACCAGTGTCCCGGAAATAACGGTGAATACGACCTGTTTTCTTATGGAGCCGACGGCGTACCGGGCGGTGAAGGTGAGGATGCCGATGTCGTAAGCTGGAAATAGCCCCTCTGCGTGCGTCTGGGCCTCAAGTATTTCCCGAACTGTGCAGGGCCGCCATCGGGCGCCGGACAGGATAGTGCTGCCGGCAATCTGCCAAACAATAACCAAAATCAATGCTTTTCGGCGTGGCACAATCCTTGTGGCAATGCATTACAAATAGGTTTCGGAGGTCTTCTCGTGTCGTTCACTACGAAGGCAATCAATGTAGGCGAGTATGCTCTTGTGCTTCACGAAGGCCGGTTAACAACGCAGGAATTGAATGAAGCCCGCGCCAAAGCAATCATTATATTGGAAACGAACAAATGGAAAAGAATATTAATGGATTTACGCAGGGCTTCGATTGACGTCAACGATTTGGATCTATTCCATTTTACGGCTTCACATCGTGAAAAATTTTCCCCTGATATCAGAATTGCGGTTGTTGGGAATCCAAAGGATCATGACAAGACATCATTTGCGGATACTGTTGCCCACAATCAGGGAGTGCTCATGCAGACGTTTGATAATTGGGATCAGGCCACGGAATGGCTGACAAAAAACTGAAGCGCGTTTTGCTATTCATGCCAATCATGTTCTCGCCCCCGAGCGGATTGGAGTGGCGGCATGCACAGGAGATAGGATCCCTATGCATTTTCAGCTAGAAGCTTGTGCACGGGGAAGTACGGATCCGACGAAAAGCATGACCAGCATCTTCCGGTATTAAGAGGACGCAACTACTTGGGCTCTTGTGTTTTCTCCTGGAAGAACGTCCCAATCTTCTTATGGTTGTCATCCATAAGCTTCTGGAAGTCAGCGAAGACTTTTTTATACATCGAAGCCCACTCTTTGGCCGCCTTCTTGCTCTCATCAGGCATGCCGACCGCCTGGTCGATGTAAAGATTTATCATCTTCTCCATCTGCTCCTGGTATAGATTCATGTTTTTCAGGGAAGTCTCATAAGCGTTTTTGTTGAAATCAAACAGTTGCTTGAACATCTCATGGGGCTGCATCATCTTTTCTTCTCTCCTTGTGGATTATGAGGAGGCCTCTAGGAAACCTCCGTGTTCATCTTTGTTTTCTCATCCGCCACGGCATCCGCCTTTTTCAGCTGCTTCAGAAGACTCTCGTATGTGCACTTGCTTTTCTCGAGAGCGACGTTGTATTCCTCTTTCATCCGTGTTGCGAGATCCGTTGCCTTTTCCCCTAGCTTCTGTCTCGTCTCTTTCCCGCTCATGGGGGCAAAGAGCATCCCTACCACCATACCGGCAAGTCCGCCGATGAGAAGACCCTCCAGCCAGTGACTGTGTCTTTTTTCGGGCATTGTTACACCTTGCATGCCGTCTTTGGGGTATTCGGTTTGCAACCGTCACCTGAAAGGGGTGATCCTACGATCGTTTGCGGCTCCTTGGTTCGCTCACCCCACACCGATTTTGAAATACGGAACCTTACCTCAACATTCCTGCCTCAACATGAGTTTTCAGCTCTTCGAGAAGCAGTTGCAGCTCCTTCTCCCGGTGCTCCTTGAACAGAGTCTACAGCCGGCTGCATGATTCGCATTTGTCCTTATCCAGATCCTTCATATACTGGTCGTATCTGTAAAGGCTCTTCGAGATGATGGTGATGGATTCGATACCCTTCCACTATCACTTTTCTTATCCTATTTTTCTGACATCATTCTATTCATGTTACGATAACATGATGGGTTGAAAAACCTTAGTCAGACTTCAGATATCGAAGCATGTGTGTAGGATTCAAGCCTGAAATCATTCCTAGATCCCCCAGAAAGTACCGGACAAAAGGACTCTGTGGAAGCGGCGTACACATCGCTCGGAAACTCATCCCGGGAGCGGCTGTGGCCGGCTGCAGGCGAAGGGGCTATTCCCGGAGGATCCCCTGCAGGAAATCGACGACCCTCCGGTAGTCCGCTGTGCCCGCCGAGCCCGGAGCGTAAAGCGTGATGGGAAGCCCGGCGGACGGAGCCATGGCGATGTCGTCATCCTCCCGCACGAAAGGTGTCACGCGGCGTGGGAAGAGGTTGCCGAGTTTCTCCATGATCTTTCGGTGATGGGGCCGTTCCGGATGGGCCCGGCAGGGGATGACGGCCAGGATTTCGGCCCGGCCACCGTCGTTCCGCATCTCCTCGATGGTGTCGATGATCTGCCAGAGCCCAGTGAGCCCGAGATAGGTCGTCTCCAAGGGGATGAGCACATGCTCCGCCGCCCGCAGCGCGCCGAGGATGAGGATATCGTCGCCGGGCGGGCAGTCGATGATCACCCATTCTCGGTCGTTCTCCGTCCGGTCGAGGCAGCGCTTGAAAAGACCCGCGCCGATCTCGCCGCTGAAGTGCCGGCGTGCCGCCGTGAGGGCGTGCCCTGACGGGACAAGGGAAACCCCCGGCGCCTTGGTCGGCACAACAGGAAACGCCGTGGTCCTGTGCATGGCCTGCAGGATCGACTCGCCCGGATCCCGCACACCCAGAGAGAGGCTTGCACCCGCCTGCGGGTCGAGATCGATGAGCAGGACCCTCTGGCCCATTGCGCCCAGGACGGCTGCGATGCTGACGGCCGACGTTGTCTTGCCGCCGCCGCCCTTGGGGTTCACGATGGCCAGGATGTTCATTCTTTGTCCTCCGCGGTCAACGCATCGCGCCGGCAGGAGAGCGTGTTACGAGCGGTCGCCGGTTTCGATCGCGACGAACTTGTACCCCACGCCGCGCACGGTATGGATATACCGGGGTTTCACGGGGTTCTTTTCGATCTGGGAGCGGAGCCTGCGGATGTGCACGTCGACCGTGCGGGGTTCCACGAAGGCATCGCTTCCCCAGACCTCGTCGAGGATCTGCTCCCGGCTGTACACGCGGCCGGGGTTTCGGCAGAAAAACTTCAGGAGCTTGAACTCCATGGGGCTCAGCTCGATTTCTTCGCCGTCGATCGTGACCCCGTAAGACTGGAAATCCACATGCAGACCCTTGTGTCGGAACACCTCCGCCTTTTCCGGCCTCTCTTCGGTAACGGCCGTCCTCCGCAGGACGGCCCGAATGCGGGCCAGCAGTTCCTTTACGCTGAAGGGCTTGGTGATGTAATCGTCGGCGCCCATCTCGAGACCGAGAACCTTGTCCGATTCCTCGCCCTTGGCCGTAAGCATGATGGTGGGAATCGCTGCGGTCTCAGGCTGCCGTCGGATGCGCCGGCAGACTTCCAAACCCTGGATTCCCGGAAGCATCAGGTCCAGCAGGATGAGCGCGGGGCGCCTGCTGTGCAGGTAAGCCAGGGCCTGTTCGCCGTCATAGGCTTTCTGGATTGCAAAGCCTTCCTTCTCCAGGTTGTAGGCCAGAAGGTCCGAGATGTCCTTTTCGTCGTCGACGATGAGGATTTCAGCCGCCATGATGGGATTCCTTCCAATGCCGATAAGCCGCCGGGAACACGGCGACAAGGTTAACTTATAGAATGGAAATGTGACGGTTGCGTTAAGATTCTGTTACGATTTCGTTAAGAACGCCGCGCCTCCGGATGGCTTGCCATGCAGTCCGGGTCGCTTCATCGAAGCTTGAGCAAGCAGCAACAGCATTGTCACATCAATATGCCAATGATCCCAAATCACATGAGAAAGAGTCCGCTCTCCTCATGATTGATTTGCGGGATGCAGACCCTTCGTGCCGCAGGTCCCGTTGCCTGGCTACAGTAAACAACGGTTTTTTGCTTGGCGCGATAGCAGACCGGTTGCTTTTCAGAGACAGGGCGCAAGGGGAGTGCGGACGAGACGAAATTATAAAGGGATGGAAATAAAAGCGCCGAGAAACAGAGAAAGAAAGAGTGAAATGATGAGTCCCCAGATCAGACCCACTCCCGGGTTCAAACGTCCCTTCGCGGTGAAAGAGTCTTTTATGCACTCCAGAGTGGAACCGCCGTCGCAGCAGATGACAAATGGCTTGTCCCGCTTATCCATCATCATTTTCTCTTCTGCGGCTTCCGGCTGAAGTCGACGAACGCGGTGCTTCGCTTTGCCGCCGAGGCCTGAGTTTTCTGGTACTTCTGGGCCATGGCGATCATGTCCGTCACGCTCGGGTGTGAAAAGGGGCTTTTCCCGTCCCAGCCGAGGCTCTTCATGAGTGCTATGAGCCGGTCGGGAACGGCCGCGTGCAGCAGGGGGTCCTCCATGGAAACATGGAAGCGCACGGTCGTGCGCCAGGGGAGATTTTCGGCAAACGCGATCAACTCCCTGTCCCGGGCGCGGAGCATAGCGCGCTCTGCAAAGATGAAGAAAAAACGGAGATCGTTTGCGGCTCGCGCAAAGAGGCTCCCCAGGCTGAGCAGGGGGCTGATCTTTCGGGCCGCGGCGGCGAGCTTCGACGGGACCAGGATGGTCTGCGTGCCGTCGCCTACGTGGCGGGCGAAATCAAAATCCGAGACAGCGGGAAGGGCCTCCCAGAAAATAAAGCGGATGCCCGTATTGGTAAAACGGGCTCTCAGTGTCTCGAGGGTCCTTTCGTCATGAGCCGCGGTGATCACCATGGAAAATTGACCGGCGGCCTCGACGACCGCGCGGCAGATGCCGTCGAACTTCAGCTTTGCCGTAGCCCAGACACAGTCGTCAAGATACTCCGTCTTCGCTTGCTGGAAAAGCATGGCTCCTTCGCTTGTGTGGGAAAATCATCAACTGACTCAAGGGACTAGAGGAAGTTTGTTACGCTTTCATTACAGTTGTGTGAAGTTTTGATGACAATCGCTTCCGTTGGCGACTGCCACCTGTAAAAAAAGGGGAATATCCAACCATCTATACTTGGCTTGTTTCGCATTGCAAGAATGCGCAGGAAGCCCTATCGTAATGTTCAGAAAATGAAAGGAGGACGGAAGCAGGCGGATCGATTATCCGGGAAGGCGCCGGTTCCGGGGAATCGCAGGCGTAATCAACTCTTAACACAACTGTAATGAAACTGTAACAATTAAGCCTTAACCTTGCTATTCGTTTCAGTACATACATCGAGCAACATCACGAACCAACATCATGAAGGAGGAAACAACACTATGAAAGCGATTCGATTCCTGGTCCTTGGTCTGGCGTGCGCGTTTCTTCTCACGGGAACGGCTGCTTTTGCGAAGGAAACGATCGTCGTGAACGGTTCCACGACTGTCCTTCCCATCGGGCAGGCCACGGCGGAAGCGTACATGAAGAAGGATCCCAACGTGAATGTCTCCATCTCCGGCGGCGGCTCCGGCAACGGCATCAAGGCCCTGATCGACAAGACAACGCAGGTCGCCATGTCGTCGCGCGACATGAAAAAGGAAGAGATCGATCTGGCGAAGTCGAAAGGCGTTAATCCCGTGGAGCACAAAGTGGCCATCGATGCCCTGACTCCCATCGTGCACCCCACGAACCCCGTGGCCAACCTGACCATCGAGCAGCTTTCGCTGATCTACCAGGGAAAGATCACGAACTGGAAGGAATTGGGCGGTAAGGATTTGCAGATTGTGATCATATCGCGCGATACGAGCTCCGGCACCTATGAGAGCTGGCAGGAGAAGGTCCTCCACAAGGAGAAGGTGACCCCAAAGGCACAGCTCCAAGCCTCGAGCGGAGCCGTCGTGCAGGCCGTCTCCAAGAACCGCTACGCCATCGGCTACGTCGGGATCGGCTACGTGAACAAGAGCATCAAGGCCGTGAAGGTAAACGGGATCGAAGCGAACGATAAGAACGCCCTCAACGGGACCTACCCGATTGCGAGGCCTCTCTTCATGTACACCGACGGCGAGCCCAAGGGGTCCGTTGCCGGTTACATCAACTTCGTGAAGGGGCCCGACGGCCAGAAGATCGTGAAGAAGGAAGGGTTCGTCCCGCTACCGACCAAGTAGCCCACGTTACGGCTGACCGGGACAGACGATTCTGCAGTCCCTGTTCTTTACGTTTACAACCTCTTCGATTTGCGATAGATAGCAGGGGTTAAATCGTTTCCGCTCTGGCGGCGACGAATAACCCCTGCTACGGTTATTCTATAGGGGCGACGAGCCATGACGAGGACCATCAAGGAACTGATCATCAAGAGGGTCTTTTTCCTCTTTGCCTGCGTCTCCATCATGATCCTGGGGCTCATCATCGCCTTCCTCTTCCGGGAGGGTCTGCCCATCTTCGGGGTGGTTTCCGTCCGGGAGTTTCTCTTCGGAAGCGAGTGGTACCCGACGTTCAACCCGCCGTCCTTCGGCATCTGGCCCCTTATCGTAGGTTCCTTTATCGTCACATTCTTAGCGACCCTCGTCGCGGTACCCATTGGCGTGCTCTCGGCCGTTTACATCTCGGAAATCGCCCCGCCCTCGATCAAGGAGATCGCCAAGCCCGTCATCGAGTTGCTGGCGGGACTGCCCTCCGTGGTGCTCGGGTTTTTCGGCATGGTGGTGCTGGCCCCCTGGCTGCAGGATACCTTCGATCTGCCCACGGGCCTCAACATCGTCAACGCCTCGATCACGCTGGCGCTGATGGCCGTCCCGACGATCTCGAGCATCTCCGAGGACGCCCTCTACGCCGTGCCCCGGGAATTCAAGGAGGCCTCCTACGCGCTGGGCGCCACCAAGTCCGAGACGATCCTGAGGGTGAGCATCCCCTCGGCCCTCTCGGGCATCTCCACGGCCGTCATCCTGGGGATGGCGAGGGCCATCGGCGAGACGATGGTCGTCCTCATGGTGGCGGGCGGCGCCGCCGCGATTCCCGAGAGCCTCTTCGACTCCGTGAGGCCCATGCCGGCCTCGATTGCCGCGGAGATGGGCGAGGCGCCCTTCCGGAGCGATCACTACCACGCCCTGTTCGCCACGGGCATCGTCCTGTTCTTCCTGACCCTGGCCTTCAACCTGGTTGCGGACTACGTTTCCAACAAGTTCAAGGAAGTGGGCTCCGGAACCCTTTGAGACAAACGATTCGGACCGGACTCGAACCATGAATGCAACAGCACTGCAAGCCTCCATGAAATGGCGGTACTTCAAGCAGAACCTCTTCTTCGGCGTGGTCAGCCTCTCGGCCTTTCTGATCGCGCTCGCCCTCGGGGGGTTGCTCGCCTACATCGTCATACACGGGTACGAAGCCCTCAGCTGGGATTTCCTGGTCCTGCCGCCGACGGACGCCATGACCAAGGGCGGCATCATGCCGGCGATCATCGGGACGTTTTGCCTGACGCTCGGGGCCATCTCCGTGGCCCTGCCCCTGGGGATCATGTCGGCCATCTATCTCAGCGAGTATGCCAAGCAGGGCCCCGGCGTGCGAATCATCCGCATCGGCGTGAACTGCCTGGCCGGCGTGCCCTCCATCGTCTTCGGACTCTTCGGCTTGGGGCTTTTCGTTGTCTTCCTCCAGTTCGGCTCCTGCATCCTGTCGGGGGCGCTCACGCTGGGCTTCCTGATCCTGCCCACGATCATCGGCGCCTCCGAGGAGGCGCTCAAGTCCGTTCCCGCAACCTTCCGGGAGGCGTCGCTTGCCCTCGGCGTCTCGAAATGGCAGACCATATACCGGATCGTGCTGCCGAACGCCCTGCCGGGGATCCTCACGGGCTCGATCCTCGGCATCGGCCGGGCGGCGGGCGAGACGGCGCCCATCATGTTCACCGCGGCGGCGTTCTACACGGTGCAGCTGCCCTCGTCGATATTCGACGAGGTCATGGCGCTGCCCTTCCACATCTACGTGCTGGCCACGGCGGGCACCCACATTGAGGAGACGCGGCCCATCCAGTACGGGACGGTGCTGGTGCTCGTAGGCCTCGTGCTGGGCGTCGACCTCATCGCGATCCTGATCCGAAGCTACATCAGAAAGAAGAAAAGGTGGTAGCCGTGGAAGACAACATGATCATCAAAGCGCGCAACGTGAATTTCTATTACGGCGGCTTCAAGGCCCTGACGGATATCTCCATGGACTTCGAGAAGAGCCGCGTGACGGCCCTCATCGGCCCGTCGGGCTGCGGGAAATCCACGCTGCTGAGGCTGCTCAACCGGATGAACGATCTCATCGACGGCACGAGGGTCGAGGGCGAGGTCATCTTCGAAGGGAATAATATCTATCATCCTGGCATAGATCCTGTAGATATAAGACGAAGGATCGGCATGGTCTTCCAGAAGCCCAACCCCTTCCCGAAGTCGATCTTCAACAACATCACCTTCGGTCCGAATCTCTCGGGGATGAACAACAAGAGCGATCTGGAAGGGTTGGTAGAGTGGAGCCTCAAGCAGGCCGTCCTCTGGGACGAGGTCAAGGATATCCTGGGCCAGTCGGCCATGATGCTCTCGGGCGGCCAGCAGCAGCGGCTCTGCATCGCCCGGGCTCTGGCCATGAAGCCCGACGTGCTCCTCATGGACGAGCCGACCTCGGCCCTGGACCCCATCTCGACGGCAAAGGTCGAGGAATTGATCCAGGACCTGAAAAAGCAGTATACGATCATCATCGTGACCCACAACATGCAACAGGCGGCGCGCGTTTCCGACATGACGGGGTTCTTTTACCTCGGGAAGCTGATCGAGTATGATGAGACGGAGACGATCTTTACGAAACCGAACGTGAAGCACACGGAGGACTACATCACGGGACGTTTCGGCTAAATTGATAAATCGATCCAGGGGAGGTGACGGGCATGGAAGAAGAAATCAAGCGCACGAGCCAGCACTACGAGATGGAGCTGCAGTCCGTCAAGCAGAACCTCCTCTACCTGGGGGCTCTCACGGAACACGCAATCGAGAACGTGCTGATTTCACTGCTCGACCGGAAATCCGAACTGGCCCGAGCGGTCATCGACGGGGATGCAGAGATCGACAAGCTCGACACGGAGATCGAGGATCAGTGCATCCGCCTGCTCGCGCTGCGGCAGCCCATCGCCCGGGACCTGCGTTTCATCACCACGGGCATCAAGATCAACGGGCATCTCGAGAGGATCGGCGACATGGCCGTAAACATCGCCGAGAGGGTCCTCTCGCTCAACGAGGAGCCCCAGCTCAAGCCTTACATCGATCTGCCGCGGATGGCCGAGATCGCCCGGGAGATGATCCGGGGTAGCATCGATGCCTTTGTCCGGGAGGATTGCCAACTGGCCAACCGGATCCGCCGAATGGATGCGACCATCGACACCCTCAACGAGCAGATCTTTCGAGAGTTGCTCACCTTCATGCTTGAGGACGCCCGGACGATCCGACGGGCCCTGCTGATCATGCAGATCTCGAAAAACCTCGAGCGCATCGCCGACCATGCCAAGGGGATCGCCGACATGGTGGTCTACATGGTCACAGGCATCAACGTGAGGCACCAGTGGCCCGGAGACACCCCCGATGAGATCTGCGACATAAAAAGGGTCGAGGAGTGATGCGCGGAAAGCTCTTCTTCAAGATCTTCGGCACCTATCTGGTGATTGCGGTACTCGCTATCGGGATCATCGGGTTGCTGGCCGTGAGCCAGATTCGGGAAAAGCTGGATCGCCAGATCGAGGCCGAGCTTTTCGCCTATGCCCGGATCGTCGATCTCTATTCCATGAAGGAGATCGAGCAGCGGGCCGAACAGATTGCGAAGATCACCCGTGCACGCGTCACCGTCGTCGACCGCGACGGCACGGTAATCGCCGAAACGGACAGGGATCTACTCGACATGGGGAGCCACTTCGACCGGCCCGAGATCCAGGAGGCACGGGTGCGGGGCAGGGGCACGGCCACCCGTTACAGCCAGACCGTGGGCGAGGAGATGAAATACGTAGCCCTGCCTTTCCGAAAGGGCGACCAGATCGTGGGTTACATCCGGCTTGCGCGCCCCCTGGTCGAGGTCCGCAGGGGCATCGAAGAATTTACGGGGATCCTGTTGCGCTCCTCTCTCGTCATCCTCATCTTGTCCATCCTGGTGGCTTTCTTCTTTTCCCGCCGGCTGACCAGCCCGATCCGGCAAATGGAACAGTTCACCGAAAAGCTTCGACGGGGCGAAGATCCCGGCACGCTTCTGATCCGTTCGTCCGACGAGATCGGCGTGCTGGCCGAGAACATCAACTTCATCGTCGGGGAACTGCACGAGCGCATCGGCGCCCTCCAGGAGGAGAAGGCCAAGGTAGAAGCAGCCTTTTCCAGCGCCATGGACGGGGTTCTTCTGCTCGGTAACGACGGGAAGATCGAAACCGTCAACCAGGGCATGCGCAACATGATCGGGGAAAGCTTCGGCAACATCCTCGACAAGACCCCTCTGGAGGCATTCCGCAACCTGGATCTCCAGAAGGCCCTCGATCAATACCGCGCAACAGGTCAGCCCGTGTTCCACGAGATCACCTTCGGCGAAGAGCCGCATACCGTTTTCGACGTGGCTATCACGCCCGTCCGGGGTGTTGAGGGAAGCGAGGGGAAGGCGATGCTGGTTTTTCACGACGTGACCCGGCTCAAGAAACTCGAAAGGGTCCGTGCCGACTTCGTGGCGAACGTGACCCACGAGATCAAGACACCCCTGACGGCCATCCTGGGATTCGTCGAAACCCTCCAGGAGGGGGCCATCGAAGACAAGGCGACGGCGCGGCGATTCCTGACCCCCATCACACGGCACGCCGAACGGCTCAACCGGTTAGTGGAGGACCTCCTGACCATCTCGAACATCGAACTGGGCGAGATGCGGTTCTACTTCGAAAGCGTCGCCCTGTCGGGGGCGGTGGAAGGCGCCGTGAATATCATCCAGCTCAAGGCCAAAGAGAAAAACATCCGCCTCAACCGACAGGTCCCGGAGGAACTCCCGCGAATTCGGGCCGACCGTGACCGGTTAAGCCAGGTTCTGCTTAACGTTCTCGACAATGCCGTCAAGTTCACCCCTGAAGGCGGTAGTGTGACCCTCACTGCCGAACCGGCGACGGGAAACGAAGTCGTCGTGCGGATCGAGGACACGGGCATCGGCGTACCCAGGGATGAGATCTCGCGTCTCGGGGAGCGGTTCTACCGTGTGGACAAGACACGCTCCCGAGAGCTGGGCGGCACAGGCCTGGGGCTCTCCATCGTCAAGCACCTCATGCAGGCCCACCGAGGTCGCATGGAGATCGAGAGCCAGTTGGGCCGCGGGACGACGGTTTCCCTCTACTTCCCCTTGTCCGGCGAACCGGTTTCCTGAACGATTAACATTCTCCCCGCACCGGGAGTGAAGCGGAAATCCGTTTCGCCACCATCGCAAGACCTACCCTCTGGCGTTGCATGCAACCCCTTGTCGGTCCCCCTCTGCAGCAGCGTCCGGCGCAATATCGCATCATCCCTGAAAGATCAATGATCTACGCAGGATTGTGCATTTGTCATTGAGCCTTGTAGCGACAGTCCGTTTGTGCTAAAAGGGGCACCAAGTCAAAAGAGGGACCGGCCATGAAGTATGTCCCGAAGGACGGGAGTTTCTATGCTCTCTTCGAAGAACTCACCTGCAAGATTGGGGAAGAAGGAAGGAGATCTTCGAAAGATCGAGGAATTCATTGACGTCTGCGATGGTGTCTCGAACATCATCAAAGGGATCGTTTTACAACATGGATAGCACGTTTCTCTTCGTCGCCTTTATCGTCATCATCGCGCTTGTCTTTGACTTCATCAACGGGTTCCACGACGCGGCGAACTCCATCGCCACTGTCGTGTCAACCCGCGTCCTCTCGCCGCAGCAGGCAGTCATCTGGGCGGCGTTTTTCAACTTTGTTGCCGTTTTCTTCATCGGGCAGCAGGTTGCGAAAACCGTCGGCACCGGGATCATCAGTGTACAGGTTGTGGACCATTATCTCATCCTGTCGGCCCTGATAGGGGCCATCACCTGGAACTTGATCACCTGGTGGATGGGCCTGCCAAGCAGTTCCTCCCATGCGCTGATCGGCGGGCTGATCGGTGCGGGGCTCGTCAAGGGCGGCTCAAGCGTCCTCGTGTGGTGGGGCATCATCAAGACCACGGTGTTCATCGTGGTGTCCCCGACGGTGGGCCTCATCCTCGGGTTCATGATCATGGTCATCGTGCTCAATCTGAGCCATAACAAGAGCGTCCGAAAGGCCGACCAGTTATTCCGGCGTCTTCAGCTTGTTTCGGCGGCCATCTACAGCCTGAGCCACGGGATGAACGACGCCCAGAAGACGATGGGAATCATTACCATGGTGCTTTTCTCCACCGGGTATCTCACGGGGTCCTTTCACGTGCCCATCTGGGTCATTATATCCAGTTATCTTGCGATCGCCCTGGGGACTATGTCGGGCGGGTGGCGCATCGTCAAGACCATGGGGACGAAGATCACAAAACTGCAACCTATGGGCGGGTTCTGTGCAGAAACGGCCGCGGCTCTTTCGATCATTGGAGCCACGATTGGCGGCATTCCCGTCAGCACCACGCACACCATAACCGGGGCGATCATCGGGGTAGGAGCCACAAAGCGCCTGTCGGCGATACGTTGGGGAGTTGCCGGCAATATCATCTGGGCCTGGATTCTCACCATCCCCATGTCGGCTCTCGTCGCAGCCGCCTCATACTATGTCTGCCGCGTGCTCGTCTCCTGAACTCAGTATGCAACGGCCGAACAGCGGATGTCTTCAAAACCAGTCCATTTAAAATACACTTCCATCCATATATGGTTCTGCAAATAAAACATTTTTACGTACCATAAGTGCATATTTAATGGTTCTTTAATGATATTGAAATCATGGGAATAATGGAAAAATAACATTGAAATGATCCCGTATCTTTCCTATAATGCAATGTCCAACCATTGCTGAAGGAGGTGGGTTATGGGATTCATGGATAACGGATTTAAGGGGCTCCTTTCGGGGGTTGCCTTCGGTATCGGGGCGGCCATCGTCGCCCCGATCGTCCTCCCGATTCTTTCGGCGGGTGTCAAGCCGATGGCAAAGGCCATGATCAAGGAAGGGATTTTGATTTACGAGAAGGGAAAGGAGGTCGTCGAGGAGACGCGGGAGACCGTTGAGGACCTCATCGCCGAGGCCCGCGCCGAGGCGGAAGGAGTCCAGTCCTTCGCCGAGGAGTTGGAACCCGAACCGATGCCCGCTCCAAAATCGAAGCGTTCCAGTCCCTCGCCCAGTAAATGAGGTGCGAATCATGCTGCCAGACGCCTACATTAGCCACCGGACATCGACGAGATTGCGTATCAGAGTACCGTCGCGCAAGCGCAATCTGGCTTGGCTCATTCAGGCAAAGGACCGGCTTTCGGCGCTTCCCGACGTGGAGGCCGTCGACGTCAATGAGCTTTCGGGAAGCATCCTGATCGTACATCGCCTGCAGGACATCGGGACTCTCCTGGCCGCTGCAAAAGCGCAGGGGATCTTCGAGATCAACCGACCGAAGAATCGAAAGCCGGTGACCCTGCGCCAGAGCATCAGCGCGGGTTTCCAGACGGTCAACCGGCGGGTGCACGGCGCCACGGGCGGCTATGCGGATTTCTGGGATGTCGTGGTTCTCGGGCTGGCGGGAGCCGGCATCTATCAGATGCTCCGGGGAAATTTCGCGGCCCCCATGTGGTACACCGCGTTCTGGTATGCCTTCGGCATCTACATGAGGGCACCATCCAGAGATGTTTCGGGAGAGTAAAAGCAAGAAGGGCTTTGTGTCAATGCAGTTGACACGATTTGAAGGAGCCGCTTCCAGAGTTTCAGTAGAGTGCGCCCTTTCGCCGCTTCCCGGGGCTGTTTCGTTGCACTCATTCTCCCCCGATTGACACAAAAGATTCCAGTGACAAAGAAAACGGGCGTTTCGTTCCAGGTCAACCCTGTCAACTTCAACTGTAACACAACTTTCATCAAACCTTCATCAGTCTGTAACAACGACGGGATAATCCTCGCCGTACCCGAGGATTGCCTGCTGAATTCCGCGTCTCTTCCCGATTGTAGCAGCTTGAACCGGGAAGGCGTCCAATGCAACGAACAAGGAGGGCAGAGTCATGGCCAAGGAGACGAAGAAGACGGAAAAGACAGCGGCCGGCACGACGGAAAGCCTCGGAAAAATCGGGGCGACCGTCAAGGACGGCGTTGTAGGCAGCCTCAAGGGGATCAACGAGATCGAGGCGGAGATCGTAACCCTCGTGCGCAACACCGTCTCGGGCGCGCTGCGCATCACGGGGGACATCGCCGGTGAGGGCATCAACGTTGCGAAGGAAGTGGTGAAAGGCGCCATATCGGCCACGGAAGAGGTCGGCACGGGGCTGATCCTGAGCACAAAGAGCGTCGCCAAGGGCGTGATCATGGGCGTGAGCGACGTGGGTGGCGATATCGGGACCTTCGCCAGCCAGACTGTAAAGGGAGCCGTGAAAGGCGCTGCGGAAGTAGGCGCCGACGTGGCGCTTGTGGCCAGACGGGCCGTGGACGGCGTAATCGAAGCCACGAAAGAAGTCGGGGGAAATGTCCCTGAAGTGGCCAGGGCCGCCGTGGGCGGCGCCATCGAGACGGCTGGATCGATCGGGCAGACGGCGCTCAAGGCTGTAAAGGACATGCTGGTGGGCGTTGTTGACGGCGTCCGGGACGTGGCCAATGCGGCAATGGCCAAGGGCGAGGAAAAAACCTTGCCGATCAAGCCGAAGCCGACGCCGCCCAAGAAATAACCTCCGCAAGAGAAAGAGAACACCTTGGTCACTGCGGTACACGCCGCCATCAGGGGACGTACGCGCTTCCGCGTCGAAGGCCTATACCGTTCCGACGGGCTGAAGCGGTTTATCGAGTCCAAGCTTCCGGCGGGGGATGGCATCCGCTCGGTTTCCGTCAGCTCCCTGACGGGTAACGTGCTCGTGCTGTATCAGCCCGACCGGGCGCCCTCGGAGGTTGCTGTTTTCATTGCCGCCGTCGTGAAGGAGTACCGGAACGGTAATGGAACGGCCGACCCCCGTTCTGTGCAACGACGGCAGAGACCCGCCGGAGCCGTCGTGCCGAAGCGGCCCCGCAACGCCGGAGCGAAAAAAGAAGACGTTCCTTCGGTGCGCAGACAACTGCGCAAAATGATCCTTCAGGGCGAGGAGCAACCGAGCGATGCCTGGCACGGCATCGAGGCGCCCTTCGCCCTGAGCCGCCTCGACGTCAACCGCTCCGATGGCCTCACCCGGGAACAATATCTGGAGAGGCTCAAGAAATACGGGCCCAACATCCTTCCCGAATCGGTCCCGCGATCGGGGCTGAGCATCTTCGTCGAGCAATTCAAATCCATGCCCGTGGCGCTTCTTTCCGTGGCCGCCGCCATCTCGGTCGTCACGGGAGGCTTCATGGATGCGATTGTCATCATGAGCGTCGTGATGATCAATTCCGTCATCGGCTATGCCACGGAAAGCAACTCCGAGCGGACGATCAACTCTCTCAAGAAGCTCGTCCGCCCGACGGCGCTCGTCCTGCGCGGCGGCGCGATCGAGACGATGAGCACAGAAAACGTGGTGCCGGGAGACCTGCTGGTCCTTCGCCCCGGCAGCTACGTTGCGGCGGACGCCCGGCTGATCGAGGCCCAGCGCCTGACGATCGATGAATCGATGCTCACGGGCGAGAGCCTCCCCGTCGCAAAAACGACGGCGGCCATCCTGTCGGCCCGTGAAGTGCCCCTGGCCGACCGCACGAACATGGTCTACATGGGTACCCTGGTCACGGGCGGTCAGGGGATCGCCGTTGTCATCGCCACGGGCCAGTACACGGAGATTGGGAAGATCCAGAGCCTCGCCGGGGAGGTGCGTCCCCCTGAAACGCCGATGGAGCGGCAGCTCGACCAGATGGGAGGCCAGCTCGTCGTGGTCTCCTGCGCCGTCTGCGGGATCGTCTTCGTCATCGGGATGCTGCGAGGCTACGGCTTTCTGGAGATGCTGAAATCCTCGATTTCGCTCGCCGTGGCCGCCGTTCCCGAAGGGCTCCCCGCCGTGGCAACGACGACCCTGGCCCTCGGACTGCGGAGGATGCGGCAGCACCATGTCCTGATCCGCCACCTCGAGGCGGTGGAGACGCTCGGCTCGATCCAGACGATCTGCCTCGACAAGACCGGAACCATTACGGAAAACCGGATGTCGGTCCAACAGCTCTACGCCGGGATGAGAAGGTTGCGGGTTTCCGACGGCAAATTCATGGATGGCAGGGAAGCCGTAAGCCCCTTTGCCTGCCGCGAGGTCCTGCAAATGCTCCACGTTTCGGTCCTCTGCAACGAAAGCGAGATCATCCGCAACGACGGGACCTGGGCAGTGAACGGTACACCGACCGAGAATGCCCTCATCCATCTGGCACTCAGCGCCGGTGTCGATGCCCTGGAGCTGAGAGAAAGCGCGCCCCGCCGGGGGATCCTCCACCGGTCGGAGGGGCAGAACATCATGCTGACCCACAATGTCGCGGCAGGCTGCGGACGCAGTCGAGGCACGATGTGCATGAAGGGAAGCCCCCAGGAAGTGCTTGCCCGGTGCGGCTGGTATATGAAGGACGGGCGTAAGCGGCGCCTCCGGGACGAGGACCGGATGGCCATCGAGGTCGAAAACGAGCATCTGGCCGGACTGGCACTTCGGATACTTGCGTTTGCCTGCGCCGACGCGGCGAAGGGCATACGGCTCGACGGCGAGGACATCCCCGGGCAGGAGTTCACCTGGCTGGGGATGATGGGGATGGCCGACCCCGTACGGCCCGGCGTGGAATCGCTGATCGCGGACTTCCATACGGCCGGCATTGCCACGGTCATGATCACGGGCGATCAGAGCCCCACGGCCTACGCCGTCGGGAAGGAACTCAACCTCAGCCGGGGCGAACAGCTCGAGATCGTCGACTCCACGCACCTCGCGGACATGCCGCCCGACGTCCTGCGGGCCCTGTGCGAGCGGGTCCACGTGTTTTCACGGGTCAGCCCCGCCCACAAACTCCAAATCGTGCAGTCCCTGCAGCGTGTCGGCCGCGTCGTTGCCATGACGGGCGACGGGATCAACGACGGCCCGGCACTCAAGTCGGCCGATGTCGGAGTGGCCATGGGCATGACCGGGACCGACGTGGCCCGGGAGGTGGCCGATGTGGTGCTGGAGGACGACAATCTGCAAACCATGATTGTCGCCATCAGTCAGGGTCGAACCATCTACAACAACATCCGCAAGTCGATCCATTACCTGCTGTCCACCAACACGAGCGAAATCATGGTCATGTTCGCGGGCATCAGCCTGGGGCTTGGACAGCCGCTCTCCGCCATGCAGCTGCTGTGGATCAACCTGATCACGGACATCTTCCCGGGGCTGGCGCTCGCCCTCGAGCCGCCCGAACCCGATGTCCTGAGCCAGCAGCCGCGGGATCCCGCCGAGCCGATCGTCATGCCCTCGGATTTCAAGCGTCTTCTGTTCGAATCATCGGTGCTTTCCGCCGGGTCCCTTGCCGCTTTCGGCTACGGGATCGCCCGCTACGGCCGCGGACCCCAGGCCAACACGATGGCATTCCTCAGTCTCACCTGCGGCCAGCTTCTCCATGCCCTGAGCTGCCGTTCGAAGCAGCACTCGATTTTCGAGCGCAACGGGCTTCCGCCCAACCCCTTGTTGACGGGCGCCTTGGCAGGCTCCTTCGCCGTGCAGGGGCTCGCGATGCTCGTGCCGGGCGTGCGGGGACTTCTCGGGATCGGACCGATCGGTCTCATCGACTGCGCCGTGATCGGCGGTGGAGCCGTGCTTCCGCTTCTGGTCAACGAGGCCTCCAAGGGGATACAGAAAGGAAAGGACTCATGAGCAAGGATTTCATGTTCACCTCGGAGTCGCTCACGGAGGGTCACCCCGACAAGCTCTGCGACATGATCAGCGATGCCATCGTCGACCACTTCCTTCAGCAGGACCCCTACTCGAGGATTGTGACCGAATGCGCCGCTTCCACGTCGATCGTGTTCATCGCCGCACGGTTCGATTCCGATGCCACGGTGGATTTCCCCTACATTGCCCGCAACGTCATCAGCCAGGTGGGGTACAACCACTCGGGTTTTGACGCCAAGACGTGCAGCATCGTCACGAGCCTCAAGGAACTGGAGCGCGACCCCTACCGCCGCTTCGACGAGCGCAAGCTCACGGATGCCGAGATCGACCGGATCGCCGTAAAAAACCAGGTCACCGTCTTCGGCTTCGCCTGTAACCAAACGGCGGCCCTGATGCCGCTTCCCATTTGGCTCGCCCACCGTCTCGCCCGGCGGCTTACGGCGGTGCGGTTCTCGAAAATGCTTCCCTACCTGGCGCCGGACGGCAAGATCCAGGTTGGGGTCTGCTTCCGCGAGCGCAAGCCCGACCGGATCCACAGCATCTCCATCATCGCAAGCCAGCAAAAGGCAGGCGCACCCGATCCGGCCAGGCTCGAAGAGGACATCCGGGAGGCGGTCATCGCGCCGGTTTTCCATGACGAGCCGATCCAGCCCGACGCAAAGACGAGGATCTTTGTCAACCCGGACGGTCCCTTCATCGGCGGCGGACCCGCCGTCCATTCGGGCCTCACGGGCCGCAAGAACGCCGTGGACACTTACGGGGAGTACTCGCGCCAGAGTGAGGCGGCCCTCAGCGGGAAGGACCCGCTGCGGATTGACCGCGTCGGTGCCTATGCCGCCCGTTACGCTGCAAAGAACGTGGTAGAGGCAGGCCTTGCCGACGAGTGCGAGGTGCAGCTCAGCTATTCCATCGGCCTATCGAGGCCGGTTAGCGTCCAGGTTAAGACATTCGGGACAGGGAAAATCTCCGACGACGAGATCGAGTCCCGCCTTCTCAATCATTTCGATTTCCGGCTTGCCGGAATCGTGAAACAGTTCAACCTCCGGCGCCTGCCCTCCACCGTGAAAGGGGGGTTCTACCGGAAGCTGGCCGTTTACGGTCATGTGGGACGGATGGATATCGGATTGCCCTGGGAGGTAACGGACAAGGCTTCGCTTCTGCGCGGCAGATGAGTCGTTTACTGCTCTGATCATAAACAGGTCGGGTGAGAACCATGAATGCGATCATGTACGAAGACGAAGCGGAAAGAAGACAGCACCAGGACTCCATCCAGATCCTGGCGAAGGAATTGAAGCTTGCAGAGACCGACGTGGCGGAGGTCTATGAGAGCGTCCTCATGAGCTTCAAGAACCGCGTTACCATCATCCACTATCTGCCCATTTTTGTCCCGAGGCGGGTCAGGCAGATCTTCGTGACGGGACTGATTTCGCACACCGGTCTGTTCTCCGGGCCGCCGCCCGGCAGCATGTGAAAAAAGGCGAAAAAAAAGGAAATCCACGCAACATGGATTTCCTTGCTTAAGAGGACGGGTCTGGTCAGCCCGGTATTTTGGATCAAATGAGAGCGACGACCAGATGCGATACAATGGGCTTGCCGAAGAAGCTGATCGTGCCTTCGGCAGCGTTCTGGATGACTTGGTCGTTCGTGACGGCCTTCGACCTGTCGAAATAGCCCTTCTCGGTCAGCAGGTTGAGCAGGTCGCTCCGGTGCAGCTTGCCCGGGTGGTAGTAGATCAGGACGCTGCCCGTCGTGAGGTTGAATTCTGTCGAGTTGACGCCGTGAATCAGGCTGAGAAGGTTCTTGATGTCGTTGGCGGCCCTGGGATTGTTCTTAACCAGGGGGCTCTTGACCCTCATCCGGCCTGGAACTTCGTGCAGGTAGTAGCCCATCTGTTCTCCTTTCTCCTTATTTTCTTATCCCCTGATCTTATCGGCTGTTTCCCTTGAAGATTTAGCCTTTTGATCAATCGACCCAAATATAAAGATAAAATGTTACAATTTGATTACAGGATAGTTACATTTCCATTAAATTCGCAAGAGCGCTCCCGTTGGCCCTCTCGGGGCGTCGCGGAAAATCTGGGATGTGGAGAAGTCACGGAAGGGCCGAAAAGAGGGCCTTTCGAGACTTCCCTGAAACGGTCGACGCCATCCGGTCAGGAACCGGCGCGCACGGACGAATGACGAGATTCCTCTCGATGAGGGGGATTTCAAGAATTTCTGGCGGATTCCTCTAATCATCATCCGCTTTTTCACATATTCCTGTAATCTCCCGTCGAACAACGCTCCCCCCCCTGAACACGGATGGATGAAGCGCCGGTCTATCATGGCAATTGCCCCGTTGACACGCGCCAAGGCGCATCCTATACTCCGACCGTCGAAAAGCAGAGTCTTTTCTCAATCATTTGGCATAGGGTCTTGCTGGTGAAGACGGTATGCGGGAGAGCCAGATGAGAACGAGGGTCGAGCTCCGAGAGCACAAAGATGACAAAGACCGTACCGGAAGGTTTTGACTGGATCCGGGGCCGATGGGCGAATGCGGCGGTTCCCCAGGCCCAGGCCCAAATCGTCATCGCATCCGACTGGGCGCCCATCCGCGCCTTCGATGAGATCGTGGCGCGCTCTCCCGAGGCGGTCTACGGCGACGTCCTGTCGGTTCTGCGTGAGAGTGATTTGCGCATCGTCAACCTGGAATGCGCGCTGTCCGGAAATGACTCCCCGGTCTGGAAGAGCGGATCGGTCTTCAAGGGACGTCCCGAGCACATCAAGGGGCTCATCGCAGTTCCTTTCGACGTCGTCACCCTGGCGAACAATCACGTCTTCGATTATGGACCGGAGGCTTTCCGCGAGACCCTGAAGCTGTTGAGCAAACATTCCATCCGCTTTGCAGGAGCGGGCGTGTCCGTCGAAGAGGCCCACCAGCCCCTGATCATCGAACTGAAGGGGCTCCGCATCGGGATCATCAATTTCAGCGAAGGCGAGGACCTGACCGCCGCCGTCTCCGGCCCCGGGGTCTATGGATGGGAAGTCGACAGGGTCGTGGACACTGTCCGTGCGATACGTCCGGAGGTTCACATCATCCTGGTTGCCTGCCACGGCGGGGTTGAATACATTCCCTGTCCGCCACCGTATCTGGCAGAGGCCTTCCGGCGCATCGCCCACGCAGGAGCCGATCTGGTCATTGGCCATCATCCCCATGTCCCGCAGGGCATTGAGGTATGCAATGGCGTGCCGATCTGCTACAGCTTGGGAAATTTTGTCTTCTACCAGGAAACCGATCTGCTCTACCGCAAACGGGGATACTTGCTCAAGGCCGGGGTATCACAGGCGGGGCTTGCACATGTTGAGATCATCCCTTACGAAATCGGCTCCGAATCCCTCCGTCTGCTGAAAGGGGACGAATCGGCGGTATTCTTCGAGTCCCTCAAGAAGGTCTCCCTGCCGCTGGCTCAACAGGAGGGCGTCACGGAGGCCTGGCACGGGTTTCTGCGATTTTACGGGCTGAAGGGTTTTCGCGAAGAGATCGCGATGATCCTGGCAAAGATGGATCAGGAACCCGCCAAGGGCGCTGCCATGCTGCGCAATCGTATTGCGACGATGCAGCACCGGGAGCACTGGATCGACGCCATGACACGGATCATGAACGGGACGATCGACGCCTCGCCACAATGGGCCTGCGACCTGGCCGTCGAATGGATGACAAGAAAGCAGCCTCAACGGGGAGCGCGGTGAGATGAACGAAAAGGCGACGAAGGAACCCCTCTCGATCGTCATCGCCGACTCGGGCATGGGAGGCCTCTCGATCTGCGCCGATGTCGTCAGCGGCCTTAAGGCGCGTCGAATCGATCGGACCGTGTCGTTGACCTATTTCAACGCATGGCCGGAGCAGGACCGCGGCTACAATCTTCTGCCCGGCATGGCCGAGCGGATCCGTGTCTTTGACCGGGCGCTCGATGCCATGCTGCGCTTTCAGCCCGAGCGGATCCTGATTGCCTGCAACACTCTTTCTGCACTTTATCCGCAAACGTCATTCAGCAAAAAGGCCCCCGTGCCGGTGGTGGACATCATCGATTACGGCGTCCAGATGATCCATGCCGAATTGATCGTCCGGGCAAACAGCCGGGCCATCATTCTCGGCACGCCCACCACCCTCGAAGCCGGCGTACATCGGTCGCGCCTTGTCGCGCGGGGCATTGCCGCGGAGCGCATCATCTGCCAGCCCTGCGATCGGCTGGCAGGTGAAATCGAGAAAGAACCGGAGGGCTCGACCGTCCGGGCAATGATCGAGAGTTGTATCCATCAGGCCGCCGAGTGTATCCCGGAAAGGCGCCGTCCGGTTGCTGCGGCCCTGTGCTGTACGCACTACGGGTATAGCCGGCGCGTTTTCGAAGCTGCGTTGAAGGTCTGCTTCGAGGGTCCGATCATGATTCTTGACCCCAACAAAGCGATGAGCGCGGCGCTGCTTGCTGATTTCGCTCCCGGGGGGAACGATGACATGCGGATCGATCTGAAGGTCGTCTCCCGCATCGTCTGGAGCGACGAGAAGATCGAGGCGATCGCCCGGATTCTGGAATCGACATCACCCCTGACGGCCCGTGCATTGAGACAGTACCGGCACGATCCGGAGTTGTTTACTTTTTGACGTCAAGGAGAAATGGATGAGGAGAGTGTTGATCATCACGGGCCCGGGCGGTGATGCCCAGGGCTGGGGCGATATGAAAGTGACCGAGACCATGTGCGAGACACTGAACACGGGGGATCTGGCAGCCGAGATTGCCTATGTCGTGACGCGAGACGATTTCATGAAAGCCCTCTCAACACAAACCTACGATATTGTTTGGAGCGCCCTTTACTATATCTCTCAGCGCGAGGATATCATCGGTCTGGGCGAAGATAATGAATGGGTGGCCGATATGCTGGACGAGAAAAAGATTCCGTACATAGGCCCCAATGCCGAGACGATGAAGCATCTGATCCAGAAATACGAGACGCACCGGATCATGCATGAAAACGGGGTACGGGTCCCGGCCTTCACCCTGGTGGCTGCAGGCGGTGCGCTGCCCGATGTCGCGTACCCGGCCATCGTCAAGCCCAACTGCGAATCGCGTTCCGTAGGCATCAGCGACGACAGCGTGGTCCACAACCGCAAGGAGATGGAGCGGCGTGTCCGGTACGTGCATGAGAAGCTCGAGCAGGCCGCCCTTATCGAGGAATATCTGCCCGGCGATGAATACACGGTCCTGATGCTGGGAAACGGGAGGCTTCAGGAGATCCTGCCCGGTCTTGTCACCGTCGACAGGACCCATTTCGGAAAACATCAGATCCTGCGCAGCGACCTGCGGGGTGTTGGGTTGACCAAGATCAGCATCCCGAAGGAAAGAGTGGAGGAAGCCAAAGAGCTCACCAAGAAGGCCACCGATGCCCTGAAGTGCTGGGACCACGTCCGGGTGGACATGCGCGTCGATGCCCGGGGCAGCCTGCGGGTCATGGAGATCAACGGGATCCCGGGACTCAAGCCCATAAAGAGCTGGAGTCCCCAGATTTATTCGCTCTATCATCCCTCTCCTGGCGGACCCATGGAAGAGTACCACAACATGCTCCATCTGATCGCGCATTCCGCTCTCGAACGGCACGGCATCCGGTAGCAGGGATCCCATGAGCATCCCTTTCGAACCCGAGGTGGTGGAACAGCTCCGAGCCGCGAAGCGGCTCCAGGGGAAAAGTGCAGCCGGCGGGTTTGCCTTCGATTTGGATCTTTCGACGCCTGCTCTCGCCTTAGCCGTCCACGCCGGGCACAGCGTCCGCGAAGAGCTCCTTCCCCTCATGCAGATCCCGGAAAAAGATCGCCTTTTCGAGGAGGACCCGGCGACGGATCGAATGATCCGGGGGATTGCAAACGCCATCTGGGGGCTGGATTCAAGGGCCGAGTACGATCTGAATCGTCCCGTTGAGCGGGTTGTGCCGCTGAAAGCGGAGCAGTTCTGGGGTTTACAGGTCTATCGCATTTCTCTCACGCCCGACATGATCCGTCGCTCCCTCGAGAAATACGAGGCGTTCTATCGATTTATCGGAAGCTGCATCCGCGTTTTGCTGAAGCGTTTCGGAATCTGTGTCGTCTACGATATCCACTCGTACAACATCTCGCGCCAGGTCCGAAAAGGGATCAAGAATCCCCCTCTGTTCAATCTCGGGACGGCCCTGCTCGACCGGTCGCGCTGGGGCAGCCAGATCGATGCGTGGCTGCTCGAGCTTGGCAGGATCGAAATCCCTGGGGTAGCCACCACGGTGGAGGAAAACAGGGTTTTCTCGGGCGCGGGGGAGCTCTGCCGCCGCCTGACGGGCTGGGATCCCCGCATCCTGGTTCTCCCCACGGAGATCGCCAAGGTCTACATGGACGAGCGCGAGGGCATACTGCACGACGAAAGAGTCGACGCCCTGGGTCGGGGGCTCCGCAGGGCCATCGCTGCTCACACCCCGCCGACAGACCGGTAAGGATTTTCTTTTACACCTTACGCAATCACTTTTTGAAATGGTCGAAACCGCTGGCTGCGATCTTGCGGCTCCTGCCGTTGGGACCCTTGAGGATTATCCCTTCGCCCTTGACGATCGAGCCGACCGGGTAGAACCGGCAACCGGCTGACTCGAGTGCGGACTTCAACTTGTTCGCCGCTTGCGCCGGCACCGTGCCCAGGAGCACATAGTCCTCGCCGACATGGAGCATGAGCTTTTCACACTCGAGCCCGAACTCATTGCAGTAATTTCGGAAGGTCTCCGTCACGGGGATCGCGCTTTCCTCAAGTACGGCGCCCACCTTGGATTCTTCGCAGATGTGGCCCAGATCCGAGGCGACGCCGTCGGAGACGTCGATCAGGGAATGGGCGATTTTGAGCTCCGCGATGACCCGTCCCTCCCGAATCTGAGGCGTCGGGTTGACGTGGGCCTTCAGCAGAGCATCCCGTCGGCTGAATTTCTTTTGCGTGAGAATCAGGTCCAGACCGGCAGCCGATGATCCGACCTCGCCGGTGAGGAAGATCACGTCGCCTTCTTTTGCGCCGGAGCGATACAGCACTTCATCCTCTGTCGCCCATCCTACTAACGCGATGTTGATCACGAGATGCTTGGGAGACGACGTCGTGTCGCCGCCCAGAAGATTGACGCCGAACTCGCGGGCGATGGACTTCATTCCCCCGTAGAGCTCATCCAGGTATTCCACCTCGATTGTTGCCGGGATGCCGATCGAAATCACCGCCTCCCCCGGGGTGCCTCCCATGGCGGCGATGTCGGAGATGTTCACGGCCAGGGACTTCCGTCCGAGCTCGCGCGGAGTAATCGAATCCCGGAGAAAATGGATATCCTCGACCAGCATGTCGGTGGTCAGCAGGATAACCTTGTTCTCGGGTGTACGGAACACGCAGCAGTCATCACCGATGGCCTTGATTACGCCTTCCTCCCGGATCAGACATCCCCCGGCGATGCGGTCAATAAACCGGAATTCCCCCAGCTCTTTCAGTTTCATCTCAAACCGTTTTCCTCATGTGGCGGCTCCCGTGATTGCTATCGTGACCGGGCGCGCAGAATCTCCTGCATGATCCGTTCAGCCGCAGCGCATACATCCGGCTTGCTGCAGATGGCAGACACAACGGCAACGCCGTCGAGACCGGCGGATATGACCGAAAAGGCATTGGTCTCGTTCATGGAGCCGATTCCAACAAGCGGTAGCCGGGTCGCCCGCCGTATCGGGCCGATCCCCTCCACGCCGATTTGTTTTACCAGTTCCGGCTTCGTCGACGTCACGAAGATGGGCGAGAGCCCAAGGTAATCCGCTCCCATGGCTTCTGCCTGAATGGCTTCCTCCGGCGTGAACACGGAGGCTCCAATGACCCTTCCGGGACCGAGGATGTTTCTTGCCACGTCGACGGGGAGGTCCTCCTGCCCCAGGTGAACGCCTGCGGCATCGATCGCCAGGGCGATGTCCAGCCGATCGTTGATGATGAGCGGGATGCCCCGGGGGTCCAGGAATTCCTTGATCCTTATAGCTTCCCGGTAGAACTCCCGGGAGTCCACTTCTTTTTCGCGCAGCTGGACGACGGTGATGCCGCCGTCGACAGCCGGCCGGATGATATCGAGAAGGGAGCGGCCCAGCGAGAGCTTGCGGTCCGTAACCAGGTAAAGGGAGTAGTCTATCGCGCGCTTCTTCATGACGGCACCTCAGGTTCCTCAGCCTTCCTCCAGCAGGGCCCGCGCCTGCAGCTCTTCGGGGCGGATGTCGTGGAGGGCGTCGATCAGGGCGATCATGAACGACCCGGGCGATTGCGCCCTGGCCGCTGCCATCTCGCCGGCAAGGCCGAAAAAGGCAAGTCCCGCCGCAGCGGCTTCCATCGCATTCGGCGTCACTGTCGCGAATGCGGCGATGGTGGCCGTCGCCGCGCAGCCGGTCCCGGTCACCTTCCCCATGAGGGGGTGGCCGTTTCGGCACCGGATGACCCGGGCCCCGTCCGTGATCAGGTCAACCTTTCCGGTGACTGCGACAACAGAGCGGGTCTGCCGGGCGGTGGCCTTTGCCATATCGGCCACCTGATCCACTTCGTGCAGCGAATCGACGCCCTTGGTGACGGTGTCGGAAGCGCCGATGGACAGGATCTCCGATGCGTTTCCGCGGATAATCGCCAGTTTCAGATCTCGTATTATCTTTCGGGTCGTTTCGGTCCTCAGGGATGTCGCCCCCGATCCGACGGGGTCGAGCACGACGGCAATGCCTTTTTCATTGGCCTTCCTGCCCGCCAGGAGCATGGCCGCAATCCAGGGATCGGAGAGCGTGCCGATATTGATCACGAGTGCCCTGGCCAGCGTAACCATCTCTTCGACTTCGTTTGCCGCATGGGCCATCACCGGCGAGGCCCCCATCGCCAGCAGAGTGTTGGCCGTGAAGTTCATCACCACGTAGTTGGTGATGTTGTGGACCAGGGGTTTTTCCTCCCGTATCCTTGTCAGCAGCCCTTTCAAATCAATGGTCAGCATTCCTCGTAACCTCGTACATCAGGTGTTTTGATCCTGAAGAAAATATTTATACCGCTTCACGACATCTGTCAAATGAAGTCCCCCACCGCCGCGAAATATCATTGCCGAAACAGGGAATCTCGAGTAAAAACAGTGGAACGCATTCTGTCACGGGTCCTGGCGGACGAGGCCCGTCAGCGCCTGTACGGAAGACGGACAAGGAGTATGCGATATGGAACTGCCCACCTATGCCGATGTCGTGGATGCCGCCGAGCGCCTCAAGGGTATCGCCCACAAAACCCCTGTCCTGACCTCCCGTACGGCCGATGAGCGAACAGGCGCGAAGCTGTTCTTCAAGTGCGAGAATTTTCAGCGCGTGGGCGCCTTCAAGTTTCGGGGGGCCTATAACTCCATCGCTCAGTTTTCAGAGGCACAGCGAAAATCCGGCGTGCTGACCTACTCGTCGGGCAATCACGCCCAGGCGATCGCTCTGGCTGCGAAGCTCCTCGGGGTGAAATCGGCCATCATCATGCCTCATGACGCGCCGGCTTCAAAGGTCGCCGCGACGCGAGGCTACGGGGGCGAGGTCATCACCTACAACCGCTATACCGAGAGTCGCGAGGACCTCGGCAGGCGGCTGGCCGGGGAGCGCGGAATGACGCTCATCCCGCCTTACGATCACCCTCACGTGATTGCAGGCCAGGGCACCGCGGCCAAGGAGCTCATCGAAGAGGTGGGCCGTCTGGATATGCTGCTCGTATGTCTGGGCGGTGGCGGGCTGCTTTCGGGGTGCGCCCTTTCGGCGAGGGCCCTCAACCCGCGATGCACCGTGATCGGCGTGGAGCCCGAGGCGGGAAACGACGGGCAGCAATCGTTTCGAAAGGGAGAGATCGTCCGCATCGAGGTTCCGGACACGATCGCCGACGGGGCCCGGACGACCTACCTGGGCACCTATACCTTCGCAATCATCAAAAATTTGGTCGAGGATGTCGTCACGGTCTCCGATGCACAGCTTGTTGAGACGATGAAATTTTTTGCCGGGCGGATGAAGATGGTTGTCGAACCGACGGGCTGCCTGGCTGCAGCCGCGGTCCTGTGCGGCGCCGTCAACACTGCGGGCAAACGGGTAGGGGTCATCATCAGCGGCGGCAACGTGGATCTGGATGCCTATGCGGAGCTCATCGCTTAAGCACATGGCAATTTTCATCGCTATCACGCCGATGGACGATCGGCTGCTCCCATATTTTGCTTAAAGAAGATCCTGTTGTGTGATAAAAAATTCGAGTCGCGTCTTTCCCCGCCCTTTTTAACCGATACCAAGGAGTTGCCATGATCCAGCCAACCCGCCAGGGAGCGTCTGTCGTTCTCGGTGTCTTCATAATCATCGCCAGTTTCGTTGCAGCGGATGTTGCGACGGCGGCCGGGAATGATAAGCCGGAACCCTCTCTTTACAAGATATCGGGCCGCCCCAAGATCGGACTCGTGCTCTCCGGTGGTGGGGCGCGGGGGGTCGCGCACATCGGCGTGCTCAAGGTCCTGGAGGAGCTTCGCGTCCCCGTGGACATGGTGCTGGGGACCAGCATGGGCTCGCTGGTGGGGGGCATCTATGCGTCGGGACTTACGCCCGATGAGTTGGAAGCGAAAGTGCGCGTGATCAACTGGGACACGATCTTCAAAGATGACCCTCCGCGGCAGCAGATCCCCTGGCATGAAAAAAAGGATGATTACACGAGCCTCTTCGGCCTTGAGTTTGGGTTCCGGGACGGCAAGATCCTGCTGCCCTACGGGACGACGGCAGGTTACAAGTTCGAGTTTCTCATGACGGACATGGTCGGCCTTGCGGCCGGACGGGAGGCCCGAAACTTTGACTCCCTGCCGATTCCCTACCGGGCCGTGGCGATGGATCTCGAAGACGGCTCGATGAGGGTCTTCGACAGCGGGGTCCTCGTCAAGGCCATGAGGGCCAGCATGTCCGTGCCGGCCTTCATTGCTCCTGTCACCATTGACGGACGGCTCTACGTGGACGGCGGAATGGTCCGCAACCTGCCTGTGGACGTGGCCCGCGAGGCCGGCTGCGAGATCATCATCGCCGTCAACCTGGGCACGCCCCCCCTTCGCCGCGACCAGCTGACCTCGGTGGCCGCTGTGGCTATGCAATCAATCAACCTGATGACCGAGCACAATGTCAAGGCATCGCTAGCCCAGTTGACCGAGAAGGACATCCTGATCGAGCCCAAGCTCGGGGAGTTCAGCTCGGGAGATTTTGCCAAGGCCATGGAAACAATCCCCATCGGGATCGCGGCGGCCCGGGCCGTGCAGGAAAAGCTCGAGCGCCTGAGTGTCAGCGACGCCGATTACAAGGCCTGGCAGCGAAGCTTCGCCGAGAGAAAGCCCGCGGAGGTCATGGTTGCCGACATCGAAGTTGAGAAAAACATGAAGTGGGTGAATCCCGTCGTCATCGAGTCGGAGATCGAGAAGAAGCCCGGCATCATGGAGTACCTGGTGACGAAGCAGGACGAGAAAGGGCTCAAGAAACTCGAAGAGATGCCGTCGGCGATGAAGAAAAAAGACGGCGAAGAGATGGACCTCACACAGCTGCAGAACACCCTGACGACGATCTACGGCCGCGGGGACTTCGAGCGCCTGGACTACAGCCTGGTTGAAAAAGATGGAAAGGAGACCATCGTGGTCGAGGGTATCGAGAAACCCTGGGGGCCCGATTACTTGAAATTCGGATTGGGGTTCGCAGCGGACATGTCCTCACCGGTGCGATTCAACATTGCAGCGAGCTATCGAAAGACCTGGCTCAACCGTTATGGCGCGGAATGGCGCACTGACGCCCAGCTGGGTTATACGAAAGGCCTCTACACCGAGTTCTTCCAGCCCGTGGGCCTCACCGTCGGGTCTTTTGTCGCTCCCTGGGCGGGCGTAGTGGCCGCCCCCGTCAATTACTATTTCGACGGGACGTATCTCGGGCAGTACGGCGTCGTCAAGACCCGCGGCGGGCTCGATATCGGCGTCCAGGGGAAGATCGGGACCGTCCGGCTGGGATTTTACCAGGGATACGTGTCGGCAAACAGCGAGTTCGGCGTTCTGCATCTGCCGGATTTCAACGTCCGCCAGGGCGGGTTTATGGGCAGCTTTGCCATCGACCAGCTCGACAGTGCAGATTTTCCCCGTGAAGGCATACTCATCGCCGGAAAGTACTTCGGTACGGATGAAGCCTTCGGTGCCCAGGACAGCTACAACAAGTATGAGCTCGGCCTGAAGAAGCCCTTTGCAATTGGTTCTCACTCCCTCACCGTGGCGCTCGCCTATGCCGACAACGCGGGCAGCACCCTGCCTCCCTATGATCCGTTCTCAATTGGTGGATTCCTGAACCTGTCGGGATACAAGTTCAATCAGCTTGTCGGCCAGGGATATACCTTCGGCGAGCTTGTCTACATGTACCAGTTCGGCAGCCTCCCCTCGCCTCTGGGAAAAGGGCTCTACCTGGGCGGATCGCTCGAAACCGGCCAGGTCCACCACCTGTTCGACCCGAAAGCCGTCAACGGGTGGCTCTTCGGAAGCAGCATCTTCCTTGCCGCCGACACGATC
>DATJPI010000248.1:0-10976 GCA_035506495.1 Syntrophales bacterium
CCTGAAGGACACGATCCGCAAGAGAATCGATTTTTCGGAAACCGATCAGAATCGGGGAGTCGCCCCCCCGCCGATTGAAAAGCCCTTCCCGCCCGACGCGGTCAGGATCGACCTGGCCAAATTCGGCAAGTGGCAGGATATCCCGGAGATGGATCTGGCGAAAGCCATTCGGAATCGCAAGAGCCGCCGCGTCTATACCCGGGAAGCCATGACCATGGATGAGGTGAGCTTCCTTCTCTGGGCGACCCAGGGGATCCGGACGCGCATGGACGAATGGCACGCCTACCGGACGGTTCCGTCGGCCGGATGCCGTCACGCCCTGGAAACGTATCTCTGTGTCAATCACGTGAAAGGGATTCTGGCCGGGCTTTACCGATATCTTCCCGTCGAGCACCAGCTCCTGCTCGTACGCGCTGACGAGAAGCTTCCGGAGAAGATCGTGGGGGCCATTTTCGGCCAGCCCTATCCGGGAGAAGCGGCAGTGACGTTTGTCTGGACGGCCATTCCTTACCGCATGGAGTGGCGCTACAGCCTGGCCGCCGCCAAGGTGATCGCCATCGATGCCGGGCATGTCTGTCAGAATCTCTACCTGGCCTGCGAGGTCATCGGCGCAGGGACCTGCGCCGTTGCCGCCTACGACCAGCAGGCCATGGATCATATTTTGAAAGTGGACGGTACGGACGAGTTCACGATCTACCTGGCCGCCGTCGGCAAGCGCAGGAAGTCAGACCAGGGGTAGCTCCCGGCCCCGACTCGCTTCATCTTACCCTGAAGCCTGATGCCTGAAACCCGGAGGCGTCAACCCCCGAGGTAGAGTTTTTTCACTTCCTCATTGTTGAGAAGTCCAGCCCCCGTGTCCTCGAGACGGGTTTGTCCGAGATCCAGCACGTAGCCCCGGTGGGCGCTGTTGAGAGCCTTGCGGGCGTTCTGCTCGACGATGGCAAAAGTCGTGCCCCGTCGGTTGATGTCCCCGATTTTCATATAGACCTCGTCGATCATCTTCGGGGAGAGGCCGATGGAGGGCTCGTCCATGAGAATGAGGGAAGGTTTGACCATGTCGGCCCGTGCAAGGGACAGGATCTGCTTCTCGCCGCCAGAGAGGTTTCCCGCCTTGTCGCGGATCTTCCTCCTGAGAAGGGGATATTCATCGAGGGTCTCCTCGATCGCACGCCGCACGGCCTGTTCGTCGTTGAGGGCCGATCCGCCCATCTCGAGATTCTCGCGGACCGTGAGCGACGGGAAGACATTGCGGCCCTGAGGGATGAAGGCGATGCCCAAGCGCACCTTCTGTTCGGGCTCCAGGCGGGTGATATCCTTGCCCTCGAAAATCACCATTCCTCTTGTCGGCTCGAGAAGGCCGAAGACCGTCTTCAGCAGCGTTGATTTCCCCGAGCCGTTGGGGCCGATGATGCAGATGATCTCGCCGGACGCTGCACGGATGCTTGCCCCGTGAAGGACCTCGATCTTGCCGTAGCCGGCGTGGATATCTTTTGCTTCCAGTCTCATAACCCGAGGTAGGCCTCGATAACGCGGGGATCCCTTTGGATCTCTTCGGGCCGGCCTTCCGCGATCTTTTCCCCGTGGTCGAGGACGAAGACCTTTTCGCAGACCTCGATGACCACGTCCATGTTGTGCTCGATGATGAAAAAAACCTGTCCCCGCTGCCTCATCTTGAGAATCATGTCGATCATCGTCCGTATGAGCGTGGGGTTGATTCCCGCGGTGGGCTCGTCCAGGAGAATCATCTTCGGCTTTGCCATGAGGGCACGCCCCAGTTCCAGAAGTTTCTGCTGCCCGTAGGAGAGGTTTTCGGCGAACTGGTACTGGAGGCGGATGATGCCCAGCAGCTCGAGAAGTTCGAGTGCCCGTTGCCGGTTCTCGGTCTCTTCCCTTCTAATCCGGGGGGCGTTTGACCACAGGGACAGGAACTTCTCCCCGGTCTGTCCCTGAGGGGCCAGGAGCATGTTCTCGAGAACGGTCATCTTCGGGAAGACCCTCGAGAGCTGGAACGTGCGGATCAGCCCCTGGGCCGCCATTGCGTGGGGTGGCCGTCCATCGATGCGCTTTCCCAGGAAGCGAATCTCCCCGCTGTCGGGCTTCAGAAGACCCGTGATGAGGTTGAAAAGGGTCGTCTTGCCGCTGCCGTTGGGGCCGATCAATCCCGAGATGGCCAGTCTGTCGAGGCTGATCGTACAGTCCGAAACGGCGCGGGTCCCGCCAAAGGCCTTTGTCACATTGCGGATCTCAATCACCGCGCCGCCCCCCTTTCTCTCGGATGATCCCCTCGGGGCGGAAGACCATGAGAAGGATGAGGAGCAGCCCGAAGATCATCTGCTGAAGCGGACCCAGCATCCGTGTCCACTCGAGTGGGAGCCTGAGGAACCGCACCGACTCCTGGAAAAAAATAAGGACGATGGCCCCGACAACGGGGCCGATGAATGTTCCCTTGCCACCCATGACGACGATGAGCAGCACGAGGATCGTCTCGGTGAGCGTGAAATCGCCGGGGCTGATGAAGGTGGCGTAATGGGCCCAGAGCACGCCAGCGAGGCCCGCAAAGACGGATCCGATGACAAAGGACTTGATCTTGAACGTATACGCGTTCTTCCCCAGAATCTCGGCCGCCGTCTCATCGTCACGCACGGCCTTAAGGGTCCTGCCAAAGGGGCTGAGAACGACGACGGCAAGGACGGCGAAGGTCAGAAGCGCAAACGCTGCAGAGAGGGCCAGGTAGAGGGGAAGAGTGTCGAAGGCAAAACCGAACAGAGAAGGCCTCGGGATCCCCGGCAGTCCCATGGGTCCCTTGGTGAGCCAGACCTCGTTGTTGAAGATCATCCGGAGGATCTCGCCGAAGCCGAGCGTGGCAATCCCGAAATAGTCTCCCTGGAGTTTGAGAGCCGGAATGCTGAGAAGAAATCCGCATAAGCCCGCCGAAAGCAGTGCCACGGGAAGAGCCCACACAAAGGGGGTCCCTGCCAGCGTCAGCAGGGCTGAGGCGTAGGCTCCGATAGCAAAGAAGGCCACGTGACCGAAGTTGAAGAGCCCCGTGTAGCCGACTTCCACGTTCAGGCTCAACGCGAAGATGGTGTAGATGGCGATGATGATGCACAGATGCATCAGCAGATCCATCAGTCGCTCCTTTCGCCGAGGATGACGTAGGGGCGCACGAGCAGGATCAGCACCATGATGACGAAGGCAATGCCGTCCTTGTAACCCGGGGAGATGAAAAGCACGCCAAGGTTTTCGGCAAGCCCGATGAGAAGCCCTCCCCAGAGGGCGCCCCAGAGATTTCCCACTCCACCGATGAGGGTCGCCGCGAAGGCCTTGATGAGGTTGGGCACGCCCATTTCAGGTGAAAGGTTCGTGTCGAGAGCCAGGAGGATCCCGCCGACGCCTGCAAGCACAGCCGAGAGGACCCAGGCGGTGAGGATCGCCCGCTTCGTGTCGATGCCCGATATCCGGGCGAGGTCCAGATTGTCCGAGAGGGCGCGCATCGATTTGCCGAGGCGGGATTTGAAAAAGAGAAGGTAAACGGCAGCGACGCACAGGATCGTGACCCCGATGATGGCGAACTGCTGCGTCGTGAGATAGAGGCCGAAGAACTTCGTACCCTGTGCAATCTCGAACCCGTAGGTGCGCACCTCGGCGCCCCAGAAGAACTGGGCCGCATTGCGCAGCAAGACGGACAGACCCATGGCGGCGATCAGGAGGGTCAGGCGATTCGCCCTGCGGATGGGACGGAACACGGAATATTCCATGGCAAGCCCCAGGCACCCTGTCAGGGCGAGGGCCGGGAGGAGGGCGACCCAAAGGGAAAGATTGAAGGGCTCCGCCATGAAAAGAAAGAGAAAATAGGCCCCCCACATGATCAACTCGCCGTGGGCGAAGTTCACGAAGTTGAGCACACCGTAGATAAGGGTGAGCCCCATGGCAAACAGGGCATAGATGCAGCCCGCGAGGATGCCGTTGAGGAGGGTTTGGGCATAGTAGCTGATGGAATCCATTCGAAAAAAAGGAGGTTCCGGCCGAATGAACGGCTGGAACCTTCCCCGGGCGATCCTTCCGATTGGTTATCTTCTATTTCTTGTAATCTTCGATCTTACCGTCCTTGACGATCCAGATGCCGTATTCGGCGAATTTCGGGCTCCGCTCCGCGTCGAAGGTCTTGTCGCCAGTCACGCCTTTGTATCCTTTTGCGACCTGAGGCAGGGCCTTGCGGATGCCGTCGGACGTGTAGCCGCCTTTCTCGATGGCCTTGGCCGCGACATAGACCATGTCGTAGTTGTAATCGCCAAAGATGGGGATCTTATCATCGCCGTACTTCTTCTTGTAGGCTTCCTTGAAGGCCTGGTACTGTTTCGTGTTCTGGGAGACGGAGGGGTAGGTGCCCATGACCCCCTCGGCTGCCTTGCCTGCCAGTTCCACCATCTTGGGGGCCCTGGCGGCGGAGCCGCAGAGCCACTGCGTCTTGATCCCCATCTCGAAAGCCTGCTTGAATTGGACGGCGCCTTCATTGATGTACGTCAGGTTGACGATGGCCGGGGGATTGCCCTTACTGGCGCGAAGAAGCTCCGTGCGGTAATCGGTTTTCTTCTCGTCGTAGGCAATGATGTCCGTCACTGTGCCGCCCATCTTCTTGAAGGCATCCACGAAGGCATCCTTCAGGCCGAGACCCCAGTCGTTGTTCACGTACATAACGGGAAGCTTCTTGAAACCCATGGAGATGGCGAGCTTCGCCAGGTGGGGCCCCTGCAGGGTATCCGAGGGGAAGACGCGGAAGATGTAATCCCCCGCCTTGGTCAGACCGACCGCGGCGCCCTGCGCCGAGAGCAGCACGATCTTGTTCTCCTGGGCAACGGGAGCGACCGCCATGAAGTTGGAGCTGCCCGCGGGCCCGAAGATCACAGGGACCTTATCCACGGTGATCAGCTTGCGAACGGCAGTCACGCAGTCCTTGGGGTTGCTCTTGTTGTCCTCGTAGACGATCTCGATGTTCTTTCCCTTGATGCCGCCTTTCGCGTTGATCTCCTCGACGGCGAGATCGATGCACTTCTTGAAGCCCTCACCGTACACAGCGATGCTTCCGGACAGGGCGAAGGCGGCGCCGATCTTGACGGTATCCGCGGCCCTCACGACAGGGACAGCCGAGAAAAACATGATTGCGATGATCGCAACCAGCGCAGAGAGCTTTTTCATACCTTGACCTCCAGCAATCCGATCTGTTTTTTTCTAACGGGAAAGGTGAGGGGTGTCAACTGGAAATTGAATCGTCGCAGGTCGCTGCTCGTTGCATCATTCGCCCGTAAAGACGGGGGGACGCTTCTCGAGGAAAGCCCTCACCCCCTCTTCGTAATCATGGCTGTCATAGACTCGCCGTCGCAACCCCTGTATGCGCTCGAATGCGGCAGGCGCAATGGGAGATGCTTCGGCGAGAATGCGGAACTGTTCTTTGATGATCGCTATGGCAAGGGCGGACCGAGAGGCGATCCGCTGGGCAAGCTCTATCGTGAACTCCAGGATTCTGTCCGAAGGGACAAGATGATTCAGGATCCCGATGCTCTTCGCGCGTTCAGCCGAGATCGGGTCGGCCGTGAAGAACATTTCTTTTGCCACGTTCAATCCCATACCGTTCATGAATTGCAGGATGCCGGAGGCGTTGAACGGCAATCCCAGTCTTGCAGGCGTGATCGCAAAGAAGGCGGATTCGTCCGCCACGACGATATCGCAGACCATGACAAGGTTGAAGGCGCCACCCCATGCACCTCCCTGAACCATCGCAATGACAGGTCCCGGATAGTCCTGGATCGCCCGAAGGAGTGTCGCAAGGGAATCAAAGTATCCAAGGGGGTCGCGGTACGAGCGCGGCAGCTCGTTGACGTCATGTCCTGCAGACCAGACGGGGCTTCCTTCCGCAGCCCGCAGGATGACTACGGGGATCCTTCGGTTTTGAAACTCCTTCAGAGCCTCGAGAACGCCATCGACGAGGGCCTGACTGAGGGCGTTTCTCTTTCGAGGGTTGTTCAGGCTGACGATACCGATGTTGTCCCGGATTTCTTTGTCGATGAGCGGCATGGGATACCTCCTCTTTTCGTCGACTTGCGGATACGGTCCCTTATTTCTCTATAAGTCGTCGGTCGGGCGTGTCAACAGGAAACGTGCAAACGAGTTCTCTTTCCTCCACAAGCCAAGGTGTGGTATAAAGTTCAGCCGTCCAACCCTGAAACTCAGCGCAAAAGGAGCGGAAGATGAAAACCATTATCCATACGCCGAATGCACCCAAGGCGATCGGACCTTACTCGCAAGCCGTGAAATGGGGAGACCTGCTCTTTGTGTCGGGCATGCTCGGGATGGATCCGAAGACAGGTGAATTTGCCGGTCCCGATATCGAAGCGCAGGCGATAAGGATTCTGGAAAACCTCAAGGCCGTTATCGAGGCGGCAGGGATGAGCCTGCAGAATGTCCTCAAGTCGACGGTCTTTCTGAAAGAGATGAACGATTTTGCCAAGTTCAACGAAATCTACGGGAGGTATTTCCCGCAGAACCCGCCCGCCAGAGAAACCGTGCAGGTCGCCAGGCTGCCCCGGGACGCCGCGATCGAGATCTCGGTGATCTGCGGCAAGTAAGGTGAAGGAAACCAGGAAGCCCGGCCGGTTTCACACCATCCGGGCTTCCTGTTGTTTCGCGGTTGTGATGATGAGGGTTATTTGAAAATCACGGAGATCTCGACGGGTCCTTTCGGATCCAGACCGACGTAGCGTGCCTTGATGACCGTGTTGGGTGCCGTGGGGGTGAGCTTCGTGATCGTGCCGAGAGAAAGGAGATCCCCTTTTCTCAGAGCGATGCCGTCGGCCTTCAGGGAGTCGCGGATCCAGAGGACGACGTTCATCGGGTGATCCATGAGGTTGCTCCCGGGACCTTCGATGAGCATCTGGCCTTTTTCGTCATAGATCTGGCACATGAAGTTCTTCAGCCGCTCCATCCACTCGGGCGATGCCTGGATGGGAATCGGATCGCCGACGATGCCGTATCGGGCCGCCACGTTGACGGCGGCAAGCATGGGTCCGTTGATCTTTACATCCTTGGCAAAGACCAGATCGGGAAGCTCGATGAAGGGGATGGCCGCATCGATGGAACCGAGTGCTTCCATGGGGGTCTTCGCGTCGTTGACGGCCTCGCTTCCCACGCGCAGGATCAGGTCCCCTTCATAGAGGGGGCGCGCACCAAAGGCGGCCTCGAGGGTCGTTCCGGATTTGAGGATCATCTTTTCCATGAGTGTCCCTCGCACCGGAGCCGTGACGCCGAAGACCTTTTGGACGGCGGCGTTGGTGAGGCCCGCCTTGTAGCCCACGACCTTGCCAAAAACGGGAGTGATGGCCATGTTGAATTCGGCCTGGATCTTCATGGCCTGCTCTAGGGTCAGCGATGGATCCAGAGACGGGGCGGGTACCGTCTGGAGATAGTATCTGGCAAGCGTTTCACCGTCGCCGGCCGCAACGACTTGAGGACCTACAGCCAGCATGCACAGTAGACTCAATAGTGATGCAAGTAATAGTTTCTTTCGTCTCATCCCATTCCCTCCTGAGTGGATTTGTTGTTTCCCTGCAGAAAAATATTTCCTTTCGTTTTTACATTCCATGCACTCCGGTTCGTGGAATCTTCATTTCAGTAGCGGATGTTGAAATCCGAGAACGTCCCTGAATAGGGTTCATCCGATGTCTCGACCTGTTCTACAGCAGCGAGGCGGGGGCCGATACGGCACCAGTTCACCATGTGATCCACGCCTTCCGGCGTACCCTCGAATACGGCCTCGACGCGGCCGTCCGGGATGTTTCGAACCCAGCCCGTCACGCTATTCCTGATGGCCTCGTTGCGGGTCTTTGCACGGAATGCAACACCCTGTACCCTGCCGGATATGTACACATGAACTCGTTTCCTACCAACGCCCATTTGGTACCTCGGTCTCCCTCTCCCTTGAGGGGAGAGGGTCGGGGTGAGGGTGAAAATCCGTCAAGCAACAGGCTAAAGGCGTTGGGCCACCTTACGTTGCTTACGCTTCCCGGATCAATTTGAGAAAGCCCTCCTCATCGAGGATCTTTACGCCGAGCGACTTTGCCTTTTCGTATTTGGAGCCGGGGTCCTCGCCCGCGACAACGTAGTCCGTCTTCTTCGACACGGAAGACGTGGCGGATCCTCCGAGGGATTCCACCAGTTCTTTTGCCTTCTCGCGCGACAATCCCCTCAACCCGCCCGTAAAGACGAAGGTCTTGCCCGTCAGCGCCGAAGATGAAGTCCGTTTCTCTGCAGCGGGCTTTACGCCGGCCTGCTCCAGCTTCCTGACGATCTTGAGGTTGTGCGGTTCGTGGAAGAATTGGAACAGGCTCTCCGCGATGATGGGGCCGATGCCCTCGATCGCCGTCAGTTCCTCCTGGCTTGCGCCCTCGATCTTCCCGATGTTTCCAAATTTCCGGGCAAGTATCTTGGCGACATATTCACCGACATGGCGGATGCCGAGGGCAAACAGCAACCGCTCCAGCGACGGGCTCTTTGAGCGCTCAATGGCCGCGACAAGATTCTCAGCGGACTTGTCGGCAAAACGCTCGAGTTCGAGGAGCTGGCCCTTCGTAATGCTGTACAGATCCGCCGGGTCGCGTATGAACCCCGCATCCAAGAGTTGGGCGATGATTTTTTCCCCCAGCCCTTCGATGTCCATGCCTGACCGGGAAACAAAGTGCCTGATGTTTTCTCGGATCTGGGCGGGGCAGCCGAGATCGATGCATCGGTGTGCCACCTCGCCCTCCAGCTTCACGACCTTTGATCCACAGACGGGACACTTTTCAGGCATCCGGAAGGGCTTTTCCCTGCCTGTGCGCTTGCCTTCGATGACCTTGACGACTTCGGGGATGACGTCGCCCGCACGCTGGACAATCACTGTATCCCCGATGCGGACGTCCTTTTTTGCGATTTCGTCTTCGTTGTGAAGGGTTGCTCGGCTCACCATGACGCCGCCCACCCGGACGGGTTTCATGACGGCAACGGGTGTCAGCACACCCGTCCTCCCGACGCCGACGACGATATCCTCGATAACCGTCGTGGCCTGCGTGGGGGCGAACTTGACGGCCACGGCCCAGCGGGGACTGCGGGAGACCATTCCCAATCGATCCTGCAGCGAAAGGGAGTTTACCTTCAGGACAATCCCGTCGATCTCGTAGGGAAGCGTTTCCCGGATGGACTCGATGTGACGGTAATAGGCGATGCAGTCCTGGATGTCGCGGGCGTGACGGATGTTAGGATTCGTGGGGAAACCCCAGTCGTGCAGTGACTTGAGAACGGCCCCATGGGTCGAAAAAGTCAATCCTTCGACGATTCCCACGCCATAACAGAAAATATTGAGGGGCCGTTTTGCGGTGACGCGGGGATCGAGCTGGCGCAGGGAGCCCGCGGCGGCATTCCGGGGATTGGCAAAAGGGGTCTCCCCCTGTTCGATCCTGCGTTCGTTGAGTCTCCGGAATGCTTCCTTTTCGAGATACACCTCCCCGCGGATTTCGACCCGGTCGGGGAAACGTTCCTGTTCGCGGTGTTTCATCTTCAGGGGCAGGGCGCGTATGGTCCGCAGGTTCTGCGTGACGTCCTCACCGGTGAGACCGTTGCCACGGGTGGAACCGACGATGAAGATGCCTTTTTCAAAGACAAGGTTGATGGCAACCCCATCGATTTTCGGCTCCGCCACGAAATCGAGATCCGCCTTGCCGCCCAGCAGGCGTTTGAGACGCTCGTCGAACTCGGCGACCTCCTCCTCGGAGAAGGCATTTCCAAGGCTGAGCATCGGGCTCAGATGGGTGACGGTCCCGAATTTCTCCAGCGGTGCGGCGCCTACGCGCTGGGTGGGGGACGCCGTGCGGTCGATGTCGGGGTAGAGCCCTTCCAGTGCGATGAGCTCGCGCATGAGGCGGTCGTACTCATCGTCGGAGATTTCCGGGTCGTCGAGCTGATAGTAACGACGATTGTGGTACTCGATGAGGTCTCGCAGTTCGGAGATTCGCTTGAGAGCCTGTGATCTGTCCATCTACTTGACGAGCTTCAGTGTCGGTTTTCCCTTTGGGGTGGATTCCTCCGGCTTCGGTTCGCCTTGCTGATAATGATGAACGATGCGCTCGTTGAAGATATGGTTCTTGACGCGGACGGAATTGATGATGAAGAAGACGATGACGGAGCGTTCCCACTCCCGGTTGGGCTGAAACTTCTCCATCTTCTGCTTGTATTGATCCCACAGGGCGGCGAGTGAAGCCTCATCGAGGGTCAGGATCTTCTCGGCGATCTTCTCGAGGGTCTTCTCAAGCATTTCCCTTCTCCCTTTCGCCCTGGCCGATCTTATCGCCACAACCCTGGAAAAGTCAAACCGAAAGAACGGGCCGGCGCTGCAGGTGCCAAAAAAGACTTGTCTTTTTGACCCCGAACGATATAATCGCTCTCGTTCCCGGAGGGTCAGGATTGAAGATCGGCGTTATCTCCGACACGCACCTCAGAGGGCCTGACGCGAGGCTCCTGGCCATCATCGGTAAGTACTTTCACGATGTCGACCTGATTCTTCACGCAGGAGACATCGTCGACCTGCGGGTTCTGGAGGCCTTTGGGGACAAGGAAGTGATCGCCGTCTGCGGGAACATGGACTCAGCACGTGTGGAGGAGGAGATCCCGTTCAAGCGAGTCCTCGAGATCGGGCGTTTCCGCATCGGCCTCATCCACGGCTGGGGAGCTCCTCACGATCTCGAAGATCGGATCCGGAAGGAGTTCGACAGCGTCGATTGCATCGTCTACGGACACAGCCATCAGCCGGTAAACCACATCCGGGAGGGTGTCCTTTTTTTCAATCCCGGCACGGCCTTCGACAGGCGTCACAACATGTCCTATACGGTAGGGATCCTGGAGGTGGGGGAGGAAGCCATTGCCGGTCGAATCATTGCGCTTGACGAAGACTG
>DATJPI010000249.1:0-9802 GCA_035506495.1 Syntrophales bacterium
CCTTACCGAATCGCGGGTCTGCCAGCTGCACTCCCAGGCCGTGCTGCGGCTGCGGGGCAGGGTGAAGGACCTGAGGTAAGCAGGCGAAGCCATGGCAAGGCGCGTTGAACTTGATCTTCTCGAGCAGGAAAAGCTGGCGGAAATCCCGCTGGACGCGTCGGCTCCGGCAGGGCCCGACGGGGAGACCATATCGGACCTCGAAGTCCGGACGTCGCTTTCCCATCGCGTTCGCAACCTCCTGCTGGGAATCCGAAACGGGTTTGTCCGTCCCGACGTCGCCTTTCAATGGAAATCGCTTCTTTCCTGGAAAATCCTCGTCCCGGCGGGTGTTGCCGTTGCCCTGATCGCCGCTGGATCGGTTGCCTATCTGCACCTCCGGCAGAAGGAAGAGGCGCAGGTGGCTGCCGAGAAAACAAAGCAGCTGGCCTCGGCCGTTCCGGTCGTTCAGGAAGCCTTTTTCCCCGATTTCAGCATCGATATCAAAGATGCCCGGGGACAGTACCGCTTTCTGCAGTGCGACGTGACCCTCGAGTTCCAGGCGGGGGTGGAATTGACGGAAGACCGGAAGGCGGAAATTCGCAGGGTCATCTACCGGGCGGCGCAGAAAAAGGGCCAGGAACTGATCCGGGCTTCCGATTCGGGAAGCCGGCTCAAAAAGGAGATGCAGGATGACCTTCGCAATCTCCTGGGCGAGGCTGCACTGAAGGACATCTACATTACAAGGTATGTCTTCATATGACAGGGTTCAGGGTATAGGGTATAGGGTATAGGGTATAGGGCAGAGGTAGGAGAGAAGAAATGAAAAGGATGAAAACGATTGCATTCGTGATTTTCATGGTCGTATTCGGTTTCACGTGGGCCTATGCCCTGACGACCGATGAGGTCGTCAAGCTCAAAAAGGCGGGAGTGAGCGACGAGACCATACGGATCATGATCGAACAGGAGCGTGCCGGCAAGCAGCAAAACCCGGCCGACCAGATCGGCACGAGGGAGGTCAAGGACGCCGAGGGCAACACGTCGGTCCTCTATTCAACAGGTGCCCCCACCGCTCCCACGCAGAACGAGTCGGAGCAGGAGAAGGTTCGGGAGGCATGGAAAATGCTTCAACATCAGAATACGATCATCGACAACCGGCGAAGATAAGCACAAGAGATAATGGGGAAGGCTGAAGCGCTTCGGGTCCGGATAACCGCTTGAGCTTTTTGTTTCGATGCTTTAGTCTGTGCCGGTAGGATGGACGCCCTGCTGGGGACCGGAGAAGGAGGATATGATCAAAGCAAAGGAAGCAGCAAAAGAAGCACGGGAATCAGATGTGTATCGTTCCCTGGAGCGCGGGTTCGAGGGCACCTTCATCGAGGAACTCATCCCGGGGATCCTGCATAATTTTGCCAATCCCCTCAACGGGATTATCGGCCGCACGAGACTTCTCCAGAGGCGCCTCGAGGAGTCGATCCGCAAAACCCGGGAGACCTTCCCGGAGGCGGGGCGTGTCCTGTCGGAAGACCATGCAAAGCTGCTCAAAGACATCGAACTCATCACCCACGAGTCGGACCGGCTCTTCGATCTCTTCAAGCATGTGTCCGGGAAATTCTACGCAATTGGTGACCGCACGACGCAACAGATCAATATTTCGGAGCTCGTGGAGAACGAGATCCGATTTTCCGACTTCTACCTCGATTTCAAGCACAACGTGAAAAAAATCCTGGATCTCGACGGGGATCTGCATGAGGTGAGCGGATCGCCTGCCGACTACTCCATGTTCATCACCACCTGGATGCGTTACGTGATGGAGTCCATGAGGGAGAGCCCCGAGAAGGAATTCTTCGCCTCCACGACGCGGCGAAACGGCCACGTTATCCTCAAGTTCCAGGACACGGGCAGGCCCATGCAAGCGGAGCTGAAGGAAGCAATTCTGCATGCCCGCTCGGAATCGCAGTTTGAAAACGAAGCCATGATGCTTCTGCAGGCCATCTCTTTGCTTCGCAAGTACGGTGTGCGATTCGAGATCGACCGCGAGGCGGGGATCAACATCTTTTGCCTTGAGATTCCCTGCCAGCCCGCGGGGGTACGGAAGAAGGCGGTCCGGAGGTAAAGAAGGGTTCGAGGTAAAGGGTCCAGGGGAAAGGGCCCAGAGGACAGAGAGTTTTTGGACGGGCTCATTGTCATCAACATCACGGAGGGATTAAAGATTCGGGCCTGATGCGTCGATTCCATGATAAGGAAGGGTCTAAGGCAGGATCCTTCCGCAGCCGCTGAAGGGTTACGACCCCGGGCTGCCCGGGTGAAGAACCGTGCCGGAGGAGGTCCGCCGGACATGTTAAGGGCGGTCGATTTACAGCAGATTCTGCTGCAGTCAACGTCGGTGGAGCGCATCCAGCAGACGCAGCAGCAGCAGTCCGAGCTTCAGCAGCGCTACGTCGCCATGCATGAAAGCGAGGAAAAGAAGCTCCTCAAGGAGAAGGTCAAGGAGTCCGACGAGCCCGACAAGGTCCGCATGCAGCGCGAAGAGGAACAGGAGCGGAAGCGCAAGAGGGCCCGGGATCAACAGAGGGCGGCCAGCGGCAGCCAGCCTCAGGCCACGCAGGAAGAAGAGCCTCCCGAAGAAAACCAGGGCGGCCGGATCAACATCCGAGTCTAGAACGCATCCCATCGGCAACATCCCATGTTCATAACTGAGATCAATCCGCAGATTTTCTTTGCCGTCCAGGTGGTGGCCGATGTGGTGCTCTGCATCGCCGTGGTCTTCATCATCACCCGGGTCCAGCAGGATTTGAAAAAGAGGCTTAGTTTCGAAAAGACCATGGGGGCACTGCATCGGCTCATCGTGGAGTCGCAGAAAACGACGGCCGGTCTTCTCGAAGCCATGGAAGAAAGCAAGAAGGCCCTTCGGGACATGTCTCTTTCCATCGATGAGAAAGAGGCCCGTCTGAATCGTCTCATCGAGCGTGCAACCACCCACATCGACAAGCTCGACAAGACGAGCGCTGGAATCGGGGAAGTTCTCCCGGGGAAGAAGTACGACGAGGTCCTCCGGCTCGCCGGTCAGGGGCTGCCGCCGGCCGAGATCTCCGAGAGTCTTGGGCTTTCGGAAGGGGAGGTCCATCTCATCATCGATCTTTCCCGCCGCAGAAGTGAAAGCCGCTGATGTCCTCCAGGGTCCATATCCCCCCCGTCTTCAAGCCGCAGATCGATCCCGTCCTGCAGATCAGGCTTTCGGATCGACCGCCCACGGGTTTTTCCGTCGGGCAGACCGTGGATGCCCGCGTTCTGGAACGACTGGGCGATGGCCGGCTCGTGATTACCGTCGGCGACCACTCCTTCACGGCCGAGGCGGAACCGGCGCTGCAACCCGGGCAGGCGATGACGCTGCGGGTTGACAGCTTAAGTCCCAGGGTGTCCTTGTCTTTGATCTCCCCACCCGAAGAGCGCATTATGACGGAGTATCTGCGTGTTTTCCGAGCCAACCCCGACGCTCTGGCGGAAAGCCTAAACGAGCTGGAGGGGATTCTCAGCGGTCCCCAGGCCTCCGACCTCATCCGTCTGGTGGGTGATGACCCTCTGAAGGCCATTCTCGACGGGCTGGGGGCCGCCGCGCTGAGTGTGGAGCAAGTGGAAAAGGGGTTTTCCTTCCGCGACGCCATCCGATCCCTGGGATTGATGCTCGAGAGTGAACTGAAAGCGGCACTGGAGAACCACGGTGCCGATCCGGCCTCCTCGGCGGCAAACCTCAAGACGGCCCTGATGAGGGCGCTGGACGAGATGCAGGCGAAGCTCGGTTCCATCGGGTTGAATCCATCCGACGGAAAGGCATTGCGGGAGTTGATCCCGCTCATGGAGCGTGCCCTTCGGTCCATCGAGAGCCAACAGGTGCTCAACGTGCATTTCCACGAGACCGAGGGCAAGGTTTTTTTCCAGATTCCGCTTTTCCTGCCGGGCCTCATGGGAAAAGCGAATATTTTCATCTACAGCGAAGAAGGGCGAGCCGGCAGCACCGAGCGCATAGAGGCTTTCCGTGTGGTGCTTGCCTTGGAAATGGATGCCCTCGGCAACGTGATCGCGCAGGCGATGTTCCGCGGCAAGACGCTCAGCTGCCGCATCCATTGCGGGGACGAATCCATGGCCGCCTTTATCGACAGTCTGCTGCCTGAGCTGGAAAATCAGCTCACCGGGGCGGGTTACCGGGTTACGGAACTCGCCGCACAAGTGCAACCGCATGTCCGGGAGGCTGTGGAAGAGTGCCTCCGGGAAGAGATTTACGGCGATGGCAACACGCTGAATCTTTTCGCATAAGACAGGGTCCAGGGTATAGGGTATAGGGCAAAGGGTGGTGGAGAGAAAAAACTCAAAATACTCGCACAAGAAACCGGATGCACGGAAAGTTGCGGCGGCGATCCGCTATGATTCTGCGAAAGACGATGCCCCGAGGCTCATGGCCAAGGGCAAAGGCCGCATGGCCGAAAGGATCATCGAACTTGCCCGAAAGCACGACATTCCCATACGCACCGATTACGCGCTGGTGCACGTCCTGAGCAAACTCGATCTCGATCAGCAGATCCCGCCCGAGCTCTATCGGGCGGTGGCCGAGATACTGGCCTTCGTCTATTCAACCAATGAAAAGTACCGCGAAAGACAGGATCGAGGATAAAGGTTCAAGGAAAAAGGACAAAGGATTACAAACAGGCCAAAGACCCCCGCAGGCAATATTTTCCCGCCCCGATCAAAATTACCCTCTTCCTTTCTCTAAGCCAAGTTCAACAGCGCCCTTTGCAGACCGCCACGCAAAATGGCCAATCTTAATAAATCCCATTATATCAGCTACTTAAATGATTCCCTCCTTCTCGTTCCTGAAGCCGGACGCCTGAAACCTGATACCCGTCTTCCGTGGCACAGCCGTTGCCTACCATAGGGTCAATACCACCAGGAGCGGAAACGATTACCATGATGTACGGAGTGAACACGGCAGTCAGCGCAGCCGTCAAGAAGCTCTCCCAGCTTGATTACGCGGTCCATAATATCGCGAATGCCAGCACCCCGGGATTCAAGAACGAGCGTCTCATCTTTGTGCGCAAATCAGGCACCGACGCCATGGCGGAGGATTCCTTCAGCCACGATGCCGTCGTCCTGATCGATCACTCCCAGGGAACACTGGAAAAAACTGGCAGCCCGCTCGACGTGGCCATTCAGGGTGACGGGTACTTCGCCATCGAGACGCCGAACGGGGAGCGGTACACGCGAAACGGCAGCTTCACCCTGAACGCCAGCGGCGAGCTGGTCACCAAGTCCGGCGACGCCGTGATGGGAGAGGGTGGACGGATCACCATTTCGGGCCGGAAGATCGAGATTGACAATGCGGGAAACATCAATGTGGACGGCAGCAATGCGGGGAAAATCAAGCTCGTCGACTTCAAGAAGAAGGACGCCCTGATCAAAAAGGGGGCCGGTCTCTTCGAGGCTTCGGCCAAGGCGGAGCAGTCGGCGGTCGAAACTCCCGAGATGCGCTCCGGCTATCTCGAGACGTCCAATGTCGCGGCCGTGAAGGAGATGATCGAGATGATCGACATCCAACGCTCCTTTGAGGCCTATTCCAAAGCGATGCAGACGATCAGCGACCAGGACCGGCTGTCCACCAGCCGGGTTGGCAAAGCTGCCTGAGGATAAGAAACTAACAAAGGGTGGAGGGATGACATGATTCGATCATTATACACCGCGGCAACGGGCATGCAGGCCCAGCAGATCAATCAGGACGTTGTCGCCAACAACCTCGCGAACGTCCAAACCCCCGGCTTCAAGGCCTCCAGGGCCGAGTTCCAGGATCTCATGTACCAGATTCACCGTCAGGCCGGCGTGCAGACGACATCGGGAACGGCCCTGCCCCTGGGCGTGGAAGTGGGCTTGGGATCCAAGATGACGGCGATCCAGAAGGTCTTTACCCAGGGCGACTACCAGCAGACGGGAAACCGCTTCGACTGGGCCATTGAAGGCGACGGCTTTTTCCAGGTCGATGATGGCAACGGGAACACCCTCTACACGAGGTCAGGCAATTGGAAGCTCAGCAAGGATCTTCTGCTCGTCAATTCCGAGGGTTTAAAGCTCACCCCTAACGTCACTGTGCCCCAGGGGACGATCACGTTTACCATCGATCCCGGCGGCACCTGGACGGCGAAGGACAAGGCAGGCGCCACCCTCTCGACGGGGCGTATTACACTGGCCAAGTTCGCCAACCCCGCAGGCCTCACGAATATGGGGCGAAACCTTTATGCCAAGACGGATGGTTCCGGCGAGCCGACGACGGGAAATCCCGACGTGGAAGGCTACGGGACCATATCACAGACTTTCCTCGAGATGTCCAACGTCAATGTCGTCGATGAAATGGTCCAGATGATCGTCGGTCAACGTGCCTATGAAATCAATTCCAAGGCCATTCAGACGGCCGACAACATGCTGCAAATGATCAACAATCTGAAGAGGTAAGAAGCGATGAAACGGTTTTCCGTTCTGTGCGGCCTTGCGGGCATTCTCCTTCTGCTGGTGTTCACCGGCCTGGGGTCCGTCTGTCATGCAGAGAACATCGGCGAAAAAGAAATCAAGGGTGCCGTGAGAAATCACATCGAAACAAACGCCCCTTGGGCGAAAGACCGCATTCGTGTCGAGTTTCTCAGTGCCATCCCTTCCGTGGTGATCCCTGCAGAGCAGGCCACTTACCAGGTGCGCAGCCGCGCCGGAGAGAGCTACATCGGCCAAACATCGCTTACGATCCGCTTCTGCAAAGGCGACAGCTTCGTCCGCGAGGAAACGATCCGCGTCCGGATTGAGGTCCTGACGGATGTTGTTGTCAGCACCAACGGCATCAACCGGGACGCTGTGATCGGTCCGAACGACGTCACGCTGACGAAGAAATGGCTGGATACAGTCACCACGGCCGTGGTGACGGATCTGAACGAAGTGGTCGGTAAAAAGGCAACGGTGAGGATGAATCCCGGGACGGCCATTACAAAACAAATGTTTCGATCGGTCCCCGTTGTGAAAAAAGGCGAGGTCGTGCGGATCATTCTTGAAAGCGGTCCCATGATGATTTCGGCCGTCGGCCTCTGCCAGGAAGATGGCGGCAGGGGAGATCTCATCCGCGTACAGAACGTGGAGTCGAAAAACGTGATTTTTGCACGGGTCATGGGGCAATCCCTGGTGAAAGTCGATTTCTGAGAGGGGAAGATTTGATCATGAGAATTTGTAAGATCGGTCTAACGGTTTCGATTCTTCTTCTGCTGGCCGGGTGTCTGGCTACGAGTTATGACACCGCCATGAGACGGGATCCCGTTTTCCTGCCAAACCCTGAAGAGGTGACGCCTACTCCAACCGCCGGGGCCATATGGGCCGGAGCGAACTCTTTTAATCTCCTCTTCACGGATCGAAAGGCGCGCAACATCGGCGATGTGGTGACGATCGTCGTCGACGAAAACTCTCAGGGGGCAAACAACGCCTACACGGAAGCAAAACGCGATTCGACCACGGCGGCGGGAATCGCGGGCTTCGTCAATAACACGTCGGGCGCGACGATTATTCCCAGCTACTCCATCGGGGGCACGTCGAATTACGACCACAAGGGAACGGGTCAAACCAACCGTGACGGATCCCTCAAGGGAAGAATCAGCGCCCGCGTGGTGCGAGTGCTTCCCAACGGAAACTTCGTCATCGAGGGACGCCGCATGTTGACGGTCAACGCGGAGGACCAGTTCATGGTGATCACCGGCATGATCCGACCGGACGATATCACAACGGACAACTTGGTTAACTCCCAGTATATCGCCGATGCGCGGATCGTGTATACCGGCAAGGGAGTCGTGGACGAAAAAATGCGTCCGGGCTGGGGCACGCGGGTGCTCGATTGGGTGTGGCCATTCTAGGGCGCGATGCGCCGGGTACAGGGTATAGGGTATAGGGGAAGATGGTACGGAAAGAAGACTAAGAAAACCGGCCACATAGGCAGAGAAATTGCAAGGATAAGAATTTGACGGTGGGGATGAAGATGAGCATGAAAGACATGCACAAAGGAATTTTGACAGGGGTTGCTCTTGTCCTGCTGACCGCCATGCTCCTGCCCGCAGCCGCTGGAGCGGCTCGGATCAAGGACATTGCCTCGATCGGCGGGATCCGTGACAACCAGCTCGTGGGGTACGGTCTTGTCGTGGGTCTCATGAACACGGGCGACAACATCAAGAACGGATTCACCCGCGACACCCTGGCCAACCTGCTGGCAAGGCAGGGCCTGGCCATGCGAGATAAGGAACTCAAGGCAAACAACATTGCCGCTGTAATGGTGACAGCTGTTCTGCCTCCTTTTGCGAAGATCGGTGCCAAGCTGGATGTCATGGTCTCATCCCTCGGGGATGCCAAGAGCCTCCTGGGAGGTACCCTCCTCATGACGCCCCTTCGGGGAGCCGACGGGGACATCTACGCCGTGGCCCAGGGTGCCGTGACCATCGGCGGCTTTCTGGCCGGTGGCAATTCGAATTCGGGCAGTGTCGTCGGGAAAAACCATACCACCGTCGGCTACATTGCCAACGGGGCGCTCATCGAGAAGCAGATTCAGTATGACTTCGAGAAATCCCGCCAGCTCACGGTGAATCTCTTCCAGCCGGATTTCACGACCCTCAACAGGCTGGCCTCAACGGTCAACTCGCGAGTGGGCGACGTGGATGTGAAGCTTGTCGATTCGGGTTCCGCCATGATCACTGTCAAGAATTCCTACACGGGGAGTATCGTGAGCCTGCTCTCCACGATTGAAAACCTTGACGTCTCTGTTGACGCTCCGGCTGTCGTGGTCCTCAACGAAAAGACAGGAACCGTGGTGATGGGGGAAAACGTAAGGATATCAACGATTGCCGTGGCTCACGGAAATCTCAGCTTCCAGATACGCGAGGAGTACAACGTATCCCAGCCCCTGCCCTATGCCCCCCGTGGCGTGCCCGGGCAGGCGCCGGTGGAAGCAGGGCGCGGCGTAACCATGGGCTCCGGCGGGCAGACGGTTGTGACGCCCAGTACGCAGATAAACGTTGCCGAGGAGAAAAAATCGCTCATGGTGGTTCAGAAGAGCGTAACCATTCAGGATGTGGTCCGGGGTCTCAACGCCATGGGTATCACCCCCAGGGATCTCATCCAAATCTTACAGACCATCAAGGCCGCCGGGGCCCTTCAGGCCGACCTGAAGATCATGTAGGAGAAGGGGGTCATGGACGATATCCGTAGTATTCCACCCCCGGCAACCCGGAGCCTGGCAAAAACGTCCGCACGGGCCGACGCCACAAGCCCCGAGGATGTGGAAAAAGACCGTAAACTGAGAAAGGCTTGCGCCGATTTTGAAGCGCTTTTCATTAGTTACATCTTTCAGACGATGCGCAAGACCATTCCCGAAAGCAACTATATGACCAAAATGCCCGGGAAAGACACCTATACCATGATCATGGATCAGAAGCTTTCCCAGGAACTGGCCCAGCGGGGAGGCGGAATCGGGATCCAGAAGATCCTCTATGAACAGATGAAGCGGACCCCGTCCAAGGCACCGCAGTTAGAGGAAAATGGGGTCGAAGTCGACACCGCCACAAAAAAAGCGCTAAAGATCGATTAGGGTTTTGCCGATTAGTGTGTTAAGATTCCGACAGAGGATTACGAAATGAAGATTTCCAAGATCGATGATGCAACCCTCCAGATGATCCAGCAGTACCAGAAGACCGACAAGGTCGAGGATCGGGCACCAGAGAAGGCGGCATCTTCCAGTCTCGTACCCGAGGAAAAAGTGAATCTTTCC
>DATJPI010000250.1:0-7390 GCA_035506495.1 Syntrophales bacterium
CGTATGTACACGATCTGTCCCCGTTACTAGGCTGTGATACCTGTAATCCGGATTTTTCTGATTCGGAGTAGTGGATTTAAAGGGGGACTTTTCCTCATAACGGGATCGTTACCGAATGGTGGAACTGCAGGCGATACTGAATAAAATATATACTGTTTCTGGATACCATTTATCCAGCAGTTCGATTCCATGATTTCGCAGGAGAGGGAAATAATTTCATTATCTGATATGATTTCAGCTGGTTGCGATCATTGAGCGTTTGTGGCACATTCGTTGCCTATAACAGCCTGCTGACCTCTGCAGTTAACGAGAATACGTTCAAAAAATATTCAATGGGTGCCTATGGCAAAACTAACTACAAAGGGATGGAGGATAGAGAGGAGATGAAATCGATCTTCGAGAAAATCAAGCGGAACGTGATGGGAATAAGCACCTTCGCCGGCATCTTTGTCTTCTTCATCGTGGCTTTTGAGATCATGATCATGATCAGCCCCTTCGCGTTCTTCTTTTATTCGGTATTCAATCCCTTCTTCCACTGGCTCGGCCAGTACACGGCGACAAGGTGGCTCATCTCATTCTTTCTGCCGCACATGATTCTGCCTCCGACGCTCTTCCTAAGAACTATTCGTGTCTTGGGCTCTGCGTTTTTCATCATCGGCGCCCTTGCGTTCATTATCTGCGCCCTACAGATTTATCTTGGAAAGATATTCAAATGGGGCGTGGCTGATAAAGGGCTATACAGATATGTCCGGCATCCGCAATATCTGGCCCTTGGCATCTGGGGCATTGGAATGAGCATCCTCTGGCCCCGGTTCATCGTTCTGGCATCGCTTTCGCTGATGTTCGTGCTCTATTACTTCCTGGCGAAGGATGAAGAGAGGAGAATGACGAATCGCTACGGTGAGTCGTATGGAAAGTATTTGAAAAATACCGGCATGTTCATTCCGAAGATTGTTGAGCGGTGGTTCTCTGTTTTCGGGAAATTGATTCCCGCAACTCCACTGAAATACGCGATCATCCCCTTCGTCATCATCGCTGCTGTTCTAGGGTCAGGCTTCATCCTGAGAGAGGTTACGCTGAGTTCTCTGCCTTTCGAGTCGAAGAACAACCTGACCGTAGTTTCCATTCTGCCGGAAGACAGCGCATCGAGCGCGAACGCCATCGCGGGCATTCTTAACAACGGAAGCAACGGCGCCTTAAAGCTTTCGACTGACAAGGATTATCTGGGCTATCTGATGCCGGCCGACTATATCATGCAGGGCATGATCGCCGACACGGGAGGCGACTTCCACCTATTCAAGCAGCACAACACTATCGCCATGATCTGGGAGTGGGTCCTGCACCCCTTCGAGCACCTGCAGGCATCGCCGTCCTTCCACATGGCGAAAATGCGCGGCGTAGACCCTTCCTTTGCGCGACGGCACCACTGCCCGATCGGGATTGACGATCCGGCTCTGGAGTGCAACGACTGTCCTTACCGCCGGGTGATCGTCGACGAGGTTGCCCATAACCCGGCGACGCATGCATCAAGGAGCGAACTTCTGTCTTTCAACACGACACGGACTCCGGTATACTCCGTCGACCTGAACGTCCGGACAGGCGAGATCGTCAAGATCACCTCTGTCGGGAAGGCGACGGCCTGGGCCGATGTGCCCACGCCAAGCATCTGATTGAAACATACAGGGGTACGCAACGACTAGACCGTGAGCACTCACCCCACGAGCAGAGATCTCTTTCTATCTTTTCTGCGGCTAGGCTCCACGGCCTTCGGCGGCCCCGCCATGGTGGCACACATCCGGGAGATGGCCGTTAGCCGTCGCGGTTGGCTTGATGAACAGACGTTCAAAAACGGCGTTGCTCTGTGCCAATCCATCCCCGGAGCAACAGCCATTCAAACAGCCGCTTACGTCGGCCTGAAATCGGGGGGCATTACAGGGGCTCTCGCATCCTACGTCGGTTTCGGGCTTCCGGCATTCCTCTTCATGCTGATCTTTTCGATCCTGTATGCTCGGTACAATGCACTCCCGGAAATTGGCTCCCTCTTCGCAGGCCTGCAAGTGATCGTCGTGGCGATCATACTGAATGCCGTCTATACCTTCGGGAAAGGCAACATCCGGAACGCGGCAAGTTTGATCATTTCTGTTTTATCAGCGGTTCTGTTCTGGCAGGGAATCAGTCCCTTCGTGGTTGTCGCCAGTGCCGGGCTTGCCGGAGCAATCCTTCTGCAGGAGGTGCGCCCGGATTCATCCCATGGCAGAGGTGACCCAAAGGACATCCGCCGGGAAGCAGGTAAAATCGCTGTTCTCGGTTGCATTTTGCTGGTCGTGCTCGCGGGGCTTTATCTTGCCAATGCTTCTCTTTTCGCTCTCGCGGCCGTGATGCTAAAAATAGACCTATTCGCCTTCGGCGGAGGATTCGCTTCCCTTCCCCTGATGCTTCATGAGATCGTGATGGTGAAGGGATGGATGGCAAGCGGGACCTTCATGGACGGCATCGCCCTCGGCCAGGTGACCCCGGGTCCCATCGTGATCACGGCTGCGTTTGTGGGTTACATCGTCCAGGGCCTTGCAGGGGCCGTCGCAGCGACCATCGCCATCTTCACGCCGTCTTTCTTCATAGTCGTTGCCGTCGCTCCGATTTTCGACAGACTCAGGTCGTCCCCTTACTTCGCCAGGGCTATCGAGGGGATTCTCGCCTCTTTCGTCGGCTTGTTGCTTTTTGTTTTCATCAAATTCGCATTGGCCGTGCCATGGGACGTGGTGAGAATTATCCTGGGGCTTGGAGCGCTGGTCGCCCTGATTCGAAAAGTGGATATCCTCTACATCGTTCCAGCCGGAGCAGTCCTGTCGGTTCTTTTATTGTAGCTGGAGAGATAAAGCTCGTACCGAGACTGCTCTACGATATGTGGCTTGATCAAATGATCCTGTCTTCTTATTCCTGTCCTGCATTCTCGATTACGGATTGAAATGTCGTTAAGGCAGGAAAAATTCTAAAAAACAGTACAGGAAGTACTGGAGGCAGAAACGTACTTTGGTCCCTACACCCTGGTCCCTCGTCCCTTTTCGTTTTGATCGGTCACTGAGAAGGCCCGCAACGCGGGCCTCTTTTCTTATCACCGGCTGTCCTTCAACTTCTCCTTGAGACGCTCCTGCACAATCCGGGTTGCGCGGGCGAGATCTTCCTGAGAGTTGATGCCCATGACTTCCCCGGGGTCGGGCGCAATGACCGAGGCCGTGCGGACCCCTTTGCGGCGGGCAATGGCAAAGATATCCGTGAAGTAGTACTCCTTCTGCGCGTTGTCGTTCCCGATCTCGCTGACCGCCTCGAAGAGGAACGGATTCTCGGCACAGTAGATCCCCGTGTTGATCTCGCGAATCTTTTTCTGTTCCTCCGTGGCATCGCGGTGCTCCACGATCCCCAGAACGTTCCCATCTTTGTCCTTGATGATCCGGCCGTAGCCGAAGGGATCTTCAAGAAGGGTTGTCAGCACCGTGATGGCCGCCCCCGAGTCATGATGGCGATCCATGAGGTTATTCATCGTCGAGGCCTGCAGCAGCGGCACGTCACCGCACAAAATCAGGATCGTCCCCCTGTAGCCGGCAAAGGCGTCTTTGGCCTGGAGCACGGCGTGGCCCGTCCCAAGCTGCTCTCGCTGGTAGACAAATACAAGCCCCCGGTTTTTATATCGCTCTTCAACCAGGTCGGATTGGTGCCCGATGATGACGACGATCCGTCCGGACCCGAGATGTCCGGCCAGGTTGAGAACATAATCCAGCATGGGCCTGCCATCCACGGGGTGCAGGACCTTCACCAGCTCCGACTTCATCCGCGTCCCCTTGCCGGCGGCAAGAATCAAGGTCGCGAAGGGTTTCTCTTGTCCGGTCATGTCATCCCTTTCCAGTCAGTGAACGATCGCTGCTCGCTTTCACGACGTCTTGATTTCCCTCTCCCTGCCGTCGGGCTTCTGCTCCGCTGCCGCTTCGCCGGGCAGGATGATCAGTACCTGCTTAATCGATTTCAGATCGGCATCCTCGATTACGAACTTTGCGTTTCCCGCGCGGAACTGTTCCATCCGACGCGGAATGCGTCCCATCTGATGCAGAAGATATCCCGCCAGGGTTTCGTAGGGTCCTTCCGGAATGCTGACAGGAACCATCTCTTTGAGCTTCTCGATGCCGATGTGCGCGCTGACCAGAAACTGGCCCGGGCCCAGCTTGCGGACGGAGCGCTCGCGCTTGTCGTACTCGTCGCGGATATCGCCCACGATCTCTTCGAGAATGTCCTCGATCGTGACGATGCCCACAGCCCCGCCGTATTCGTCGACGACCACCGCCATGGGCTCGCCGCGTTTCTGTATCTCCAGCAGGAGATCGCCTGCGGGCTTGCCGGCGGGGATGTAAAGAAGTTGCCGGAGGGCGGAACGAACGGGTTGGGCGGCCTGGGCGGGAAGCTGCTTCAGGATGTCAAAGGCATTGACGACACCTACAATGTTGATGACGTTTCCTTGATAAACGGGCAAGCGCGAGAAGCCCGTCTCGTTGATGATTCGTGCGGCCTCCCCGAAGGTGGCCTTGTCTTCAATGGCCGCCACGTTGGAGACGGGCACCATCACCTGACCCACGCTTGCTTCGGAAAAATCGAATATGCGCTCCACCATGACTTTCTCCGAGCGCTTGACGTCCGTGTCCGCCGCCTCTTCCAGAAGAAGGTACTTGAGCCCATCCTTGGTGATGTAGGGGTGAGACGTTTTCCCCCTCTCGCCTGCCAGGACGTAGACAGTGCCACGGGCAATCTTCGAGATGACAAACACCAGAGGATAGAGGACCCATGAGGCCGCCCAGAGGAAGGGGGCAATCGCAACCGCCCGCTCGTCGGCTCGTTGCCTGAACAGGCTTTTCGGGAGTATCTCGCCCAAAATGAGGATCACCGGGACCATGACGGCTACGGAGATCCACTCTCCACGGGCCAGCCCGAAATGGCTGATGAACATGGACGTGGCCAAAGCCGTGCTGGTTGTGACGCAGAGAATGGTTCCCGTTAGAGTCGTTGCGAGAAACCATTCGGGTCGATCCAGCAGCCAGAGGGCAAGGCGCGCCGAATAGCCTCCCTCCCTTTCCCTGGGCCTGATGATGTTCGGATCTGAGGCCAGAAATGCGATCTCCCCGCCCGAGAAGAGCCCCTCCAGAGCGATACAGACAGGGATGAGCGCCAGGATCAGGAAATCATTCATGGCCCTCCCCTTTCGCAAGCGAAACCCGGACACTGAGGATCCTTGTCCCTTTGATCTTCCGGACGAGGAAGCTCAGCCCATCGTGCGAAATCCCCTCACCCCGTGCGGGCAGCCTGCCGAAGAGATGGAACACGAATCCACCGAGTGTGCCGAAATCCTCCGAGGGGATGGATGTCCCGACGAGGCTGTTGAACTCCTCAATGGACATGGCCCCGGAGACCATCAGGTTTCGCTCATCGATGCGGTGGAAGGGCCTCTCGCGGGTGTCTCTCTCGTCATAGATGTCTCCGAAAAGCGCCTCGAGGATGTCCTCCATCGTCACGAGTCCCGAGATCCCTCCGTACTCGTCAACAACGAGCGCCACGTGCATGTTTCGTTTCTGGAAATCCCGGAGCACCTGGTCGGCACTGCGCTCCTCGGGAACAAAGTAGGGTTTTCGCAGAAGCGGCTCGACCGACACCGGGGCCTTCCCCTCTGCCATCAGGCCCAGAAGATCGCGCGCATAGAGAATCCCCACGATGTCATCGGGTCCCGCCCCGTACAGGGGGACCCGGGAATAGCCCTGCTCGATGATCTCTCTGCGCAGAGCCTGCGGGCTTGCGGACACGGGAAGGGAGAACATGTCGACACGGGGTGTCATGATATCCTCGACGGTTGTATCGGCCAGGTCGAAAACCCTGTGGATCAGATCACGCTGGCCTTCGTCTATGATCCCTTCTTGAAGTCCCACATCGACGAGACTCCTGAACTCCTCCTCCATGACGGCATTCTCTCCCTCGTCGCCTTTCTTCCGCAGGGGCCGCAGAATATGCCCGGAGAGCCTCTCCAAAATCCAGACGACGGGGAATTCCACTTTTTGAGCGAATATCATGAACGGCGAGACCATGGAGGAAACCCGCATGGAATAGGTCTTCCCGATGGTCTTCGGGATCGCCTCACCGAAAAGAAGAAGCACCGGGGTTGCCACCGCGATGGTCAGCCATCCGCCCCGCTCACCGAAGAAGCGGATGAAGAGGGCCGTCGTCACGGCGGAAAGGATGATGTTGACGGCTTCATTGCCGGCAAGGATGGTAATCAAGAGACGTCGGGGCGTCCGAAGGAGCCTTTCGACATAAGAAAAGAAGGGGAAACGTTCCTCCCTCATTTTGTGCAGATGAAGCGATGTGATGGAAAAAAGGGCGGCCTCGGAGGAAGAAAAGAAGCCCGACAGAATCAGGCACATTCCCATAAGGACGAGTTTGAATGTGATGAATGGATCCAAGGGTCCATGTACCCGGGGCTAGGAATTATTCAGAGTATTCGACAGGTTAACGTTGAGTAAAACGTATCGGACAATCGGCGAAAAGTCAAGGAAGGCATGCAGGGCAGCGACCTATAATCCATTGACTTGATTTCCCTTTTCCGTTATGATGCAAACCATCTTTCGATGCATTTCCCCTTTATTTTCAATGATTTCCACGGTCGACAGGGGCCGTGAGGAGGTGTTCCATGCCGGGTGTGCTACTGGTCGGAAACGGGGCGCGGGAACATGCTATCGCCGAGGCGATCATGCGTTCCAGCCGCAACCCGAAACTTTTTTCCTGCATGAAAACCAACAACCCCGGCATTGCCGCCCTGTCCGCGCAATGCCTCGTTGGGCCCTACGAAGACCTGGCATCCATCATGGCCTTCGCGAAGCAAAACGGCTGCGAGTTCGCCGTCATCGGGCCGGAAGATCCCCTGAACTTGGGCATCGTCGATGCGCTCCTTACCGCAGGAATCCCCGCCGTGGGACCCAAAAAGAAGCTCGCCCGCCTCGAGACGTCCAAGTCCTTTACGAGAGATCTTGTCCGAAAATACAACATCCCCGGAAACCCGCGCTACGAGACTTTCACCTCGCTTGATGGGGTTGAGGCGTTTTTGAAGCAGCTACCGGGTGTAGTCGTAAAACCAGACGGGTTAACCGGCGGCAAGGGCGTCAAGGTCCAGGGGGATCACTTCCGGACCATAGAGGAGGCCTTCGAATATTGCAGAGAGGTCCTGCAGGAACACTCCGCTGTGGTGATCGAGGAGAAACTCGAGGGCGAGGAGTTTTCGCTGCAGTGCATCTCCGACGGCATGACCGTCGTTGCCACACCGCCCGTCCAGGATCACAAGCGGCGCTTCGTGGGCGACAGGGGA
>DATJPI010000251.1:0-38674 GCA_035506495.1 Syntrophales bacterium
GCGTTGTCCTGCACCACGAGAACGGGGGCCTGCAGTTCGTCGAGAAACTGCGACATGGGTTGACCGAGGTCCCGGACCATCAGGGGGAGGCATTGGTCGCAGACACCGTGCGAGACGGCATCAAGATGCGAGGGCTTTGTCTTCACCTGTCTCTTGCAGTAACAGCAAACCACGCGAATCATGATCCCGACACTTTTTCTGTGGCTGACCCGTTTCGTTCGAGGGTTCTTTCCACGCTGCCCGACATAACCAGAAAAGAAATGTTGAATGCGAATTAAGCACAAGAGGGGAAAAGATTCAACCGCGAAATGGCGGGAAAAAGAACTGAACATCCCGACCACCGTCACTTGCCGGTACTGCCGATTAGTGATGTCTTCTGCCCGAGTACTCGATGATTGAGATGATCACAGTGATGAGGAAGGCCTGGCTAACCAGCAGGATGCTGTCAATGGTTCTCGCGTGGCGCAGAGCCAATGCGCTGATCCCCAGGGTCGCACAGAGAACGTAGATGAAGAGGACCACTTTGCGCTTGTCCTGGAGCAGCTCGAAGAGCCGGTGATGCAGATGGTCCTTGCCGACGTAGTCGATCCATTCTCGAAACGTCCGGACCTTCCCGGTCATGATGCGCTCCACGGTAATATAGGTCATGTCGAAGATCAGGACCCAGAAGATGAGCACGGGCGCCGAGAAGGAAACGATCTCGTTTCCGGAGGCCGCCCACTCGCCCTTGATGGCGATGGAAGCCAGGATGAAGCCGATGAAGGTACTCCCCGTGTCACCCAGGAAAATGCCCGCCTCGCGTTTCATGCCGAAGTTGTAGGGCAAAAACCCCATGCAGCTCCCCAGCATGGCGATGGCCACCCATCCCATGGTGGGCTGTCCGATCTGGTAGGCCACGATGCCGAGAAACATGGAGATGATCGCCGCCACCCCCGCCGCCAGCCCGTCCATCCCGTCGATGAAATTCATGGAGTTGGTGATCCCCACGATCCACAGAACCGTGAGCATCGCATCGAGGCTGAATCCCCAGATCGTGTGGTTCGGGAAGAGATCGAGAATGATGCCGTGCCGGATCAGGAAGGCCACGACGACGAGCTGGACGAGAAGCTTCCAGCGCGCGGGGATGTCCCGCCAGTCATCGATCACGCTGACGATGGCCACGACGGTCCCCCCGGCAAGCAGTACGAGCATCTGCTGATCCAGAATCATGTTCGCAAAGAGAGCCGCGTTGAAGGCAAAGATGATGGAAAGCCCGCCGAGAAGTGGCGTCTTTTTGTCGTGAATTTTCCGGCCGCCGGGGATGTCGACGATATCGAGCCGAACGGCTACCCACATGATGAGCGGCGTGAGCGTCCCCGCAAGGCAACAGGACAACAGCAGGATATAGAGCCAGCGCTTCCCCAGCTCGAAAAAAAGCTGGCTGAAATGAGGGGTGATCAGCAGGCACGACGCGACCGTTGCCACGCACCAGAAGATCCGTCGCGGGAGAATCTGCCGGAAGGGTGTGGTAAACAGTTCCATTCTGTTGAAGCTCAGTTGCGCTTTCAGCATGCCTTGCCTGTGCAGTATTTCGGCAGCACCAAGCGGAGTGATTTCACGATCGATTCCACCTCGGCATCGGTGAGTGCCGGGTAGAGCGGGATCGATACGGCCCTGCGCCAGACATCATCCGTCACCGCGTAGCCCGAAAGCCCGAAATAACGGTGAATCGGCTTGAACACGGGACGTCGACACTCGATGCAGCGTTTGTTCATGTCCCGGATGAAGGGCTCGGCGTCCGAGTCCAGCAGCAGCACGTAGCGGTGCCAGACCGGTTCGCAGTCGGCAGGCACATAAGGAGTCGGCATTCCCAGTCTGTCGAGCAGCTCGTTGTACACGCCGGCAATCTCGCGCCTTCGGTTAATAAACGTCGCCAGCTTCTTCAGCTGGCTCAATCCCAGGGCCGCCTGCAGATCCGCCATCTTGTAATTGTAACGGATTCGGAAATCTTCCTGGTCGTTCATGGCACGCAGGTCGCGCACGGTGGCAAGGAGGGCCTCATCTTTGCCAAGCACCATGCCACCCTCGCCCGTAGCCATCATCTTCGTGGCATAGAAAGAGCAGACTGCCAGCTCCCCAAATCCTCCCGCCCGCTTCCCGCACAAGCGGCTCCCCAGGGCCACGGCCAAATCCTCCACGACGGCAACGCCGAGGGACCCCAGGGCCTTCATGTCCGCAGGCAATCCGAACATGTGGGGAACAATGATCGCCCGGGTTCTCTCCGACAGCCGCTTCTTCACATCTTCGGCTGAGATGTTGAACGTCACCGGGTCGATATCGGCAACGACCGGTGTCGCCCTTGTGAAGAGCACAGCATTCACCACGGCCTGGCAGACATAGCTTGGAATGACGACTTCGCTGTCGGGGCCGACCCCGAGGGCCAGGAGCGCCAGGTTCAACGCCGCGGTGCCGGAGTTGACGGCCACGGCCCCTTTCACGTCGATGAAGGAGCCCATGCGGTTCTCGAAGCGGGCCACTTCCACGTCCTGGGCGAGCTGGCCCGAAAGCAGGACCCTCCGGACCTCTCGGGCATCTTCTTCGTCGATGTAGGGCTTGGAATGGGATATCATCGTAATGGGCAACCCCTACATATTCACGAACAGCCGCAACGGAATAAACCCTTCGGCATACTGGACGCGTCCCTGGATGCCCCGGAAGACGGCCGTCGATTTCACCACATCCACGATCGTGAGCCCCTCGATGTTGGTCTTCATCACCTGCGACTGGTGGGCCAGCAGCGTGTCGATCTTCGTGTCCAGCGTGTCCTTGATGTCGACAAAGACGAGCGGGCTGAAGTTCACCGTCGTGGGGACTTCGTAGAAAAGGACGTTTTTCACGTAGCGGGTTGCCGATACCGTAGCCTTGCACAGCGTTCGATGATCCTGATGGGTATCGTTTCCGTAGTTGACGAAAATGAAATCCGGACAGATCTTTCGGATCAAGGATTCGATCTCGCTCACCATCCGGTTCATGTGCGGCGAAAGCTCGGTGTCGTCATAGCCGCCCCAGATCAGCTCTTTGGCCCGCAGCAGGACCGCCGATTGCTCCTGCTCCGTCCTCCGCACCGCTTCTTCCCCACCTCTTCCCCCGTGGGTCATAACGAGAAGATAGATATCATGATGGCAGCCTCCCTTTGCGTATTTCAGCAGGTTTCCGGCACAGCCGACCTCGATATCGTCGGGATGGGCACCGATGGCCAGTATCTTCACGATATTCCTCTCAGAATGGAAAGGCTTTCCTCTCCGTGATTGAAGATCAGATCGATGACGGACATATTGGACTCGAAAGCCCCGAAGAGCTGGTTGTACCGGGGATGCTGATAATCCTGGAAGATCGCTTCGACCCCGGCTTGCCGGTACTTTTCCATGTCCATGTAGCCGTGTCCGCCATTTCCCGCCAGGTACGTGCCGGCCCCGAAGTGCTTCGTCAGGGCAATCAACCGCTCATCGGGATCCTCGGGAAATAATCCCAGCTCGGAAGCCACGTGGATTGGCGTCTGGATGCCCAGGATCGCGGTCAGTCGTTTCACAACATGAATGTTGAGCTCTGAGAGGGTTTCCCACGAGCGGGAGAAGACTTCGTCGAAAAACCCTTCCAATCTCCCCCAGTGGGGCGCCTTGCGGTAATTCGTGACAAGGGCCTGATGCTGCCGGTGCTGCCAGCGTTCCTGGTTGTTGACACCCACCTCGCAGATGAGCTGCGGGAAACGGTACGTGACAGGCACGGTGAGCCATTGCGGCCCCCGGTCTGTTTTGATCCGGTTGCGGTTCTGCCACTCGTTTTTCCTGTACTGCACGGTGTCGAGCAGCACGAAAACATCGGCCCGGGCGATCTTGTCAAAATAACCAAGCCACGGCAGATACTGGGGCTGATGGATCGATACGATCATGGCTGCTTCGCGTCCGTTCCCGGAATGCTCATCCCCCCGTGGCCCGTCTCGATTCCAGATTCATCCGGTAGTCGACGAAGATGGGATTGGATACCAGAGTCCCGTATTTCTGCATATCCATCCGGTAGAATACGCGCTCGCCTGGCTTGAAATAATCATCCTCGTAATCAATCTTCATCGGTAGTGTGCCTTCGAAGACCTTCACGACATCGCCCGAGCGGATCAGCCGAACGGCCACGCGCTCTTTGCTTTCCGTGTCGGAGGAAATCCGGATCCGGATGACGGGGTTTCCCTTCAGCACAACCTGACCGCCCGAGATGGCACGGCTATCTCCGTCCTCGGACGAAACGGAAAACTCATCGAGGCGGGCGTATCGGGGATATTGACCCCGGTAGGCATAGACCCGGCCTGTTTTCAATGCTTCCAGGATGTCCTTCCGGGTCAGTTGATCGGCAAAGAAGCCCGTTTGAAAATTCCCGAGCGTTTCGCCTGCATCGCCTTCCTTGTGATAGTCGGCCGTCGCGATGCCCCAGACGGGATGGGGGCGGTAGCCCTTGCAGTAGTCCGAAAGCAGGCGGTCCCAGAGTTCCCCCGGTTCCGTGATCGTGCTGGTATCACCGTAAAGGGCGGCAAAGCCCGTATATCCTTTCGACTCATCGAGCGCCTGCGGGTAGGGTGCCGTGTGGACCTTGATGGGGCCCAGTTCCCGAATCCCGGAACGCGTCTCCGGATAGTTCCAGAAGGTGAGCCCGCCGCGAGCGTGCACATCGTCGATCAGCAGCTGCCAGGGGGCGATTCCCGGGTCGCCTTCATAGGGATCAAAGGGAGAGCTCCGGAAGGGGTTGCTGTTGGCTATGAACAGAAGACTGAAGACAACAATGGCAATGCCGGCTGCACGGAAGAGGCCCTTCCACCGTATCATCATGGCCCCCGCGAGGAGAGCTGCCAGGAATGCGCCGATGCCCGGCAGGGCCATATTGAGGAAGCGGGTGGTAACGCCGTTGTTGACAACCGGCAGGTTTTCATAATCCTCCGCGCGCTCCAGCCCGACGGTGAGAATGCGCCGCTCGTAGTTCCATGCCGTCAGGTCCCCGCCGGCGGGGCTGCCCGTCCAGTAGTAAAAGGGCGCCGATTCAGTGCCGGCGATGACAACCATATCGGGGTACTTTTCCCCTGCTTCGCGGATAGAATCCAGATACGAGGAGGCCCCCTTCAGATTGATGGAGTTTTTCTCTTCCCGCCTCTTCATGACGTTTCGCAACGGCGCAATCCCGTACTCCATGGCAAGCCGGTCGTGGTCGTTGACGATTACGACGGAAAACCCTCGTTCCCGGGCCATCTTCACGAGCGTGTCCACGTCGTAGTCCCCGTCGCTGTAGGTGGTCCGAAGATCGACGAGCCCTCTCACAGGTACTGCCGGGTCGGCAGCAAAGGCCGTCGTGGCCGCAATGACCATCGCAGCGAGGGAGAGGAGAGAAGAGAGTGATTTCTTGCTTGTTTTCTTCAGGTCCATTCGGCGCACCCCGATCATGGATTCTGCCTTTGTTCGTTTAGAGCAAAACCCTTGCCAGATTGATGCCTTAACGGATGAAAAAAGCGGGATTTTTCGACCTTTAGAAAGGTGGTCCGGGGGTCAGGGCTTGGCGGGACGGCAGGCCAGGACACCCCGATTGACCTTGCGGGACAGCAGGTCGGAATAGACGTCCTCGATCTTCCGGACCATGGCCCCGGATCCGTATTCTGCAACCGTTTCAAGGGCTTTCTTCGCCATGCGCCGGCCCCTCTCCGGATGTTGCATGAGGTAAACGATTCGGTCGGCAAGCGCCTCCGGGTCAGCGGGCGGGACGAGGAAGCCGCTCACACCGTCATCCATGAGATCGGTAATGCCTCCGATGCGGCTTGCGATAATGGGAATGCCCATGCTCATGGCTTCCACGATCGCCCGGCCCATTCCTTCGTTGAGCGACGGAAAGGCGCAGAGATCATAGGTGCTCATGATACGGCCCACATCGGACTGCCAGCCGGTAAAGCGCACGTGATTGGCTATCCCCCCCTCAGAGGCCTGTCTCCGGAGCTCCTCCAGCAGCTCGCCGGCGCCCAGGAACACGAAAACGGTATTTTTGTGGCGGGCAATCACCTTCCTTGCCGCTTCGATCAGGACGCAATGCCCCTTGATTGCCGTCAGCCGTCCCACGGAGCCGACGACAAAGGCTTCCTCAGGGATGCCAAGTTCCTTTCGGGTTTCGATCCCGTCAGGCCCGCGTGCGGAAAATCGGCCCAGGTCGATCCCGCTGTGGATCGTCGTGAATTTCTCCGCGGCGGCAATCCCGAAACGGATATGATCGATCCCCTCCTGCTTTGTCAGCATGACGAGCCGATCGGTCAGAAGGGCCGACAATCGCTCCAGCAGGACGAAGAGTCGGGTCTTTGCGGGGCCGAAGTACCCCCAGAAGACATGGCCATGGGGGGTGTGGACGATGAGCGGGACTCCCGCCAGCCATGCTGCCCATCGACCGAGGAGGCCCGCCTTGGATGTGTGTGTATGGACGATCTCGGGGCGCTCCCGGCGAAAGAGGCGCCACAGGGCTACAAATGCCATCACATCATAGAAGGGGCTCAAGCGCCTGAGAAGTTCCGGTAAAACCTCTATGCGGATCCCCCGCTCCCGAAGCCGGGAGAGGTTGCCCTCAACAGATACCCGTTCCTGGGGTCCCATCTCCGATTCGTGCGACAGCCCCATGACCAGCAATATCTCATAGGCTTCCTGATCGAGACCCGCCAGGGTGAGAAAGGTATTCTCTGCGGAGCCTCCTTTGTCGAAGCGCGTGATGACATGAACGAGACGGGTCTTTTTCATAGGCTGCCCATCATGTAGGTATCGTGCCAGACCTGGAATGCAATGAGATTCCAGAGCTGCCACGAGGCATCGGAGCGGCGGCTCCGGAAGGTTTCGACGACCTGGGAGACGGCGACGGGGTCGAAGATCCCCTGGCGGCGGATCCGTTCCGGTCCCAGGCAATCGTCGATCAGGCTACCCAGGTCGTTGCGCAACCAGGCACTCAGGGGCATCTCGAAGCCCCATTTCGCTCGCCGGATCACCGATGAGGGAAGCAGCTCCTTGAAGGTTTCCCGCAGGATATACTTCCCTTTCCCGTTCTTGAGCTTGCGGTCCCCGCAGATGGAGAACGCCAGCTCGCAAACGCCATGGTCCAAAAACGGCACCCGGACTTCAAGGGAATGGAGCATGCTCATCTGGTCAACCTTCTTCAGCATGTCGCCTGGCAACGACACTTTCACGTCCGTGTAGAGCATCCGGTTGACGGGATCGTCGGCGCGATCCCGGAGCCTCTCTCTCAGCATTGTTTCGCCAACATCAAAATCGACTCCCTCCCGGTTGGCCTTCATCAGTTGTTCCCTGAGGTCTTTCGCGAAGATCTCGTTCCAGAGAAGAAACCGTTTCTCGAAGGATGCCTCCGATCCGCGGAGGAACTTCTTGGCCCGGCGGATGTAGTCCGACGAAAGCGTCTCCCGGGAATCGCGCAAGGCTGAAATCAGGGGGGAGATCAAACCTCGCCGCAGGAATGAGGGAATCCTGTTGTACCGACCGTGCCAGTATTCGCCGGCGTAGAGCCGGTATCCGGCAAAAAGCTCATCTCCGCCGTCACCGGAGAGCGCCACCTTCACATCCCGTGCCGTCTGGCGGGAGACGATGAAGGTGGGGACGGCCGAGGAATCGGCGAAGGGCTCGTCCAGGGACGCTAGAACCGCAGGGATCGCCTCGCGCACGTCCCGCGAGCTCAGCACATATTCGTGATGTTCCGTGCCGTGAAGCTGCGCCACGGCGCGGGCATAAGCGGTTTCGTCGTAGAGAGGCATGTCCGCAAAACCGATGCTAAAGGTTTTGACAGGCCGCGTGGCATGCCTCGACATGAGGCCCACGATGATACTGGAGTCGATGCCGCCGCTAAGGAAGGCACCCACAGGCACATCAGCGATCATGTGGCTCCGGACGGCTGCATCCAGCGTCTCAAAGAGGGCTGTCTTTTGCTCCTCAAGAGACCTCTGCTGCCCATGCCCGGCTTGCGCCGGCTCAAGATTCCAATACTCGCCCCCGGTGACGTTCCCTTCGCAAAAACAGAGGTAGTGCCCCGGGAGGACCTTTCGGATGTTTCTGAATATGGTGCGTGGGGCCGGGATATAGTTGAAGGTCAGATAGAGCTCCAGAGCCTGCCAGTCGATCTGTCGCTCGGCAAATGCAGAGGCGAGGATGGCCCTGATCTCCGAGGCAAAGAGGATCGTCTTTTCATCGTGATAGTAGACGAGGGGCTTGATGCCGATCCGGTCACGGCACAGAAAGAGGGCACCGCGCTTCTCGTCCCAGATCGCGAATGCGAACATCCCGGCCAGACGTTTGGCAAGCCCGATTCCCTCTTCCTCGTACAGATGGATGATGACTTCGCTGTCGGTCGCGGAGCGGAACCGATGGCCGCGGCCCTCCAGCTCTCTGCGCAGTGCCGGGTAGTTGTAGATCTCCCCGTTGAAGACGAGCCAGATGGAGCCGTCCTCGTTGGAGAGCGGCTGACGGCCAGCATCCGTGAGATCGATGATGGAAAGCCGGCGATGGCCAAGCCCCACCGTCCTTTCGAAGCCGCGCCGGAAATAGAGGCCCGACTCGTCCGGTCCCCGGTGGGTCATGACGTTGGTCATGCGCCTCATGGCCGGTTCATCAAGCCGGGTCCCGTTTGTCGTTATCGCTCCGCAGATCCCGCACATATTCCATTTGTTCCTTGAGCCGCGATGAATCGGTCATGCGGATCGGGTACGCCCGTATCGATTTTATAACCCGTGCAGGTTAGAAGGTCCACCGTTGCCTCGTAGACGTCTTCGGGGTGGATGGATGCCAAGCAGGACATATTCTCGCAAACGGACTTTTCACAGGGACGGCAGGGAACCGCGCTGCTGAGGATACGAAATCGTTCAGCCTCTGTGAATGGTCCGAGCCGTTTCGGATCCTCAGGGCCGAAAATGGCAACAAGGCGAATTCCTAGGGCAGCCGCGATGTGCATGGGTCCACTGTCATTCGTGATCAGCAGATCCAGCTGACCGATCACATAAGTCAGTTCATCCAGGGTCAACCGACCGGATAAATTTTCCGGCTTGTTGCGCATCCTGCTCTCGATGCGGCTCGCGATGCTTTTATCCGAGGGGCCTCCCAGAAGGATGATCTTTGCATTGCGCTTCTCGATGAGCCAGTCTGCGACCTCGGCGTAGCGATCGGGATCCCAGCGGCGGTTTTGCCGATCGCCGCCCGGGTTCAAGCCGATGACGAGGCGCTTGGTCCTCCCATTTTCATCTACAAAGATACCCCTCCACGTCATTTCGCAGCTGTGTTCCCAGCATACCTCAATTCCCTTGCCATCATCGATACCTCCCGCAGACAGGGCGATCTCGAGCATGGCTAGGGCAACATGGCGGTTGCGGAATGTCGTTTCCGGGATTTTATGCGTAAGAAAAAAACCAAAGCTTTTGCTGTCATGGCCCGTCTTCAGAGGGGCCCGGAGGGCAAGAAAGAGGAGACCCATCTTCACGGCCCCGAATAACGAGTCTACGGCATAGAGGTTCAGAATCATGCGAAATCTGATCTTTCGGAGGATCATCATCAGACGCAGAATATCAATGATGTACCGCTTGTCCTTCTTGAACTGCCGGATCGGGAAGGCCCACACACGATCGATATATGGATAGTTCTTTGCCAGCGGCGCCGCATCGGAGCTGGTCAATAAATGAATCTCCGAGGAGGGATGACCGCATCGGATCGCCCGGATCGCTTTCGAGGCTAGAACCAGATCCCCGATACCGGCGATCAAAACGATGAGTACCTTTTCAGAAGGAGGACTCACAAAGAAATGATTCCTTTTTGCTACCTGAGCGGTTGCCTGGTGATTCTGTAACAAAATCAGCAAGAAACATACCAGCGGAGATACCTGACGAGACGGCAATAAAGCCCGGGCCCGGAGTGGAGGGCGCGACCGACATGGAAGATCCGACCCGGTGCCCCGTCGACGGAAACCCGCTTCAGTGAATTTCTGGCACAAGATTCGCAGTTTAGTCTATCCTCGAAGGGGAGCGCGAAATGCGGGAACCCCTGACAAAAGGAAAATCACCGTAAAGGAACTTTACATGGAATCCGCGAGCTGCGATCAGTGCGGCAACAAAGCGCAGTCCTCCTACCTGACCATGAAAGATCCTGCCTTTCCTGTGGCTGGCCCCTGCTCCATCGTGAAATGCACGTCCTGCGGGCTGATGTATACCCATCCGAGACCCACGGAAGATGATCTTCACCGATTGTACGCAAGCTACTATAAAGGCAATGGCATCCAACGCCTGTCTGGGGGATTGGCTCCCTTCATCCGGCGGCAGCCCGGTCTGCTATCCTTGTGGCATGCCCTGTGCGGCCAGTATTCGAGCACGGTCCTCCGCAAATTAAGCGGAAACGTTTTGGACATCGGCTGCGGGACAGGCGATCTTCTGGATCAGGTCCAAGCAAAAGGTTGCCGCGCTTACGGAGTGGAGCCGAATTCATCCGCTGCAGAAATGTGCCGCCGAAAAGGTCTCGAGGTACAAGCGGGCAGCTTCGAGCATCTCGAATTTCCCCCGGCCTTTTTCGACGCCGTGATCCTCTGGCACTCCCTCGAACACCTGTCATCCCCCCGTCATGCTCTGAAAAAGATCAAAAAGATCCTCAAGCCCGCCGGGCGGGTCTTCATTTGGTGCCCCAACGCGGACAGTTCTCCAGCAGTTCTCTTCCGCCATTTCTGGTCCGGTTGGCATCTTCCCTTTCACTTCTACCACTTCACCCCGAGTACAATAACAAGCCTCGCGGAAGTGACTGGATTCCGGGTTGCAAGATTGCGAGCGGTGACACCGGAATTCTTATTCGCCTATTCTCTCGAGACTTGGATGAAACAACAAAACGTTTCACGGTCATGGAGGACCGGCGTGATTCGATTGCTTCACGCAGCGGCCGTTCGGGCAATGCTCGGCTTGCTGTTCCGAATCCATGACCGCGCCTTCGAGGGAAAAGGCGAATTCCTTCAAGTCGAATTGATACCGGTGAGTCGATGATGACGGTTGCCGTGGTGATCGTGACCTACCACAACTCGGAGATGCTATCGTGTCTTCTCGAGGACCTGACTGCCCAGAGCAGACCGCCCGATTGCATCATCGTCGTCGATAATACGGGAAGCGAGGCGGCAGGAGCGAAAATCGCGGAGCGGTTTCCGACGATTGAGTACATCCGAATGCCTGAAAATGCAGGGAGTGCAGGTGGATACCACGAGGGCTTGAGGGTGGCTCTCGACCGATGTGATCTCATCTGGACCCTCGATGATGACGTGCGGCTGCGCAGGGACACCTTGGATGAGCTGCTGAAAGGTTTCGATGCGTTGCGAAAAGTGCATAAGCTCGGGGCCGTTCGATGCGTGGGGCCGAACCACAAATCCTTCACAAGACCCCTTCCCATCATTCCCTGGAGGGGAACGTTGTTCTGCCGCGAGGCGCTTCTGGACATTTCTCTGCCTCAGTCAGAGTACTTTCTGTACGGGGAGGATCTCGATTACTCCTTTCGCTTGGCTCATAAAGGCTACCGTTGCTTCTACATACCTTCCAGCGTCTGCTTCGATACCCGAAACAAGGGGAAGGCGGAATTCAAAATTTCGTCCCACACGATCAAAATGTACAGCTCACCTTTCCGCCTGTACTACGCGTTCAGAAATGAAACTGCCATCTATTTAAAATATAGGGCTCTTTTGCCTTTCTTGAGGACAATGCTCTATAGCTTCAAAGTTATTTTATTCAGCTTGATTTTCAGCGGTGACGGAAAGAAGGAGAAGGTTCAAGCCATTCTGAAAGGAATTGCAGATGGGCTGAGCGGGCGTCTCGGCAAGAATCCCCGCTACAACCCGATCGAAGAACAGAAAGAACCGAAATCCGTAAAAGCGCCCACTTGATCCGGAGCGCGTCGCATCGGCTTCCTCACTCGTCTATCGGTACGGCATAAAGGGTTATCTCCTTAGGATGGCCGAAGTGTGTTATCACGCTTTGGAGCAGTCGCCTGACCTTTGACAAAGGGCGCCAGTAGCGAACCAAGAATTGCCGGGGATCCTGGATGCCCGCCTTTTTCAACTTCGCCATCATGCCTGAGCTGCTCCGCTTTCCAATACGAAGAACACGAAACCCGGCCTTCCGGGCGATAGATGTTAGGGTGCCTTCGTCGAAATAGTAAAGATGAACTGGAACCGCATCGGATAAATAATCACAGATGCTCCATGGCGTTGGTACGCTGACCACAAGGAGTCCATCGTCCCGGATGATCCTCCGGATTTCTGTAAGTTCCGCCAAGGGATCAGGAATATGTTCCAATACGTGCCAGAGAGTCACTACGTCAAAATGGCTCTCCGGAAGACGGGCATCTGCAAGCGTTCCTGTAAAGACATTTAGACCGAATCTCCTGCGCGCATACTCCGACGCTTCACAAGAGAGCTCAACACCCAAAGGCAACCATCCCCTCTCTTCTGCGAGAGCAAGGAAGAATCCCCAAGCGGATCCAATATCAAGGATATTCCCGGGCGATCTCAATTTCTCAATCCGATCCAATTCGACGGCAAACCGGCTCCGGTGGATAATCTCTTCTCCCGTAGGGTCTATACTCGTATCAATCGCGCATTCCGCTTTGCCAGAATAGAGGTCCCGCAGGCCATCAGAATCGGGACGCGGGTACAAGTAAACAAATCCACAGCGTGAACAACACCGATAGGAATAATTCTCCTTAGATTGCAACTCGCTGGCGGTCATTTCTTTACAGAGCAGACAATTCACGGCACTCCTCGCTACACTGGATTCTTCCAGAAAAAGGCTTATTAACCATTCCCCTGATCACGCCAAAGACGTCCTCCGGCGAGATCCGTCGCATGCAGTCGTGAGTGCCGATTCTGCAGATCCCCGCATTGCAGCCTATGCAGGGAAGTTCGTCGACGCGCAGTACGGCATGGTGCTCCCCGTAGGGAAACCATCGATCTTTCGCAGTTGGCCCCATAAAGGAAACCGTAGGGATCCCGAGTGCCGTGCCGATATGCAGAGGACCCGAGTTGTTGCAGATGAGAAGCCGGCAGCCGGCCAGCAGGGCACAAAACCGCCGGATGTCGGAGCTGATGCAACTCAGCGCTCCTTCACCGAGTCGCCGGGCCAGCTCGGAAATGAGGGGCCGGTCCGCAGGCCCACCGACTACGAGGAGACGCCATCGCCCATCGCGAAGCAGAAGGGTCCCCAACTCGAAAAAATGCTCCAGGGGCCAGCGTTGCGTCTCGAAAGTAGCGCCTGGATGAAAAGCAATGACTGGCAGTCCGCCTGCTCTTTCGTCGAGCCACTTTCGAGCCGATTGCATCTCCTGCCCCGAGAGGAAAATTTCCGGCCCTGCATCTGCCGCAGATACTCCCAGCGGCTTGAGGCTGTCGAGGACGATGTCCGTCAAGTGTCTCTCCGGCACAGGTGGCCGGAGCGGCACGGAAAAGAATGCCTCACGCCCGGCCACGGCATAACCGATGCGGATCCGTGCTCCGCTCAGCCCCGCAATGAGGGCCGATTCGAGAGGCCAGTCATCGTACGGGTCAATCAGCAGGTCAAAGCGCATCGCCCGCAGCTCCCGGATTACCCGGAGCGCTTCTTCTGCATGATCGATGGTGAGGATGCGGTCGACATGGGGGTTCTGTTCCACGAGCCCCCGTGTAGAGGACCGCAATAGAACGGTCAGCTCCGCGCTAGGAAAGTGCTTCTTCAGCGCCCTGAAGGCTGGCGTGGAGAGGACGACATCCCCGATCCGGTCGAGGCGGACGAACAGGATCTTCCGAATGGAGACGGGATGCAGGGGAACCGGATCTTCCTGACAGAGACCGCGCGTGGCCCGGAGCACCCTGCTGCGCAGACCGAGATAAAGGGGTTTCAGGGATGTCATCATGTTCGTCCACCGCGATCAACGGGCCGAGCGTGGATTTCCAAGGCATTGTAGATTTTCAGCCCCCCCAGGAGCCCACAGGCAGCAGCAGCTGCGTTGATCAGCCTCTTTCCCGGTTCAATGATCCCGTAATCGGGTCCGATCCGCAATGGAGCAAACCCGGTCTTTTCCAGATACATCCCGATGGTGCGGGCAGAAAAATGGGTCAGGTGGATCTCCCGATCCTTTTTCAAAAACAGTCGCTTTGGGCGACCTCGGACGAGGCGATAGGCCATTTGCATGAGCCGGTCATCCACATTGGGGACCGCAATCAGGAGAAATCCCTGCGGTCGGATGATTCGCCGGATCTCCCGAAGACAATTGCCCGGATCCCTCATATGCTCCAGGACGTGCCAGAGCGTAATGACATCGAACGAACCGTCGGGGAAGCGAGCCTCGCCGAGCTCTCCGCAGAAGATCTCCTTGCCGAGGCGCCGTGAGGCCTCTGCTGCGGCAAAGGCCGACAGCTCAGTCCCGCTCACTTCCCAGCCTCTCCGCCTGGCCTGTTCGAGAAACGTTCCCTCTGCGCATCCCACATCAAGCAGGCAACCCCGCGGGACCCGACGCTCGAGCCTGTCCAATCGGGCCTCCCACATCCTGAGGCGCCTCTGCCTCTGGACACCCGTCCATTCCCGGTAATACTCCTCGTCGTAGTGATTCCCGAGCGCCTGCTGCTCCGGTCGAGGATCGACGAAGACGAGAGAGCACCGAAGGCATCGCAAGACCCGGTAGGGGGTCTCCCCCTCCTCGACGATGCGGAAACGATTCTCCCCGCAGAGATGGCAGAGCGTATCAGCCACGGTTCAGGCTCCCGAGGATCTCCCCGTAGAGAGCCTCCGTTTTTTGAACGTTCCCGTCGATGCTGAAGAGCACTTCGGCCCGTCCCCGCGCCGCATCTCCCATGCGTTTTCGCAGATGAGCATCCTTGGCCAGCCGAATGATGCGGTCGCGAAAGGCCTCAATGTTTCCCGGCGCCACAATGTACCCCGTCACCCCATCGTCGACGGCTTCGGGCGCTCCGCCGACGGCCGTCACGATTACCGGTTTGCCCGCAGCCATCGACTCGATCGTGGTGCGGGGGAAGGCCTCGCCCGACACGGAGGAAACGGCCACAATATCCACCTCAGAGAGGAAACGGGCCGCCTCTTCCACGTGCCCCACGAAGGTGACACGGTCGGTGATCCCCAGCTCCTTTGCGCGCCGCCGGCAGTGAGCACAGTAGCTTTCATCGGCAACCTCGCCTGCCAGCACAATGTGAAAATCCACGCCGATGTGCCGAAGTGCTGCACAGGCCTCGATGAGTCCAATCTGCCCTTTTGACGGCTCGACTCTCGTCAAGGAAGCAATGAGAATGCGGTGGCCGTCAATGCCCATCTGGTCGATGAGTGGCTTCGACGAATCGACAGCGGGGTGAAACTCCCGCATATCCACCCCGTTGTAAATCACGGTGAATTTCCCGGCGTCGGGAGCCCAGTCAAACCGGCCCCGCAGGGCTCGGGCCACCAGAACTACACGGGACGCCAAGCCGTAGAGCAATCGGTCGAAGCCATCGCGGTCCGATGCCCGGATGTGCCAGACCAGCGGCCGGCGCCGGAGCTTCGCGGCAAGACCCGCATAGAAGGTGTTTCGGGGACCGTCGGTATGGAGGATCCGAACATCGAGTCGGCCCATCAGTCTGTTAATGGCACCGAGTGATTGGACCATCGCGCGGGCGTTCTGCAGCGTGACCGGAGGCAGATCAAGAATCGTGACGCCGACCTCGGCCTTTCTCAGAGCCTCGGCCAGCCCGTCCTCGGAAGGAACGACGACATGCGGCCAGTAAATCGACCGGTCAAGACGGGTTGCCAGATGGTAGAGGCTCTTCTGCCCACCCCATCGGACATTGCCGAAGCTCGAAAAGTAGAGAATGGTGTGACGCTCAGGCGGCATGGGCCTTCCTCTCAAGAGCCGTGTCGTAAATGGCCTTGATCCCGTCGATCATGATCTCGGGCAAAAAGCGGGTTCTGAAGATCTCCCGGCTGCAGTGTCCCATCTTCTCTTTCAGAATCGGATCCCCGAGAATCGTACCGATGGCCCCCGCCAGATCCACGGCATCGCCAGGCCTGAACAACAAGCCGTTCTGACGGTGCTCGATCACCTCGGGAATCCCTCCAAGCCGGGAACCAACCAGGGGTAATCCCGCCGACGTTCCCTCGATAAGAGAGAGGCTGAGCCCTTCCCTTTCGGTGGTGGGAAGGACGAGAACATCGGTGAGGAGCAGTACCGCACTGACATCCTTCAGAACGCCGGTGAAGATGACCCTCGACGAAAGGCCCGACGTTCGCGCCTGTTCTTCCAGGGCCTTTTTTCGGGGTCCGTCACCGACGAGGACGAGCTTCGAGGCGGGATGGGCCTTTGCAACGGAGCGAAACGCTTCGAGCAGTATGGCTTGTCCCTTGTTGTCGTTCAGTGCCGCCACCGCTGTGATAACCTGAGTGCCGGGATGGATCTCCACGGCCGTCCGAATGGATTCGATATCTGCCGGCGAGCACTTCTCGGTTTCAAGGATCGAGGCATTATGGAGAACGCAGGTCTTGCTGCGGGGGATCCCCACTGTGGTTGTGAGATACTCCCGGACCGCGCCGGCGACACAGATGACGCATCCCGTCAGGGAAGCAAGGATTCTCTCGATCCGTCGATGGCGGGGATTCAGATCCAGGTAGACAGTATGCACGTGGTGGATGACGGCGGGCACCCTCGCGATCGCCGCGGCCAGACGACCAAACGTCCCGGCATAGTAACCGTGCGTATGAACGATGTGAAAGCGTTCCTTGCGCATCCGGAGGGCAAGGGACAATACATGAAACGGGTTATGGTAGCTGTGCAACCCCAGGATTTCGACGGCCACCCCTTTGCGTTTCAATTCATCGGCAATCACTCCACCACGCGCAAGACACCACACCGCAACGTCGTACTGCTCCCGTTCAAGCCGCAGCACGATGCACTGGACGACTCTTTCGAGACCCCCGATGTTGAGGTCTTCCACGACATGGAGGACCCTTCGTCGCGCCACGGCTCATACCCCCTTCACGTGGTCCAGCAACATGCCGACACGGTGTGCGTATGTGTGATTGGCCAGAACTTCCTCGCAACCCTTTCGAGCTATGGTACGTCGTTCCTTCGGATGCTCGAGGTAGTGGCAGACCTTTTCGACAAGATCGGAGCCGTCAGAAAAGAACACCAGGTGCTCCCCGTCGCGGAAAAGCTCCAGGACATCCCGCTGCCGATCGCAAAGGACAAAGGTCCCGCAGGCCATAGCTTCGAAGACCCGGGGGCTTGCCTGGTAAACGGGGATCTGTCCCAAGGGATCCCGATAGTGTGTGGCCAGGACGATACGACTGGCGCTGTAGATCTTCAGCCATTCGTCGGGCGTCGTATGAGCCCCCTGGATGAATTTCACCAGGGGAGAGCCTGCCTGCAAAGACTCCCAGCCGGGACCCCATATGGCGAGATCAAAATCGGTGAGTTTCTCGAAAAGGGCTGCCCGCTCAGGGTAGTAGGACCCGACAAAGACCACGTCATAACTATATCGTTTCTTCTCTTCCGGCGTGAGCGAAACGGCATGATGACGCGCGGGATCGCACCCCATGGGAAGCCAGGCTGACCGATGGACCCCTCTTGCCGCGATGATCTCATTGGCTTCCGTACCCTGGCAGAAAATGTGGCTGTAGTAGGGGGCTGCTCGAAGGATTTCCCCGAATTCGAGCGGGGGATCGGTCGTCCATAGGGCCGTGACGGCACCACGGTCATTCAGCGATTGCACCGTTTCCGCAAGGATCCGGTGTCCTCCCGTGACAAGGGTAAGATCGGCCTGAGACTCCCGGGCAATCGCAATCAGCCTTTGGTTGATCCGTTGAAGATCCCATCTCTGCAGAAAGGGGACCCTTTGCCGAAGCCTCCCGGGAAGAGCATATTGCCTGTCTTCAAAGGGAATCAAGTCATGTCCGAGGGAACAGATGGCCCGCTCGATGTATTCGGTAACGGTCTCGAAGTGCGGATTGTGATGGCCGGAAAGAAGAATCTTCAACCTTTGCTCTCCTGCTAGAAATAGGCATCCCGATGAGGGGCTTCTCTTTATTTGCGCCGTGAGAAGTAAAATAATGCAAGAAGTTCACCAAGTTGGCCGGATGGAAACCCCTTGACGACTGGCTGCCTTATGACGGTCGGGTGGACTTTCCTCAGGGCTTCACGAGCTTGAGCGTGACGGCTTCACACCAGTTTTGGAAAAACGGCAGGACATCGAGCAGCCGATCTGCCAGCAGCACGAGGGCAAAGAGGGCCGGGTGGCGGTCATACGCATGCCCTCCGAAAATGAGCGCTCCGCGGCGAACGGCACTGACCTCAAGACCCGAATCCTTGGCTAACCGTATCCATTCCTTCATGCCTTTGAGCGATATGTGCTCGCCCTCCTGGGCCATTTCCGGATTTGGCGGCTTCTTGAACAGCCCCGCCCTCTTGATGAGATTGGCAAACCGTATCATGGCACTTGAGGAATTCGGTGTCGTGATGACCGCCGTGCCCCCGGGCTTCAGGACCCTGCGGATCTCGGAAAAACATCTCTCGGGATTCTCCAGATGCTCGACGACATCGCTGCACAAAACGATATCGAAGCTCTCGTCTCGAAATCCCAGATTCTCCGCTTTCCCTTCGGCAAATTGCACGTTCTCAAAACCCATTTCCAGCGAGATCCGCCGGGCGAACTCCACTTTTAATTCGGAAATGTCCACTCCCTGGAAGGTCGCCTGTTCCCGAATTCCCTCGACGGTGTCGAATACAAAAATATGGTAGCCATCCCCGCAGCCGACATCGAGAACGGACACGCGAGGTTTCCCTCGAACAGCATCCAGAAATAGGGACTCGGTGTTTTTCATCCTCTTGTAGGATTCATAGCTCTTTGTGTAGCTACCATGGGCCCTGCTCAGAATACGCGTTTGGAATTCTTGGAAGAGGGACTCAAAATAATTATCTTTGAAGTCGGATGGAACATTCATGGCGATTATCCGGCAGAAGCGAAGCCTCGAGGCATTGCTCAAAAATCCTTATACCAGGACCATGTCCGCTCGTCCTCCGCGACCTTCCGAAGGGCCACGCAAGTCGGCGGATTCGGCTGGAGCAGCCTCAAAAGATCCAGGACATAGCCACCCAGAACCCTGATCCCTTGTCGATGCGCGGCGCCAATGACACGCCTCTTCCGCACCTCGCCGAGAAGCCGATACGCGGGATAACGGCTGACGCATCGGATGGCTTTCATCACGGGTTTCCCGTCAGCATCATGAAATGCAACGGCCCCGCCCACGTTAAGCAGCCGGTTGGCATAAAAGAAATCCAACAGGCAGTGATCAAATGAGTGCCAACCGTCGATGAACACGAAATCCACTTTTCGGCCCTCCTGCAGGAGTTCGGGAAGAGCGAGCTCCGAAGGCATCTCATAGGACTCGATCATATTTCCGTATCCGCACCTTTCAAGATTCAGAAGACCGAGACCGTAGCGGTCCAACTCCCCTGTTTCTCTCTTTCGCAAGGGTCCGATATCGATGCAGATGTGTCTGTGGGCACCCACCTCACGGAGGGCCTCGCAGATGAACATCGAGGAGACGCCGAAAGCAACTCCGATCTCCAGGGAGACCCGGGGTTGGATTTCACGGATGATCCTCTGGAGAAACAGACCTTCTTCTATCGAGATCTGGCTGTTGATTTCCCTTCCGGAACCCTCGGGAGTCAATACGGTTTTCGTCTCCAGAACTTCCTTCAGATAAGGATGCATGGTCTATCCCTGGGATGTCTCCCTGCTCAAGCGCTCCTCCCTTCCACGACTTGCTCCGTAGAGCGATCCAACCCGTGGAAGACGGAAGCCAGGCGCCCCGTGAGTTCTCTCCGGTCGAACGTTCCGATAAAACCCCAATCGGGGTCAAGGCGTCGCACCCCTTTTCGTGCCTTCAGCAATTCGGCGAGGGCTTGCTTGACGGATTCGACATTGTTGGGCTGCGCGATCCAGCCAAGCCTCGATTGCCTAAGCACATCGGCCTCCGCGCCCTCGGGAACGATGCCGAGAATGGGTTTCCCCATAAATAGATATTCAAAGATCTTCGCCGGCATCGAGCCCGCATATGCTTGCGATGCCTTCTGTCCCAAGGGACTCTCGACTAACAAAAGAAGCACATCGGCCGACTGGACCAGTTCCGTGCACCGGTCATGATCCAGATAGCCCAGGTGGCGGACTATATTTTGAAGACCGTTCTCTTCGATGAGTTCAAGGTTCTCACGCGAGACAATCCCGGCCATGAGAACTTCCACTTCGTCCTTCGATATCTCCTTTTCCTCCAGAAGGGCTCTCAGCGCCCAAAAAAAACTGCGCGGGGAGTAGCAATACCGGTTGGTCAGCTTACCGGTGTAGACGATCCGATAGGGACGAGGCGCACGATCCGGATCCGGTTTCGGGAAATCTGCGGGATCGTATCCGTTGGGGATGAATACGAATTTCGTCTGATCCAGCCCCTCGAATTGTTTGAAAATCGTTGTGTTCGTCTTCTTTTTGCAGTGGGCTATGCGATCGGCTGCTCTCAAGCATCGACTCTCAAGAAATCTGCAGAGGGGCCTGTTGAGCCGCTGAAATCCCTTGCCCTTCGGGTAAAAAGGGTCTGTTGTCCACGGATCGGAGTAATCGATGACCAAAGGAAGGCCGAACTTCCTTTTCAGGAGGTAGCCAACCAAGAACGGAGTCGGCGGCGGGCTCAGGGCATAGATGACATCAATGCCTTCCGTCCTGACGATTTCCGCCCCTTTCCGGACGGCAAAGGGAACCCAACCCATTGACCAGTCGACCAGGGCCATGCGGTAGTAAAGAACGGAATAGATCTTCAGCATGCCCTTCAGAAACAGCCTCATCAAGGCTGCGTTGGCGAAGTGCTGCTCGATCTTATTCTGCAGGCACTCCGGCTCGAGAGAAAAGACCCGATGGATACTCGCTGATGCCGGGATATCTCGTAGGATGGATTCATCCCGAACCTTCCGAAAGTCTTGTTCCGTCAGCACATGGACACGACAATTGAACTGCTCCAGATACTTCACATACTTGGCCGGACGTTGTACTGAACTTCCCCCCGTCGGGGGGAAATATGTCGTCAGGAAGAGCACTCTGAGGGGCCCGGATGGGTTCATAATGATCCCTCTTCTCTTGCAACTCCGGCGGTCTTCACATGCGGTTTCCCCGTGAGTTTGTCCGTGAAGTACCGGGCCAAAATGTTGGCAATTTGTTCGCATCCGGAAATATTGAAGTGGCAATCATCATAAAATACAGAAGTGTCTTTTGGTAAAAGCGAGGCGAGGTCGATGCAGTCCACCCCCTCGTCCCTGCAGACCTCGATCATGGCCCTGTTGTATGCGCTCACAAGAAAATCCAAGGCTTCTTCCGTGTAGGCAGTCTGCTCGTTCACATGGGCCCAGAGCAGTTTACGGAGAGCTTTCGGCATGTCCTTTCGATACAGCGTGGGCTGCGTGAGCATGACGACCTTCTGGCTGCGCTCCCGGCAGACCGTTATGATTCTCCGCAGATTTTCCCTATAGATAGCAAGTGCTTCCTCCAATCCTGCAGGAGGCCGAGAAACGGGATCTTGGGATAGGGCCTTTCGGCGCACGATTCGTTTTTCGGCAATCCAGTTCCCTTCGGGATCCTGTACGACCGTGTCACCCTGCAGGTAGGCTTTTACCAAACGGTAGATTACGCTTTTGCGATAGTAGGGCAGTTTCGAGTGTTGTGGCAGTGCCTCCTCGGGAATCCAATATAATCGCTCCCGGTAATCATTACGAAGCAGCCGTCCCAGGTCGTTGATCCCTGCTAAAACCACAACCCACTCAAAGCGTTCTGCCAGGGGATAATGCCTGAGGAGATATTCGTGGTGAAGGGTAAAGTGACCGCCTCGGCCTGCATTGCCGACAAAAACAGTCTCACCGAGAGCTTCCGACAACTGGTCCTGGAGTCGCCACGTCCAGGTCTTTTCGTCCGTCACGTAGAAGCATTCCGTCGTGCTGCCCCCCACGGCCAGAATGCGGTGCCTCACGCCTTCCATATCGACCTCGGGCCCCCTGAGACCTAGACTGTTGATGGACCAGGAAATGCCGCCGCTGATTCCCGGCATTGCGTCAGAAGCCTGGGAAACGCGTTTCATCGGGCGTAGAGGAATATTTTCCGGACTCGGCGGCACCAGGAATCGCAGAACGGCCTCCGCCGCGACCACGGACAGCAGGATGGAGTAAGCGACCATCGTGACGGGGATAGCATACTTTCTTTCCCGGACGGCAAAAAGGGCAATGCCCAGATACATGATCAAGGCGAGGAAGATGACAAAATCCGTCAGGCCAAAGGGAATTGTACCGTTGCCGATTACGGTAGATCCGAAAAACGCCACATGAATCATAACCGGCAGTAGCAGAGCCGCTGTGATCCAGCGTGGAGTCTCGATATGGAATGTCTTATCCATAACCTTAGATTGAGTCTGCTTCCACTTCGGAGTTCAGGCCAGGTGGAGATAACGGAGAGGCTGCACAACGGCACGTCCCATCATCTCGATTCCCATCTTGCAAAGCATGACTTGTCGAAATGGTTTCGATGTATGGTTGGTTCTTTGTTCACGGCTTCCCGTGAATCAAAATGTTTCGTAATTTGCTGCATCTCTTTGGGTACCGGAGGGCATTGTCGCCCTCAGTCCGCGCTTCCGTGATTATATTTTTTGTCTGGAATCATCCCGAAGAGTCTGTCAATACTTGCCTTTGCCTTGACCCTGACTCTATTATGATTACGGATCAAGATGGCCCTTCGCCCGATTTCACGCACCTCTGAATCCGCCAGAGCTCCTGTTCGTATATCCGACTCCAGGACCCATATTTTTGCGTTCATTTCCATAATCGTTGCGACCATCTCAATAATATCCTTTTCGGCAATCAATCGCTTTGCTTCGTTTGTGTACCGCTCATAATCATCCATGAAGTGATCGGGATCAGCAGCCGATTTCATCAAAAGGATCGTCCATCGATCAATGATTTCACCTGGGGACATCGCGATCATGGTCATTCCTCCAATCCGGGATTGGACGGACTCTAACTCCGACTTGACCCGGCCCGCCCGATGGGGCTCGGCATCTCATTTGCTGCAATCAGGACAAAACGGAATGAAATCATTTTCATCCATGTTCTCGCCTGCCGATCCTGCCTGCAAATTTGCAATTACCGTTCCTAATAAAATAAAGAAAAGGATAAAAAGAGAAAATATTCAAAGAGTTGTGGCAATAAAGCTACCATCCTGTGGATGAGAGGCTGATGAATGCACCATCTCCCGTGATGGCAATCGTCAGGAGATGCCGAGTTCGCTATAGACCTGACGCCATCTTGCCCAGACCTGCGGAACGGCATATCGCTCTTCGATGAGCAGACGGGCATTGCGCCCCAGCCTTTCACACTCTCCGCGGTTTTCCAACAGCATGCACACGCTGTCGGCAAAGGCCTGCGCTGTGTCGGCAATCATGATATCTTTACCGTCGGTGTAATCGATTCCCTCGGCCCCAAGGGAAGTGGACACGACGGCCTTCGAAAGAGCGAAGGACTCAAGGATCTTAAACCGCATCCCTCCGCCGCTCAGAATGGGAGCAACGACCACGCCGGCGCGGCTCAGGGATTCCCGTATATCATCGACCTTGCCGGTGATGACAACATGCCCGTCGTGGAGCCGGAGAAGCTCATCTCGCGGGCTTTTCCCGACGACATAGAATTTGACGTCGTCGATACGAGAGCGGATGCCCGGCAGGACGTCCCGGATGAAATGGAGAGCGGCTTCATGGTTGGGTTCGTAGCTCATGGTGCCGGAGAGAGTGACCCGCCGGGCATCGGTCGGCAGGCTCGAAGGGCGGTACTCTTCCGGGTCGATCTCGAGCGGAATCTGGACAACATTCGTGGCCGGGCTCATGAAGGCCGCTTTTTTCTTTTCAACATCCGTGAGGACCACAACATTCGGGAATTCACGCAATATGCGCTTTTCGAAAAGATAAACCCAGAAAAGCTCGATGCGAGCTGCGAGTTCTTTCTGAATCTCCCTCTTCGCCCGACAGTAGTTTCGGTGCTGCAGCGTCATGAGGTTATGGAAAAAAAGAAGCTTCTTCGGCTCCCGCGGCAGGTGGCGGGAAATGGGTGCGATGATGACATCGTCAATATGAATCAGGTCGAATCGTTGATCTTTCAGGATGACGGGAAGTCCCGATGCGAGACCGGAAGTCAGGGCATGGATATTCTGGAAGAGTTCGAGTCTCCCCGTAAGCAAACGCCTGAGCCTTGCAAGTCTCGATGGAACAGTCGCCGCGTTTCTCAAGGGATTGGACACGAGATGTGCGGTGACCCCATGATCCGCGGCGATTTTCTTCCCTTGACCATTCGGCTCAGCAAAGCTCAGGAGTGTCACATCCGCTAACGTTGCAAGATTCTTGATACGATAATACAGGCCCTTTTCGGCTGCGCCCAGAATGGGCGCAAAGGGATTATAGGGGGAAATGACCAGAATCTTCCTTTTCACCGCTCTTTCCCCGACTGCGAACCTCGACCGGCACCGGCTACAGGATATCCTCTGCCATGCGATCGACTGCTGCCCATCGCGATAATATGTTGAAGTGCGTTTTTCTCAACAACGCTACAGACGGCCAGTTTGGCCGCCAGGAGCCATCCCCGGCGCGACCGGAGATTCTTCACCATGTGTTTCGTTAACCAACGGGCGGCACGTCCGTAATTGCCCGTGACGTAAGCGATCTCGGCCAGGTTGATGCAGATCGCTTCGATGACCTTTCTTTCGTTTTCAGGCGTGCGCGGCAGGAATTGCTCCAGGAGTCGAGCGACCTGATCTTCACTCATGTCGTCGAGGCTGTCCCGCCCGGTTTGTCTTCTTTCCTCTGCCATTTTTCTTACGAGCCTGCCGTAGCGCAACTGATCAAAGCGACGCTGCATGGTGATCCCTTCTGGCCGGACACGATAGGAAAGCAGGGGCTCGGAGATATTGGCCACGTCGAAATGTTCAGAAACGCGAAAGTAGAAATCGAGGTCTTCCGATGGTCCTACTTTCTCACGGTAGGGCCCAACCCGTTCGACGCATGCCCTCCGGTACATAACCGACGGGTGACACAGGGGACATGTCGACCAGAGGGCCTCTCTTATTCCTTCGCTTTCCATAGGGTAACTGCAGAGGTTGCAGCGCCCTCCTTTCTCATCCATGCGGTACACAAAACTTCCGACCAAGCCGATGGTCGGATTGTTGTCGAGTATTTCCACCTGCCGGGCAAAACGTTGAGGTTGGGAGATGTCGTCCCCGTCCATTCGGGCAAAATAGTTTGCCCGGGCGAGGGACAGGGCCCTGTTCAGAGACTTGGTCAGTCCCTTGTTTTCCTGATTGAACAGACGGATGCGGGAATCTCGGCAAGAACGGATGATCTCTTCCGTCCCGTCCGTGGAGCCGTCATTGACGATAAGGAGCTCAAAATCGGCGAACGTCTGATTCAGAATGCTCTCGAGGGCCCCTCGGAGGTACCGCTCTTCGTTGTACACAGCCATGATGACGCTGACTTTCGGATGTGCCATTTTGTTCATGCTCTCAAGCAGTGGTTTTTTTTTGAATGTTCCGATCCATCCCATCGATCTCCGATCGCTGGCCTCTGCCATTGATGTGCTCCCGATAAAAGCTCAAGAGCTTTGGCATGACCGATTCCGGGTGCATCTCTTCGATCTTCTTCCGAGCCGCCTCTCCAATCTGCCTTATCCTGCCGTCGTCGAGTTGTAAGACTTCTTCGAGCGTGCCGAGCAGATCAGCACCATCATCGTTGTCGACCAGGAAACCCGAGACCTCTTCTTCGATCAGCTCCTCGAAGCTTCCCCCACGGCTTCCAATGACGACCTTTCCGAGGGCCATCGCTTCCAGACAGGTGTTGGGCAGGTTGTCGATTCTTGACGGGAGCACGACGGCGTAGGCGCCGCGTATCACGGGATGAAGTTTGTTCCATTCCAATCGACCGAGATGCCGGACACGATCCCGAAAAGGTCCCGCCTGCCTCCGGATATGCTCCATCATGGGCTGCCCTCGGAATCCCTGGTCTTTTCCGACAAAGGCAAAACACAGATCCCGATGCCGGTCGAGAATCTCCCCGATAATCCCCGCAATGAGGCCGGCCCCCTTCAGCAGGCCGATCGAGCCGAAGAACAGGAGGTACTGCCTGCCCGCAAGCGAATCGAGGCGTGCGCTCTCGTCTTCTTCATCCGCAACGATATGGAAGGGAGGTTCAATGACACACACAGGCCGGTCGAGGGCTTTTCCGACCAAATCGGCCAGAAGCCGGCTCGGGCCATAGAGACCATCGGCTCTCCGCAGGGAAAGCTCCTCGAGTTTCACGATAAGCCGTTCATCCCACCCTTCCGTCCTGCGTTCATAGGCCGTTTGCCACAAGGGTTCGAAACTCGAAATCCTGACGACGGAAGGAATGGAACGGGCCCTGAAGAGACCCGTCGCCATGTAGCTGGCGTATTGAACGATGTGGATCGGTTCTTCTCTGTGGGCCTCCTGGATGGCGCGCCGCAGATTCCAGCTCTGTTCGATCCACTGGAAACTTTTTCGAAATCGTCGGCCGGTCAAACGATTCAAGACCCTGACACCCGCATGTCGTTTCGCGACACGGCGTACCTCAACACCCCGATGGTTGAACCTCTCGTTCTCCTGGGCCGCAACAAAGATAACGGGTTCATGGCCCATCTTGACAAGCGACAGGGCTGCCCGATGCAGGTAACTGGCCAATCCTCCGTCAAACTCGGGCTCCGTCACGTACTCGGGAGTTGCAAATGCGATTCTCATGCCCACATTCTCTTCTTCATCACCACGTCACCTTGGCCTTGTTCTGCCGCAGCCATTCGTCCAAAACGAGCAGAAGCCAGATGGGGCCGCTCCAGTTTCGCTCAACGATTTGCTCGATCTGCTGTTTTACGAACAGATCCCTCAACGGGGAACCCTCTCCGAGAAGGCGTTCCTGGACGGTCTGCCGTAGGGCCCCGTCCGGTCCGAACCAGCGTTTCAACGGTATGGCAAACCCCATCTTCGGGCGCTCCAGTTCCTCTTCGGGATAGTAGTGCCTCAACACCTTTTTGAGGAGCGTCTTGCCCGAGAACGATCCATTTCGGCGGCTTATGCACTGGGATTCCGGGAGCGTTGCCGCAAATTCCATGACTCGGATATCGACGAGCGGCGTCCTCACCTCGAGACCGTGCGTCATGCTGGCCACATCGACCTTGTGCAGGATATCGTTGGGCAGATAGGTCTTGATGTCCATGTAACGGACCTTGCTCACGGGTGGATATCCGTCGGTTCTTTCAAACTCCCTCTTGAAAACATCCAGATCCCCTGCCGCCTGGAATCGGTACTCAGGCCGCCACAAGGCTGATCGTTGAGGGCGGCTGAGATATTGGATGAATGCCAGCCAATTTTCCAGTGTTGGCTCATTGCGGGGATAACGTCCGGGAAACATCGCCTCCGCCAAGGGACGCAGTCGGTTCTTCCATCGGTGACTTGCGCTGTGCGTCAGCCACTTCATCCAGTTCACGTAGGAATCATAGCCGCCGAAAAGTTCATCCCCGCCGTCGCCGGAAAGCACCATGGGAACATGTTTTCGGGCCAGACGGGATAGATAATAAGTCGGAAGAGCCGAGTTGTCACCGAAGGGTTCCCCGTGGTGCCGGACCAGTTCGGGAAGTATGGCCAGGGCATCGGGCTCGACGATCTCAAAATCATGTTCCGTCTTCCAGCGTTTCGAGGCCTGTTGCGCATAGGCCAGTTCGCTGAATTCCTCCTCGGAAAACCCGATGGTAAAGGTCTTAACGGGACGATTCAACAACTGAGACATATAGGCGACGATGGCGCTCGAATCGACACCGCCCGAGAGGAAGGCTCCGAAAGGAACATCGGAGACCAGATGGGCCCGCACGGAATCCTTCAGAACTTCTTCGAGAGACTCGACCCAATCTGCCTCGCTTCGATGCAGGTCGGGACGGAATTCGAGTCGCCAGTATTCTTCCGGGCCTGTCGTCAAGCCGTCGAAACCCACAACCATCCGGTGGGCGGGGGGAAGCTTCCGGACTTCTCGGAATACGGTTCCCGGGGCCGGGATGTACTGAAGCCACAGATATTCGTCGACCGCCTGGAGATCGAGGGTCAGTGCATGGTTGGGCAAGTATCGAAATGCCTGGAGCTCCGAGGCTATGGCCAGAAAGCGGGGATCCGCAAGATAGTATAGCGGCTTGATCCCCAGGTGGTCGCGAGCAAGAAATAGCTCACTTGCACGGAAATCCGCGAGGGCGAAGGCGAACATCCCGCGGAATCGCTCCACGCAGGCTTTCCCCCATTGTTCGTAGGCGTGCACGATAACTTCCGTGTCGGAATTTGTGTGGAATAGATGACCGCGCTCCTCCAGATCGCGGCGGAGCTCCCGATAGTTGTAGATTTCCCCGTTGAAGGTGATCCAGATCCTGCCGTCCTCGTTGCAGAGGGGCTGACGGCCTCCTGCAGGGTCGATAATGGCAAGTCTGCGGTGGCCCAGACCCACGCAATCCTGCCGTTTCATCCCCCAGCCATCGGGACCGCGATGAGCAAGGCTCGCCGTCATGGCCTCCAGGATATCTTCCCGGACCGGTGCGCCGTCGAACCGGACTATGCCCGTAATCCCGCACATCTACAGGTCGCCGTCTCCCTTGTTGCGAGTGAACAGGTAAATATGGTTGCAGCCCTCCGGAAATAGTTCGATCCGGCTTGGGACGAATCCAAGCTCACACAGGTACTCCGTAACCCTGTCCGGATGGGCCACTTCGTAGGGAAGCCCCCCGAGCCAGTCGATGATGTCGTGATAGACGTTCATGCCTCTCTCCTTTTTCTGGTTCCAGCCGAACGGGTTCTGCCCTCTTCGAAATCGTCCCCACATGAGCCGTCCGATCCACCGGTACACCATCACCCGTTTGCCAAAACCGGAGGAGGCGTTGTATGTTTTCTTGATGCAGAGATCCCTGTCGTAGTTGGGCCCGTCTGCGTAAAGGGCAATCCACAGCCGTCCACCCGGCGCAACGAGGCGGCTCGTATTGTCCAGGGCTTTCCACAGGGCACCCGTGTGATGCAGTACGCCCCAGGCATAGACCGCATCGAAAACCCCCAGCGTGGAGAGAAACGCCTCGTCAAGAATGGACCCCTCAACGATTTCCCAGCGCTGGGGCTCTCCCTCTCTGTGCCAGAGAGTCCGGGTGGCTTCTACCGCCAGCGGATCCACATCCATGGAGAAAATCCGCCGTGCCCCCATCCGGCTAAAAACGAGCGAATGGACCCCGGAACCACAGCCGATGTCCAAAACGGTTTTATTCGTGAGGAACGTGCTGCCGAGCCATTTCTCAATATCGTCACGTGCGGACTGGATGGACGCCTCGGAAACAGTGCGCAGGTAGTCCTGCCAATTGGCGCCGAAGGAGAACGTGATCCCTACGTCGTCATGCTTCTTAAGTGATTCTTTCATCCCTGGTCCCCAGCCAGAATAAATGGATACCACTCCCAAGCCTTTGGCGAAGGACTCGTCCCCCCGGGGGCGTACCCGGAGAGCACACGGCATCCATCAGTGTGGCGCCAACCCACCACAACCATCGATACGTTTCGCGAAGGCTCCAATCCAGTATTCCCGCGAATCCCTTGCGCTGAAACACCGCGAAGTTTGTTTTGTCGCACAACAGGGTTCGGAATCCGAAGCCTGCTATCAGCTTCTCCAGCGAGTCAACGGTGAAGGAACACAAATGCTGATAAGGATGAAAAACACTGCCGCATTCCGGGCAGTATACATTTTTATCGACCAGCTTTTCTGAATGGGGAACCGTAACAAAGAGAACCCCTGTTTTCGGTTTCAGCACCCTTCTCAAATCGGCGATCAGGGTTGGCACTTTCTCGGGCAGGACATGCTCCAAAGTCTCAAGACAAGTCACAAGATCAAAATGAGCATCGGGATAGGTCAGATTCACGCCGGAGTGGGTGCTGGCGCCCTTCCAATCCCGGTGCCCTTGAAAACGGCGATTCACCGCCTCCACGTTATTTGCGGAAAAATCGATACCCTCGCAGCGCATACCGGCTGCGAGCAAATGCTGAAGCATATCCCCTGAGCCACATCCATAATCCAGGGCGTCACCTTTCATGGGGACGAGGTCTTTCAGAAGATTCATCACTCCCGCACCAACCTGTTTGCTGAAAAATTCGTTTCTCCAGGGTTCCCTTTCCGAGACGAAGTTCCAGAATCGGCCGATTTTTTCATCATCCCATACTAGGTTGTGCCATCGCGGGGTGTTTTCCATTCCTCGTTTCCTCATCATCCGGACGCTCGTACTTCCATTCACAACGGATCGCGATCTGTCCGTGCCTGCCTTCCGGAATGCTGTTGCACAACGAAGCCGTCTCCTGGACGGAGAACTGCAAGCCGTCCTGGCGGTCCAGGATGCCGAGCCCCGGCACCCACAGGGCCGCCCGGATCCCATAGGTTTTCGCCATGAGGATCTCGGCAGGCAGGGTGACGACAGCCGTGTACTCGCCCGGCTCCTCCGGCGGTGTCAAACCCGTATCCTGCGGCGCCGTCCCGAAGATCTGCTCCCCCGAGCGGTCGAGAAGCCCCAGGGATACCTGCAGATCACGGCATCTGCGTCCGACGACAAATTGCAGAACGACCCGGACCGAATCCGACGTGGTCACGCAGGAAAGGGGTTCGCCATCATCCCCACGCATATAAATGCTCCGGAAGTAGATATCCGACTGTGCCGGCGCGGAGCGCCTCCAGCTGAGCGCATCCGTCATCCCGTCCTTCAGGTAGAGTGCCGATACCTCCGCGGCGGGCCCATAGGCCTTGACCTCTCCCCGCTCGAGCAGAACGGCAGAGCGGCAGAGCCTCTGCACAGCACCGAGATTATGGCTCACGAAGAGAACCGTGCGGCCTTCGTGGGCCACGGCATCCATCTTCCCGAGGCACTTCTTCTGAAAGGAGACATCCCCGACCGCCAGCACCTCATCGACGAGAAGAATCTCAGGATCCAGGTGGGCCGCCACGGCGAAGGCCAGCCGCAGGTACATGCCACTCGAGTAATGTTTGACGGGAGTGCGGATGAATTTCTCGACCTCGGCAAAGGCAACGATCTCGTCGAACTTCCGTCGGATCTCATCGTGCTTCATGCCGAGGATGGCACCGCTGAGGTAGACGTTCTCCTCTCCCGTGAGCTCTGAGTGAAATCCCGTCCCGATTTCAAGGAGGGCCCCGACCCTGCCGCGGAGCCTGACGCGGCCCGTGGTGGGCTCCGTGATGCGGGAGAGGATCTTCAGAAGGGTGCTTTTCCCCGCCCCGTTGCGACCGATCACGCCGACCGTATCACCACCCCGGATATCGAACGACACGTTCCGGAGTGCCCAGATCGTTTCTTGATCAGAGTTCGTGGCTATTCCTGGAGATCGGAACATCCCTGCCATCCGGCGGAAGGGCGAGCAGGCAGCATCGACCAGCACTTCCCGAAAGGTCTGATTCCGGCCAAGGGCTCTACCGATGCGATAGCGCTTCCCCAGTTTCTCTATCTGTATGGTCGTATCACCCATGAGTCGTATCCGCTTGGCGTTTCCTCATCAATCAGATCACATCGGCAAACCGGCGCTCCATCCGGAGAAACACGAACAGACCGATCGCAAAGATCAGAAGCACCACCAGGCCGGACACAACAAGATCGGCCCACGGGACGGCCTGGTCGAGAAGGCTTGCCCGAAAGGCCGAGATCAGACCCGCCATGGGGTTGAGGTTGATCATCCAGCGCCACCTCTCCGGCACCATGCTGGCGGGGTAGATCACCGGTGTAACAAAAAGCCATATCTGCACCATGAAGGGAACGACGTACCGGAAATCACGGTAGTGGACATTCAGCGCAGAAAGTATGGACCCGACGCCGATGGCCGCCATAATGAATCCCGCCATCAGGACGGGCAGCAGCAGAATGCCTGACCCCGGGACGATGCCGTAGTACACCATCATGGGAACGAGGAGGATGAATGCAACGGCAAAGTCGAGCAGGCCGCACAGAATAGACGACGAGGGGATGATGATCCTCGGAAAATAGACCTTCGAAATCAGCTGAGTGCTGGCAATGAGGCTGTTTCCGGAATTCGACACGGCATTGCTGAAGAACTGCCAGGGAAGAAGGGCCGTGTACACGAAAAGAGGATAGGGAAGACCATCGGAGGGCACGCCGGCGAGTTGTCCGAAGAAAATCGTGAAGATCCCCATCGTCATCAAGGGCTGCAGGACGGCCCAGAGCCCTCCCAAAACCGTCTGTCGGTAGCGAACCTTGACGTCGCGCCAGGCCAGGAAATAGAACAGATCCCGGTAATGCCAGAGTTCCTGGAGATCTAGCAAAGTCCACGAAGCTCGGGGCTCGATGATCGATACGTTTTCACGACTGTTCATGACTGCAATTCACCCGCTCGATGCCGAAATTTTCCAGAATCCCTCCAGGCCGGTATCGGTGCCGGCTCGTCCTGTCTGTTTTTCTTCTCGATCGTGGGGATCAGGATGACAATGGCCGTAAGAAACCAGAAGGGCTCCATGATGCGCACGATGATGAACGTGTTGGCCCCGATGGCGTGGACCAGAAGCCCCACATACCCGCCAAGATATCCCAGGACAATCCCATTGAAGAGGGGGTCCGAGGATATGCGGTAGGCCTTCCAGGCATTCCAGAAAACGGCTCCCAGAAGGATGAAAAAGGTCGTCAGACCGACCAGTCCCGTGTTCGCCAGGATCATCGGGAACTGGGCATCGACGAAGTAGTACCCCGTTATTCCGGTACCCAGAAGGGGCCTTTTGACGAAGTCCTCCGTGAGGATGATGCGCCAGGACTCCAGGCGCGCCGAGGTCGAGGAGTCGACCTTCACATTGCCGATCTTTACCTGGCCTTCCTCCTCGGGCTGATTGAACGTATAGGCCACCCGGTCGATCACGCTTTTCGGCATCACCAGGGGCGAGAGCGAGAGGATGAAAAGCACAGGGAGGATCAGCACCAGGCGTTTTTTACTGAACAGGATCAGGGTCAGCAGCATGAAGGGCAGTGCGAGCCAGGAGCCCCGGGAATGTGTGGCCGCCAGCGTGATAAGGATCGCGGGCAGCAGAATCCAGAGGGGCCATTTGCGCTTGAGCGATCCGGCCGTTGCCAAAAACCCGATGGTCAGGGAAAGCATGAGGACGAGATAGCCTCCCAGCGTGTTCGGTTCGCTCGCATCCTCCCCTTCGAAAGGTGCGGATACGCGATCGACGGAGGGCATCTGGTACATTCCGTAGAGGCAGACGCAGAAGCAGACGATGAGCATCGTGATGACGAATCGCCGGATCTGTTCTCTGTCCCGGAGGTGGTTGGCCGCCATGAAATAGACGACGAAGTACTCGAAGTATTTGACGATGAAGAAAGCGGCCACCATGGGCTTGACACGCGGGTTGACCATGGCGCCGTACGCAGTGGACAGAACACAGGCAAAGAGATACAGCGCGATGGGAACGTTCAGCGGGGTCCTCAGGAAGATCCCGAGGTTTTTGTTGACAGCCATTTTCATGAACCAGGCAAGGCCGATCACTAAAAGCAGAAAGTCGTCGAAGCGCAGCGTGAGGCCGCGCCCCCGATGCAGGCCGACGGCCGCGCTTTCCGTGACGATCTGGGGACCGAGGAGCATGGAACAGATCAGGATGTAAAGGGCAATCTCCTGGCTGATGAAGCTGAATGTGAAGATGATGATGGCCGCAACGGCAGCCACGGCAAATCCAAGCGTCAGCTTGTTGGCGATGAGGGCGCCGCCGACCGCAACAACGAGGAAGGCGAAAAGCACGATAAGCCCCCGGGGGTTCATCTCAAGCTGTTGGGTTCCAATCATGGAGCGTTTCCTGCGTCATCACGTGCCGGTGAGAATCCGCCGCGGTCGCACATGGTACTGCGCAATCGAATCCGAAAGGAATCGAAACGAAAAGATGCAAGAAACAAACCACGCAATGACAGATTTTCTAGTGCGATGAAACGGGGTGGAAGGGAGCGAAAAGCCGGGCACGGACCTCATTTCCCGGAGTTGGAGCCTTTTGCCTTTTCCTCTTCGTCACGGAACTTGAGGACTTCCTGATATTTCCTCTCGATGTCCAGCGGCCGGTATTGCTGATCCTCCGTGCTGAACAGGGACAAGACGCATCCCCGCAACGACACGAACAACGCCGATACCAGGAGGGTCGCAGCCAGGATCACGAGGAACCATTTCGCAGTGACTCTCTTCCTGTAGACGCGGACTTTTCTCTTGTGCGGCTCAGCTTCGGCAGCACCTGAATTCACTGAAGTGGAGCGTTCCATGGACATGGTTCGGATCCCCGGCGAGGTCAGGACAGGGGTTTTGCTTCCTCCGGAAAAGGATGCGCCGATGCGGGGCTTTTTATTCCGGCTCCTTTGGAATGCGAAATCCCGAAACGGGTCCCGCCGGAAGGCGTTCCGCAGCGTTTTCCGGCGCGCATCGAAGAGCCGCGCTGCGCGCTCGTCTGGACCGGTGCGGCAGGCACGGTGAGCTTCAGGACCCCCATCTGGTAGAGGATGCCCATCAGCAGGCAGACCGCTGCAAACAGAACCAGGCCGGTCTTGAAAAGCGAGCCTTTTTTATCTTGCGGGGATACCGGTTCGGAAGAGCGGGCCGGCAGCGGGTCGCGGAGCGCACCCGCCGGCTTGCGGTTCGTCACGGCCCTCTTCAGCTCGGCAAGCTTCCCCAGGGAAACGCGTTTCCGCGCCTGCTCGACGTGGGCCCGGACCAGATCCGGCAGCGACCGGAGTTTGTCCGCAGGCGTCTGGGGCGTATCGTCGGAGCGCTGGTAGTAATAGTATTTATACTTGTATTCGGCAAAGTCGGTGCTCAACTCGGCCTTGAGACCGTTGAGGATGACACCGATGACCTTCGCCTTGACGTTCTCGAGCTGCGCCTTGGCCCGCTTCAAGACCCCCCTCGGGACCTTGCCCACGCGGTAGACCAAGACCACGGCATCGGCCCTGGCGGCCAGCAGCGCGGCATCGGTTGCGGCCAGAAGAGGCGGGGCGTCGATGAGCACGTAATCATACTCCGCACGGACCTGACCGATGAGATCACCAATGGCCTTCGAGTAAATCAGTTCGGCGGGGTTGGGCGGGATCGTTCCCGAGGACAGGATGTGAAGATTCTCGATGCCGGGCGTCTGCAGGATCTCGTCGGTACTGAGTTTGCCCGTCATGATGTCGGCGATCGTCTTGACGACCCGTCTCCATTCGTTGCTCCCCAGAAGCACGTCAGAGAGCCCCGGGGCATAATCCAGCCCGAACATCTTGGAGATCATCGGTTTGCGCAGGTCGCCCTCGATGAGGAGCACCCGGTTGCCGCCCTGCGCCATGGTGATGGCCAGGTTCACGATGGAGGTGGTCTTCCCCTCTTCCGGCGATGAGCTGGTGAGGACGATGGTTTTCACATCCCGCTCGAGGCCGGCAAAGGCCAGATTCGTCCTGAGCGCCCGGTAGCTCTCGGCGAGACGTGATTTGGGTGCAAAGTGCGAAACGAGCCTGGAGACGCGATCGGCGATCTCGGGATCCGCCTCCCCGGCATATTTCTCTTTGAGCGTCTCCTTGATCTCCTGCGGGCTCACGTGGGGGATGAGACCCAGCACGGGCACGCCCAGCAGGCTCTCGATCTCTTCGACAGCGCCAAGCGAGGTGTCGAAAATCTCCGCGAGGAAAGCAAGAGCGATCCCGAGGATGAGCCCGATGAGCAGTCCCGCCAGGGCCGTTTCCTTCACCTTGGGCGGATTCATCGGCTCCGTGGGCTCCAGGGCAGGCTTGACGATCTGGACCGTCTCGATCCGGTCCGCCTCCTGTATGGAGACCTCCTTGAGCTTTCTTTCGAGCATCGCGTAGGTCTCTGTATTGATAAAGACCTGCCGCTCGAGCCGGATAAGCTCCAATCTCTTCATCGGAACCATCTCGATCTTTTTACTGATCTCGCTCACCTGCGACCCCGATTGCCGGATATCCTCCCGGAGCCGGGCTTCGTAGGCGGCTAGCTGGCCCTGCATCGTCACGATGACCTCGCGGATCTGCTTGCGGATCTCGGCGACCTGCGGGTAGAGCTCCGTGTAGGTGTTGAGCAGGGTATCGCGCTCGAACATGAGCTGGACGAGTTTGTCGTTGAAGGTTCTGTAAACGGAAGGGGCATCCTCGAGGTAGAAGCTCGTCTTGGAGCCAAGCGGGCTCGATTCGGCGCGCTCGATGGTCGCCCGTACACTGATGGCTTTCTGTAGATTGGCCTGGGCCCTTTCATAGGCGGCCTGGGCGGTTTGCAACTTTCCGATGAGGCCTCCCGCATCCCCATCCTGGGAAACGAGCATGTTCTTTTCCCGGTAGTCTTTGACTGCTTCTTCGGCGACTTTCAGCTTTTCCCGGGCTTGATTGAGCTGGTTTTCGACAAAGGATTTCTGGTTGATGGAGCGACGGTTGACTTCGGAGATGCGCGCCTCCCGATAGGCCTGTGCCACGGCATTGGCAAGCCTCTCGGCAAGGCGGGGATCCTCGGACTTGACAATGATGTTGATCATCCCGATCTGCGGTTCGATATCGGAGTCCACCATGTTTTTCAGGCTCAGAACGACACCCAGGTGGTCTTTGTTGAAGCGGACCTCTTCGGAAGAGAGGTTCTGGGGGATGAGGGACATCCGCTTGGCCGCCATTTCGATAATCGGGTAGCTCTTGACGATCGAGGCCTGGGTGGTGAGCATGTCCTGGCTCGTCCACGGCACCGATTCCTGGTACATGCCCTGACTGCCGGACTGGATAATCTGGTCCAGCTTCACCGTCGCCGTGGCCTTGTAAACGGGGACCGGCCGGTTGATCAGGGCGAAAACGGTGCTGAAGAGGCCCGTGAGGATCAGCGTGACGATGATGATCCAGCGCCTCTTCTTGATGATTCTCCAGTACTCCCTGAGATCCAGATCGTATTGCGTCATGGCCGCTCGCGTCTTTCTATCGGATCGTTTCCTCTGCGACTCGTTCTCATTCTGGACAGCATCCTAGAACTGGACCCTCATCTGGTTCGGATATCCGTATGCATCGCGATATTTGCTCGGATAGAGCAGATAATCGAGCAACGGAACGGTGTTCCGGATGAACTCATTAATGTCGCCGATAAGGATTCTCGGCACCCAGACGATGTCGCCGTTCTTGAGCTGGACGTTCTGGGCGATATCCCCTCTCTTGGTGATGTCGTCATAGCTCGCCGACAGAATGATGGGGTCGCCCTTTCGTTCCTGATACTCGCGGATGATCTTGATATCGGACTTCACGGCGAGGCCCGTAGGCCCCCCCGCCAGGGAAAGTGAAGCCAGCAGGTCGCTAGCGTCCTTCAGCCGATAGATCCCCTGAATATTGACCTCCCCCAGGACGTAGACCCTCTCGCCGAAGACAGGTAGCTCGGGCACAGTGACAATATCACCGCTTTCAAGGATCACGTTCTGATCGGCAGCCCCCTTGTACATGACATCGTAGAGATTGAGCGTGAAACGCTTCCCCTTGCGGAGCAGCTCCACGTTGCGCAGATCCGCGTTTCCCCCTTCGTCACCCACAACAACCTGTGTCTGGCCCGTTCCCGTGATTGCTCCACCGCGGCCCATCACGGGCCCGCCGGCAGACACGATCAGGTCCAGAATGGAAGTCTTCCCCTTGAGGGGGTACTTCCCCGGCCCGGACGGGCCGGGTGGGATCTTGTTGATCTGGCCAAAGAGAAGAACGGGCTTGCTCTTGTATTCCTTGACGACGACCTCGATCCGCGGGCTCCGGATGTAGTTTTTCAGCCCCTCCACCAGCGCCTCGTGGAGTTCCCCCACCGTGCGGCCGCTGACCGGGATATCGTCCAGGAAAGCATAGGATATCTTCCCGTCGGAGCGCACTTCCGCAATGTACTCTGTGTTCTTGGCCCCTTCCCAGAATGTGATCTTCAGCACGTCGCCGGGACCGAGCAGATACTCCGGGATTCCTCTTCGCTCCGTAAAGGAGCTGTTGCCGGTGACGGCGGCCATGGCCGCGATCTCCTTTTCCATCACCTGGCGTACCTTCTCCGCTGCTGCGATATCCTCAACAGAGGGCTTGAGCGTCTTGACGGGAACGCCTTTGACCTCGGACAGGTAGGGAGTATAGGTGCTGCAGCCTGACAGGAAGGCCGCCGCGAAAACGAGAGTACTGAAAAACAGCGCTTTTTCCGATCTACGGGACATGCTCTCTCCTCTGCGAAGGTTACCGCCATAAGAACATGCCAACATCATGCCAACTTTCAAAGAAGGACTTGTTTAAAAGCCGTGTTAGCCGCATCGACCGATGCAGCTCCCTCCCTTGATCCGCCCGACGCCTGCCCCGTCCGAGAGAGGAAAAATGAGGTCACGCCCGGGCCGAAGATGACTCCCATGCAAATTCCTCGCACCGATGCGCCGGGAAGGAGACGATTTGAATGTCTTGCCGATCGTTTTTCCTATGATCCGATCTTTTATTATCGAACCGGCCAAGGGGGGCATCGCCACAGCGAC
>DATJPI010000252.1:0-11745 GCA_035506495.1 Syntrophales bacterium
GGCCCGGAATGGTCCCTCCATGACAAGTTGAATCCATTTTTTGAACGGAAGAGACAGGGAGGGAACAGCAAAGAGTTTCCTCCCTTTTTTATTCATAACAGGACCGGGACATCGAACGCTGTCCGGCCATTTGTGCATGCAGCACAGGTGCAGGGAGAAGTGACATGGCAAAGTGGAACAAGGAAAAGAGGGTCCTCGATCATGAACACACCAAGTTCTGGCGCTACGAGGTCAAAGACGTCGATCAGCCGAACCTGCAGAAAGACGTCTTCCCCTACGATGAGGTCTGCCGGATCGTCTTTGATCACAAGCTCGTCACGATGAGCCCGGCCGAGGATATCTTTATCACCGACACGACTTTCCGGGACGGCCAGCAGGCGCGGCCTCCCTACGCGGTGAAGCAGATCGCAGATCTCTACCGGATGATGAGCCGCCTGGGCGGCGAGAAGGGCGTCATCCGCCAGACGGAGTTCTTTCTGTACAGCCAGCGTGACCGAGAGGCACTCGAAGCCTGCCGCAGCATGAATCTTCGATACCCGGAGATCACCGGCTGGATCCGTGCTGTCAAGGAAGATGTCCCGCTGGTAAAAAACGCAGGCCTCAAGGAGACGGGAATCCTCACCTCGGTGTCCGACTATCACGTCTTCCTCAAGCTGGGTGTGACGCGCAAGCAGGCCATGGAGATGTATCTCGACGTGGTGAGATCCATCCTCGAGGCAGGGATTATCGCCCGATGCCATTTCGAGGATCTCACAAGGGCGGACATTTACGGCTTCGTGATCCCCTTCGCCATTGAGCTCATGAAACTCCGTCAGCAGAGCGGCATTGACGTCAAGATCCGCCTCTGCGACACCATGGGCTACGGCGTCACCTACCCGGGTGCGGCCCTGCCGCGGAGCGTGGACAAGATCGTCAGGGCCTTCATCGAGGACGCCGGGGTCCCCGGCCACCTGCTCGAGTGGCACGGCCACAACGACTTCCACAAGGCCCTGATCAACGCAACGACGGCCTGGCTCTATGGATGCAGCGGTGCAAACGGTACCCTCATGGGCATCGGCGAGCGCACGGGTAACCCGCCTGTCGAAGGCCTCATCTTCGAGTACATCCAGCTTCACGGCGACAACAACGGCACTGACACGACGGTGATCACCGAAATCGCCGAATACGTCAGGCGGGAGATGAACTTCAAGATCGCCCCCAACTACCCCTTCGTCGGCTCCGAGTTCAACGTCACCCGTGCCGGCGTCCACCTCGACGGGCTGGTCAAAAACGAGGAGATCTACAACATCTTCGACACGACGAAGATCCTGAAGCGGCCCATCATGCTCGAGATCACCGACAAGTCGGGCAAGTCCGGCATCGTCCACTGGATCAACTCCCGCCTCGACCTCAAGAACGGCGAATTGATCGACAAGCGCCACCCGGGCATCTCGGCAATCCACAAGTGGGTGATGAAGCAGTACGAGGGCGGGCGGGTGACGAGCATCTCCAACGACGAGATGGAGAAAGTCGTCCGCAAGTTCCTCCCCGAGCTCTTCATGTCTGATCTCGAGAAGATCAAGTACCGTGCGGCCCAGGCCGCCGTCGCGGTGGTGCAGCAGGTCATCGACCACCCCGTCATGAAGGCCATGAACCCCGAGATGCAGGAACCGATCATGCAGCAGTTCATCGACGAGAACCCTTCGATCCAGTTTGCCTACGTTGTCGACACGCACGGCAAGAAGATCACCCGGAACATCACCCACATTACAGACCGGGCAAAATACGAAAACTACGGAGTCGGAACGGATTATTCGAATCGAGAGTGGTTCATCCGCCCCATGGAAGCGGGCAAGATCCACGTGACGGACTTCTACATCTCCAAGATGACCGGCGCCCTGTGCATCACCGTCTCGGCGCCGATCCTGGACGAGCACGACGAAATCCGGGGCGTCTTCGGCGTGGACATCCGGTTCGAAGAATGGACCAAGAGCGTGGATCTCATCTCGGAGGCCACAGAACGGGCTCTCAAAGCGGAGTACGAGGCGAAGAAAAAGTCGGACCACTGGTTCTAGCGGGCGGGCGCAAGCGCCGGAGGGCTTCCGGCGTCAGGACTCCGGTTTCCTGCTATAACTGTTTCAAAAGAGGGACTGCTGCTATATTGCCGCCCTTTCTGTATTACGGTTCATGATCGTTTCTATATTTTATAATTATACATATCTGTTTGATATTTATGTAAATTAAACATATATGTTGCCATAATTGCCATTCAAGCCGCAGTTCACCGCTTTCCCCATCATCATTTATCTCTAATCATACCAGATAGTTACGCACTTTTATTTATTTTCCTTCCGTAATGGCACAAGCCTTGTTCTAGAAGAATCCCGAGAGCCGCCATGAAAAACGTGCTCGAGCCGCAGGTCCTGCCACCTCCCCCCACGGTTGGGCTTGCGGTCCCCTCCTTGTTGATTAGCCTTACCGCATCGGACGGCCTCAGAACGGCAATTACATCCGGAAGGAGATTTGAATATGACAACGGCTTTATCGGATCGCATCATCAGACTCTTTATCGCATCGCTTATCATCCTGGTTTTGACATTCAGCTTGATCGCAGAATCTCTCGCGCAGCCGACCATTCCGGGCGAGGGACCGTCGGCAGCGGAGGAAAAAGCGGTGGCCGCGGAAACACCGACTTTCGATTTCACTGCTTCGTTTCTCAGCGCCTACATATGGAGAGGGCAGCAGCAGACGAAGAACAGCCTCGTCATTCAGCCTTCCATGACGCTGGGATATAAAGGCTTCTCGGCCAATCTATGGGGAAACCTGGATACGAACCCCTACTCGTCGACGGGTTCTAGTTATTCCAGCAACTGGACGGAGACGGATCTTACGCTCTCGTATATGAAAACCTTTGGGCCCGTTACGGCCGGCATCGGCTATATCTACTATTCTCTGAACGCTCCCTATGCGGGCGCAGCCGACCCGCTCGACTCGCAGGAAATATTCGTGACGATAGCAGGCAATGTGCTCCTATCCCCCACACTCACAGTGTACAAAGAAATCGACCACTATCACCAAACGTATTTTCTCCTTGGGATCTCTCATACCTTTGAGTTCAGCAAGATGGTCGCTCTCAAACTGGCCGCCTCGGGAAGCTACCTCCTGAGTGATGACGCGTCGACGTACCCGAAGTACAACAGTAACGCGCAGCCGACAAACGACAAATACAGCAATTTCCATGACGGTGTGTTATCGGCCACGTTGCCCATCACGCCGGTGAAGTACCTGACCATCGCGCCGACCGTGTCCTGGGTGTTCCCCCTGTGCGATGATGCGAAGAACGAAATGAAGGGTCGAAGCAAGAACGGCCAGGACGACAACTTCCTCTACGGCGGCATCAGCTTAAGCTTCGCGTTCTGAGAAGAAAGGGTTCAGGGTAAAGGGTCAAGGGTTATGAACAAAAAAAGGATCGGGGATATTTTATCCTCGATCCTTTTATCTAGACTTCATTAATGTGGTCTTTCCCTAACCCTATACCCTGTACCCTATACTCTGTACCCCATACCCTGTACCCTAGTCCTCATCAATGATCCACTGCTCGTACGGCAACTCCGTCGGATGGTCTGTATCCTGCTCGAGTTCCTCGATGAAGCGTGACGGCCTCAGGGGCACCATTCCCATCCCGCGGGAATAGTCGATCAGGGGGTGGCAGAGGTAAAGCTGGTCCTTTGCGCGTGTGGTGGCCACGTAGAAAAGCCTACGCTCTTCTTCTTCCCCACCCGTCTCGTTCAGGGCACGGGCCAGCGGGATCATGCCCTCGGCACACCAGATGATGAAAACCGCGGACCACTCCAGTCCTTTGGCCTGGTGAATGGAGCTCAGGATCACCCGGTCCTTCTCCTCGGAGACGGACTCCTGGCTCTCCGTCGTGTTTGTCAAAAGGGAAAGCTCGGCGAGAAAGTCCGTCAGACTCGAAAACTGTCCCGAGAAATGGGCCAGTTGCACCAGGTCCTCCTCCCGCGAGAAGCTGTCTGCGTATCGCTCCTGCAGATCCTCACGATACCCCCGATTCAGAAGCAGATGGATGAGATCGGCCGGCGCCTGCTCGGCAATCTTTTCGCACAAAAGCGCAATGGTCTCGCTCAGCCGGAGAAGACCGCTTGCTGCCGCCTTGCCGACGCGTTTCACCCAGGCGGGATCCCGGATCGCCGCCAGAGGGTCTCTCTCGGCTGCCAATGCCTTCCAGACCCGATCTGCCGTGACTCTCCCCACTTTTTCATACAGCCCGAGCACCCTTTTCCAGGCCGCCTCGTCGAGGGGGTTCACGAGCACCCTCAGGTAGGATGTGATATCCTTCACGTGGGCCATCTCGAAGAACCGGATGCCGGAGCGGATCTCGAAGGGAATCCCGCGACGGGTGAGTTCCATCTGGAGCTCCATGGAGTGGAAGTGAGCCCGGTAAAGGACAGCGATTTCCCGGATGGGGATTCCTTCCATGACGAGATCCATGATCCGCCTGGCCACAAAGGCTGCCTGCATCGTGACGTTGCGTACTGGAACGTAGACCGGCTTGAAGCCGCTCTTGCGGATGGCCCGCAATTCCTTCTGAAATTGATCCCGGTTCCTGACAATGCTGCGGTTGGCCAGTTCCAGGATCTGCGGCGTACTGCGGTAGTTGGTCTCCAGTTTGTAGACTTTTACATCGGGGTAGCGGTTCGGAAATCGGATGATGTTCTCGAAATTTGCGCCCCGGAAGGAGTAGATGCTTTGGTGATCGTCGCCGACAACCATGAGATTTCGGTGTCCGGAGCTGAGAAGATCGAGAATCGCCGCCTGCAGGCTGTTGGTGTCCTGATACTCGTCTACCAGAACGTGCAGGAACCTCTCTGAGTATTCCCGGAGGATTTCCGGCCTGCTGCGCAGCAGTTCAAGCCAGTTTGCCAGCAGGTCGTCGAAATCCATCAGGTTGAGCGATTTCTTCCGCTCCCGGTAGGCCAGGGAAATACGGATGACGTCCTCGACGAGATGACTGAAATGCGAATATTTCAGCCCGACGACCTCCTCCAGGGGGCTCATGGTGTTGACGGAATAGCCGACGATCTCACCCAGGACATCCCCTTTGGGGAAACGGCCTGACTTCGTGTCTATCCCCGCTTCCGCAACACAGGCATTCAGGAGCGATTTCGTGTCGTCCGTGTCCATGATGGAGTAGTTGCGGCCGTAACCCAGCAAATTGCCGTGTCGCCTCAAGACCCGATTCGCGATGTGATGGAAAGTCCCGCCCCAGAGTCTCCTCACATCCACTCCCGACAGCAGTTCAACCCTCCCCAGCATCTCGCGGGCGGCCTTGTTCGTGAAGGTGGCCAGGAGGATGCGCTCCGGCGGTGTGCCCCTTTCGATCAGCCGGGCCACCCGGTATGTCAGGGTCCGCGTTTTGCCGCTTCCCGCGCCCGCAATGACGAGCATGGGACCCCCTTCAGCCGCGACGACGCGGTACTGCTCCGGGTTGAGATCTTTCCTGTAATCGATTGGCAATTCTTTTCTCCTGCAGAGAGGACGATTTTAATCCATCCCGGGCCGATGCACCATGAAAAATCCCCCCGGCCTTCCCATCTATAGCGACAGGTACACCAGGGGGATTACCCTTTACCCTTTACCCTTTACCCTTTACCCTTTACCCTTTACCCTTTACTCTTTACCCTTTTTTCAATGCCTTCTTCACCGCCTCAACCGTGTCGGCGCTCGAGAGTGACGTGAAGCTCTTCAAAAGCCCCTCCTTCTCGTAAAACCCGATCAGGGGCGCCGTTTTCTGATTGTACGTCTCGAGCCTGAACAGAATGGCCGTCTCCGTCTCATCGTCTCGCTGCACGACCTTGCTTCCGCACTTCTTGCACGTCCCGTCGGCTGCCGGGGGCATGCTCTTCACGTTGTAAATCTCCTGGCAGGATGGATTCGAGCAGGTTCGGCGCGTTGTAAGGCGGTCCAGGATCACTTCGCGGGGCACCTCGAGGTTCACCACCATGTCGAGTTTCAGGTTCAGTTTCTTGAGTAGTTCCTTCAGGGCATCGGCCTGAGCGATCGTCCGAGGAAATCCATCGAGGATAAAGCCTTTCGCACAGTCGGGCTCCTGGAGCCTCACCCCCATGATCTTCATAATCAGGGAATCGGGCACGAGGTCCCCACGTTCCATATAGGCCTTGGCCTCTTTCCCCAGGTCTGTCCCTTCGCGCACAGCGGCTCTCAGAATATCCCCCGTGGATATCTGTACAGACCCATCATAGTCGGTAAGCAATTTCGCGACAGTGCCCTTCCCTGCACCGGGAGCTCCCAAAAGAATGATCTTCATGGTCTTCTCCTCATTATCTATTTCGTGTTAGCTTCCAGAAGGGAGGAATATTAGGGGAATTGCGAAAGCCGGTCAAGGAAAACTTCCTTTCTCCTCCTTGAGACGGCGAAAAGAAACCCCGTCTACTGGCGGGGTTTCCGTCTGTGCTTTCTGTCTTCCTGTACCCTACACCCTGTCCCCTGGACCCTTTATTTGATGACCCTCTTTGCCGAAAAGTCCTGCCAATCTCTCGAATTGTAAGCCTCTACGATGATCTTCGAGGCCTGGTCCAGAAGGAAATACTGCGAGTTGATAACCAGATCATAGTGGTTGGGGTCCAGCGGGTCCAGGTTGAAATACTTCCGCGCAAAGGCAATCCGTTCCGATTCGACAGTAAGAATCCGCTGCTTTGCATCCTCCTTCGAGACCTTGAAGAAACCGGAGACATTGTTCACCCTCACCTCGAGCGGAGCGATGACGAGAACCCGAAGGCAGGCTTCCGGCGGCAGGATGAAGCCGGCTCCGCGCCCCACGATCACTGCATTCCCATGGGCACCGATCGTGCCGATGACCTTGGTGAGATGCTCCATGAACTCATAGGGCCAGAGATGCCGCTCGCCCAGGGATTCGATCCAGTCGTCGAGCATGCTCTTGTCCTGCTCGTCCAGAGACGTAAGCAGACGCTTGCTGACCTTGGCGCTTTTGGCCACTTCGTCGATGATCTGCCGGTCCCAGTAGTCCATCTTCAGGTCTTTGGCCACCCTCTGCGCGAGGAACCATCCGCCGCTTCCCGGAAGGCGCGAGATGGCAATGCAGGGACGTATGGTCTGCTTGAATTTCTTTTTCTCATTCATCTCCCATTTTTTTGCCTGAGCTTCGATGATGTCAGTGAGCGAACGTTTTGCGCGGGGCTTGAATTCCATGGATCCTCCTCTCTATAGTGCTGGAATCAATTCGAATGTGCCGTCGGTGAGCACGAATGGAACAAACCTCTCTCTTTTTTTATACAGTTTGCCCCATCCGGACGCAAGGGAAAATGGAACCGACGGCAACGGCCATTTCCGCCCTTGACTCTCCCCGGGGCCGGGCCTACACTTGATTTACTTTTTTTAATCTCGATACCCGAAAGAGCCCAGATCATGAAACAGGATGTGACCCTACTTGAGGCCTGGCGGCATCGCTACCCGGCAAAATTTGCATCGGAAAAAACCATCTTCAGCAACATCAACCGGGGAGACACGATTTTCATCGCCTCGGCCTGCGCCGAGCCGCAGCACTTGGTCCATTCGATGGTTCGCTATGTGAAGAGCAACCCGAAGGCTTTCTTCGACGCCGAGGTTCTCAGCGTGAGGACCCTGGGGGTCGCCCCCTATGCCGATGAGAAATTCAAGTCCAATTTTCGCCTGAACTCTTTTTTCATCGGCGACAGCACCCGCGGGGCCATCAACAAGGGGCTGGCGGACTACACACCTATCTTTCTCTCCCAGGTGCCGGGCCTGTTCTACCGCGGCCTCGACCGGGTGGATGTTGCCCTCATTCAGACCTCACTTCCCGATGAGCACGGTTACATGAGTCTCGGGGTGAGCGTAGATATCGTAAAGGCGGCCGCTGACGTCGCTCGCGTCGTCGTGGCCCAGGTCAACACCTACATGCCCCGGGTGCACGGCGACACGTTCATTCACATCAATGACGTTGATTTTCTCGTGCATTACGACGAGCCGCTTCTGGAGTACACCCCGGAGTCGGACACGGAAATCGCCCAGCGCATCGGCCAATACGTAGCCAGGCTTATCGAGGACGGCGACACGATTCAGGTCGGCTACGGGACGATCCCCAATGCCATCATCTCCAACCTTTCTGTGAAGAAGCATCTGGGGGTCCACACGGAACTCTTCACCGACGGCATCGCACAGCTGATGAGGCTGGGTGTGATTGATAATTCCCGCAAGACCGTCAATCGAGGCAAAACCGTGGCTACGTTCTGCATGGGGAAGCAATCCACTTACGAGTACCTCCACGACAATCCCTCCATCGATTTCCGGACGATCGACTACACCAACAATCCCCTCCTCATCGCCCGGCAGGACAATATGGTGGCCATCAACAGCTGCCTGGAGATCGATCTCACCGGCCAGGCCACGGCCGAGTCGATCGGCAAGACCTTCTACAGCGGCATTGGCGGCCAGGCGGATTTCATGCGTGGGGCGGCCATGGCGAAAAACGGCAAGACGATCCTCACGATCCAGTCCACTGCGGCCTGCGACGTCGTCTCCCGGATTGTGCCCTTCCTCAAGGAGGGCGCGGGAGCCACGGTGCTGCGGGGAGACGTTCAGTATGTGGTCACCGAATGGGGGATTGCCTACCTGCAGGGCAAGAACGTCCGCGAGCGGGCCATGGAACTCATCTCCATTGCGCACCCTAAGTTCAAGTCCTGGCTCATCGACGAGGCGCGGAAAGCAGGGCTCATCTACAAGGATCAAGCCTTCATACCCGGCGAGCGCGGCATCTACCCGGAGCATCTCGAAGGCTACAGGACCACCCCGAAAGGACTCAACCTGTTCTTCCGGCCTGTAAAGATCAGCGACGAGCCGTTGCTCAAAGATTTCTTCTATTCCCTGTCGGACAACAGCATGTACCGCCGGTTTATCTCCTATCGACAGGACATGCCGCATGAGCGGCTCCAGGACTTCGTCGTTATCGACTACCTGAAAAAAATGGAGATCCTGGCTGTCGTCGAAGAGGAAGAGAAGGAGGAGATCGTCGGTCTCGGGCAGTATGAAATCGAGGCGGACTCCCATATGGCGGAAGTCGCCTTTGCCGTTCGCGATAACCACCAGAACCAGGGCATCGGCCAGGAACTGCTCGGCTATCTTACCTACCTTGCCAGAAGGCAGGGCTTATTAGGATTTACGGCCGAGGTCCTGCTGGAGAACAGACCCATGCTGCACGTTTTCGAGAAGATGGGATTTGACATGGAAAAGCGGGTCGCGGCGGGCGTCTACGAGCTCAAAATGACGTTCAGGGGGAGTATCGCACCCGGTGCAGAGCGCAATACGCCTCCGGGTTGACGTCTCCGAACGCGTGAAACCTGAATCGAAACAGCTCAATCCTTATCCGATCAGCCCTCCGGCGTGCGCGGAGCTTGACGAAGCGAGACAGGAGTTTGGCCCTCCTCCGGCTTGAGAGGCAGTGCGGTCTTCTCCGCCTTCTGGCCCTGCTCCTTTTCTATCAGTCTCACTCCGCTGAGAAACCGGCTGCTGAAATAGGCGGATTCGATATTATCCACCTTTCCTGCCCTGTTTCGTGATGAGAGGTGGAAGAATTCGCTCCCGCCCAGGAATATCCCCACATGAATTCGGTTCCGCCGCGTCTGAAAGAACACGAGATCCCCCGTGTCCAGCTCATTTCTACCGACGCGCTTTCCCTGCTGTAACTGTTCCCTGGCCGTTCGGGGCAGATCGATCCGAAAGACGCTGTACACTTTTTTTGTGAAGGCCGAGCAGTCTATTCCCCGCATTGAATTCCCGCCGAGTTTGTAGGGCACGCCCTCGTAGGATTTCACGACTCTGACGAACAGGTCGCGCTCCCCCGGCTCTCTCCATCGGGACAGTTCGATGGGTGCGATGCCCCCTTCTCTGTCGCGGGTCTCGCTGCCTGCAGCAAATTCACCCACTTCGATGGACCCCTCCTCTTCGAGATCCTCTCCGGCTTCTGCGACTCGCGCAGGGGTTTTCTGCAGAAACAGTTTCTGACCGGATTTCAATTTCGACGAGTGCAGCCCATTGATTTGCCTGATTCCGGCGGCTGACACTCCTGTGCTTTCCGCGACACGGGAGAGTGCATCGCCTTTCTTCACGACATAGACGGCCGCATCGGGTTTGCTATTTTTCTTCGCGATGTTTTGCGTGGTTTTTGGGGGCGATTTGCCGCCGGGGATGACGAGGATCTGGTTAGGCCTCAAACCCTCTCCGTCGAGAGAATTGGCTTCCCTGAGGGCATCCACGCTGATATGATACTTTTTCGCGATCTTGTGCAGGCTGTCGCCGGGCTTCACCCGGTAGCGGTCCGCGGCCTGCAAGGGTGAGGCTAGCAGAACAGTCAAGCAGAAGAAGATCAGGCACGCCCACAGGCAAGTCTGTCGTTTCCTCATTCGCGTCCCTCCCCTCCTTGTGCTCAAGGGATGTTCAAATAAGGAGCGGCAATGTGAAGCGGTCCGAGGCTACAGGACTGTGGGCGTGCTGTCAATCCTTTATTACGCCTCACCGGGCGACATGAAATAACCCTACCGACTGAGTAGCCCGTGAGCAGCCTTGTCCTGACCATGTCTCTCCGCCTTGCGAAGATCGGCTTGATAACGGGTGCGTTTCGACTTACTATCTATCATCAGGCTGCCGATCAACCGCGTGCAGCCGAATTCGCCACTCATCACGACCATCAACGCCCGATGCTCTAAAGGAGGTCTTCCATGCTGAATTTCGCCCTCACAGCCGAACAGGTCGAACTCAGAGACAAGGCACGGCGCTTTGCGCTCGAAGAGGTGCTTCCGATTGCCTGGCACTATGACAAGAAAGACGATCTGCCCCTCTACATTCTCAAAAAAGCCTGGGAGCAGGGAATCATGAACCTGACGATCCCGAAAAAATTCGGCGGGCAGGGACGCGGCATGCTGGACAGCGCCTTGATCGTCGAGGAGATCTCGGCGGCCTGTTCGGGAATCGCCACGTCAATTTTCGATAATTCGCTGGGCACCGAACCTCTTCTGCTGAGCAAAAACGAGAGGCTCAAGGAGAAGTATCTCCCCGTCCTGGTGAATGACTTCAAACTCATCTGTTTTGCCACCTCGGAGCCGTTGGCCGGCTCGGACGTGGCGGGCATGAAGTGCAAGGCCGAAAAGTCGGGTGAAGACTACATCCTGAACGGAACGAAATACTGGATCACCAACTCGGGGGTCGCCGACTACTATACCATCTTCGCCACCGTCGACCCCTCGCTGAGCCACAAGGGCATCGCGGCATTTCTCATCGAGAAGGGCTGGAACGGCGTCAAGGTCGGTGAGACAATCCCCAAGTTGGGCCAGCGCGGATCCAACACAGCGGGGATTCACCTGACGAACTGTCGCGTGCCGGCGGAAAATGTCCTGGCGCAGCCAGGCGAAGGGTTCGCGATGGCCATGACGACGTTCGCCAGGACCCGGCCGATCATTGGCTCATTTGGCGTGGGCGCGGCCCGAACAGCAATGGAGTTGGCCGTTGACTACGCCAAAAAGCGTAGAGCATTCGGCGCGCGGCTGTCCGACTTCGAGGCCATCGATTTCAAGATCGCCGAGATGTACCAGAAGGTGGAGACGGCGAGGCTTCTTACCTGGAAAGCCGCGTGGGAAAACGACTCGGGGATGGATCCCACCATATCCGCTTCTATTGCAAAATTCTATGCCACCGAGG
>DATJPI010000253.1:0-11163 GCA_035506495.1 Syntrophales bacterium
TTCCTTCAGTTTCTGAAGAACTTCATCCATGTTGAAGCTTGCCGCCTTCTGCCGCTGCGGATACTCCTTGAAGGTCATCAGGAACCGGCCCACATAGTCCTGGGCGGGCACCAGCAGGAAGGCGTGATCAAGAAACCAATCGTAGTATGTATTAGACGTGATGTCCGCGCGCTCGTACGGGTCGGTCCGGAGATTGAAGAGCTTCGGCACGCGGAGCGTGGTAAATGGGTTGGCCCAGACCAGCAACGTCCCGGGGGCATGCTGCTCCATGAACACGAGTTTCCAGTTGTCGTAGCGCAAACCAGTAAGTTGCTGGTCGTCATTGATGTACAGGAACGATTCCCGTGGGCTCTTCTCGACTTGGCCGGTCAGGTAGGGGACGAGGTTGTCACCATCCAGATGGACCTTGTAGGTCATGTTTCCAACCTTGTAGCCCTTGAGTAATTTTTCTTTCACTTGTGTATCACCGGCTATGGCAAGAAATGTCGGCAGCCAATCGAGGTGAGCGACTATCTGGTTGGACACACTGCCCGGTTTGATCTTGCCCGGCCAACGGACCATGGCCGGCACCCGGTAGGCGCCTTCCCAGTTCGAGTTTTTCTCGTTACGGAACGGCGTCATCGCACCATCGGGCCAGCTGTTCATATGCGGGCCGTTGTCAGTGGAGTACATGACGAAGGTGTTGTCCGCGATGCCCAGGTCATCCAGCACCTTGAGGACCGTGCCGACATTCTTATCGTGGTCGATCATGGTGTCGTGGTACGGGCTCTGCCAGCGCCCCGCCTGGCCGATGCTCTCCGGCTTCGGGTGGGTGCGGAAGTGCATGTGTGAGAAGTTCACCCAGACAAATACTGGCTTGCCCGCCTTGTTTTGCCGCTGGATGAAATCCACGGCCCGGTTGGCGACGTCATCGTCGATTGTTTCCATCCGTTTCTTGGTCAGGGGACCAGTGTCCGTGCAGACCTGCTTGCCGATCTTGCCGAAGCGCGGGTCCACCGTCTGATCGTCCGTGCTCGAGGCCTTACAGTCCATCACGCCACGGGGGCCATACTTTGCACGGAACGCCGGATCTTTCGGGTAGTCAGGCAGTTCCGGCTCTTCCTCCGCGTTCAGGTGGTACAGGTTACCGTAGAACTCGTCAAAACCGTGCACGGTGGGCAGGTACTCGTTACGATCGCCCAGGTGATTCTTGCCGAATTGGCCGGTGGCATAACCGAGCGGCTTGAGCAACTCGGCAATCGTCGGGTCTTCCTTTTGCAACCCTAACGTAGCACCTGGCAAACCAACCTTGGTCAGGCCTGTGCGCAAACCGGACTGGCCGGTGATAAACGAGGCCCGGCCGGCGGTGCAGCTCTGCTCGGCATAGTAGTCGGTAAAGATCATGCCTTCTTTTGCAACACGGTCGATGTTGGGCGTGCGAAAGCCCATCAGTCCCATCGAGTAGGCGCTTATATCGGACTGGCCGATGTCGTCGCCCCAGATGATCAGGATGTTGGGCTTTTTCTGGCCTGCCGCAAGTGCCGGGCCGACGACGAGCCCAAGACCGACAATAATTAAGGCAAAAACAATTGCTATTCCCTGCATTCTTCGTTTCATGCTCGCCTCCATACGTTAAGATGAGCCACCCGCCGCCATAATGACGGCGGGCGCCAGCTCATGCATTGATCAGTTTCGCATCAAGCGCGGCGTCAGTTGCTGCCTTTGCCGTGTGTTGTCACCGACTCCATGACGCGATCGAGGCTGAAGCTGCCGGGCTTCATGCGCGGCGGGAATTCGCGGAAGCTCTGCAACCACTGCCCGACATAGTAGCCTGCGGGTCCGAGCACAAACATGCGCTCCGCGGCCCATTGCGGGTGACCGGTGGATTCATCACAGGCGCGCTCGAAGGGATCCATGCGCAGATTGGTCAGCATCGGCCAGCGCAGCTCTTCGAACGGGGTTTCCCAGACCTTGATACCCACGGAGTTCTGCCGCAAAAAGGTCAACTTCCAGTTGCCGTAGCGCAGCGCCGCGACGCTGCCGCCGTCGGTCCAGTAGATGAACTCATGCCGCGGCGATTCCTTCACTTCGCCTTTCAGGAAAGGCAGCAGGTTGTAGCCGTCGAGGTGGACCTTGTAGGTCATGTTGCCGATCTTCTTCCCTTTGAGCAGGTCTTCCTTGACCGTGGTGTCGCCCGCCGCCGCAAGCAATGTCGGCATCATGTCCTCGTGGGCGCCAAAGTCGTTGATGACGGTGCCGGGCTTGATGACACCGGGCCAGCGGATAAGCGTCGGGACGCGGAAGCCGCCTTCCCACTGCGTGTTCTTTTCGCCGCGGAAGATCGTGGTGCCGCCGTCGGGCCAGTTGAAAAATTCTGCGCCGTTGTCGGTGGAATACATGACGATGGTGTTGTCCTCGATGCCGAGTTTCTTCAGTTCATCGAGCAGCAGACCGACATCGGTGTCGTGCTCGACCATGCCGTCGGCGTAGACGCCCAGGCCAGTCTTGCCTTTCCACTTCGGGCTGAGGTGCGTGAAGACGTGCATGCGGGAGGAGTTCCACCAGACAAAGAACGGCTTGCCGTCCTTCACCGCCTTGTCCATGAACTTGATTGCCCCGGCGGTGACTTCATCGTCAATCGTCTCCATCCGCTTCTTTGTCAGCGGGCCGGTGTCTTCGCATTTCTGCTTGCCCACCTTGCCGAAGCGCGGGTCGATAGTCGTATCGTCCTTGTCAGAAGCAAAGCAGTGCAGCACGCCGCGCGGGCCGAAGTTCTGTTTAAAGGTCTTGCCGTTGGCCATCATTTTGTCGCCCGGGTAGTCCACATTCTCCGGCTCCTCCTCGGCATTCAGGTGGTAGAGGTTGCCGAGCCACTCATCGAAACCGTGAACCGTGGGAAGCATCTCGTTTCGGTCGCCCAGGTGGTTCTTTCCGAACTGGCCGGTCGCGTAGCCGTGCGGCTTGAGCAACTCGGCGAGGGTCGGGTCGGCCTTGGTCAGGCCTTCCTTTGCGCCGGGCAGGCCGACCTTGGTGAGGCCGGTGCGGATGGGCGACTGCCCGGTGATGAACGCCGCTCGTCCGGCAGTGCAGCTCTGCTGGCCGTACCAGTCGGTGAAGACCGCGCCTTCCTTGCCGATGCGGTCGATGTGGGGTGTCTTGTAGCCCATCATGCCCATGTTGTAGGCACTGATGTTGAAGAAGCCGATGTCGTCGCCCCAGATGATCAGGATGTTGGGTTTCTTCTGCGCCTCAGCCGACCCTGCGGCCATTGCCAGCGCAGCGGCCAGTGCAACTGTGAGGATTAGAACTCTGCACATGAACTTCATTGCTTTCTCCTTTCTTTTTGTCTCTCATCGGCGTTGGGGCATAACTCCTATAGATCCTTCCCAATTCGTCTCGGGCACGTGATTCCCGTCTTCGAATTCATGCCCTTGTCCGGCCGATGAACGTCTCGAGTAGATCATCGGAGATGCGCCACTGCTTCGGCCTACCCAGCCGCTGTTCCTTTCAGAGGTGGCAGCAGCAATTGCAATCGAGGCTACAGAAGGCGCCGTGGGTTTCACCGCCACGCACATACGGAGCACCGGCCCGCCAGGATAGATGCATATCCTGCCCGGGATCGTGTTATCCGTCATGCCGCTCATTGGAGCCTGTTGATCTGAATCGTTCACTGCTTATGGTGTCCTGTCAAATTCCACGAGCCTGAATGTTCTGTTTGTTCATTGGGATTCTTTCATGATCCTCGTCACTTCGCCGATGGACTTCTCGTGGAACAGGGCACAAAGGTGCGGCCTTGCAGCACCTCTGACGCTGCAGGGATGAGATCTGTCACAATCGATCTTTTGAGCACAAGTCCTGAAGCCCCTGACGCCATACATTGGTCCACCGCCGTCGGATCGTCATCGGCGCTCAACACGATGAACCGCAACCCTTGGTCGTATTTCCTCAGCCAGAGGGCTACATTGCGCTCCCGGGTGATCGGGAATGAAAGATCGATGACCACAAGGTCCGGCCTGAGCCTATCCATGGCTTCCTGAAGGGAGTCCTCATCGGCGACCATCACGACGTAGTCGAACAGGGTCTCAAGCAAACTCCGAATGCCTTCCAACAGGCTCGGATGCCGGTCGGCCAAAATTACACTTCGTTTTTTATTCACAAGGCCCCTCCACGGGAGATTCTCTTAAAACCCTTGGCAGATGCCTTTACAGTTGGAATTTGACCTGTCGGACAGTGCAGGGCCACCCCCAAGCTTGCTCCTGAAAGGCTCAGGGCAGCCATTCGGATCAGCGTCGAAAATCATAATCGGTCATCGCGGGCAGGGTCACGCCTGACCCTGCCCTCTGACAGCATCGATCCCGTGGGATGTCATTCGATCTCTCCTGGCCGCCAGGCACTCGACCCCCGCATCTCAGTTCAGGTCATCGTCCTTGTAGAACTTTGTGCCCGTGATACTGATACCGATGATAACACCCTGATCAGAAAGCTGGTACAGGTCGACACCATCAGACAGGGACACTCCGCCCTTCTCGTCCGCGCCGGTGGTCTGGACCTTGGCCGTCGCCATCGCGTCGGCTCCGATGTCCCAGCCGGACGTCAAGAAGTCGTTGAACGCCGCAGCGTTGTTGAAGACGAGAACCAGATAGAACTTTTCGGCCCCCACACCCAGACCCGGCCGAAGCTCGATCATCTTCATGAAAGTCTCCCGCTGGGTCGCATTGTCAATGGCGATGCCCGCACCCTGAGCCCCGCCCCCGAACATGATCTTGAAGCCGAAGTCGCTGAAGACCGCATAGCCTTTTGCTTTCGCAATCACGTCCCGTGTACCCGGGTATTTCTCGTAAAGCAGACTTAGCGCGGTCTTTGACATATTGCGCACGTCATTCTGCTGTTCGGCTTTCTGGGATTGTGACACAGGAGCGGTTGCGCAGGCCGCAAGGCCCAGGCATAGGACCGCTATCGCAACTACCAGGACCGCATACCTTCCATTCCTTTTCATTGTCTCCTTCTCCTTTATCCATGTATGGCATGTTATATGACTGAAAATGCAGAAGCCGCTTCCGGACCCGCCACGAAGCTCGCAACCTCGATGCTCTGATTCCGCACCCTGCGTTTGCCGTGGTTTTCTCTTTTCCCCGGAACTTCATGGATTGTCTTGGACTGGATGATACCCGGGGCCGGGGGAAAGACAATCCGTAAAATTACTTACTATTCATTGAAAAATTACTGGTGGGTATTGCGGACTAAATCGAGATCATCCCGTGTTTGATGGCGAACTGGACCAATTCGGCGCTCGTCTTGACATTCAAAACTTCCATGATCTGGTACTTGTGAGATTCGACGGTTCTGGTTGAGATATTGAGCATTTTGCCGATTTCCTTTGCCGAACGGCCCTCGGCGACCAGCTGCAGGATTTCACGCTGACGGGGTGAAAGCTGGCGAAAGCCAATCTCCGGCGTCTCCTTCCCCTCCCGGTACGAGTGGATGAGGTCTCCGGCAATGGCCGGTGTCACATAGGTTTTGCCTTTGAGGGCTTCACCGATCGCCGTCGTCAATTCACTGGGCGCCGAAACTTTGAGCACAAAACCGGACGCCCCTGCCTCAAATGCCCTGACCGCATACTGCACGTCCTGATGCATGGTCAGCATAACCACCCTAACGCGCGGGTGCTTCTGTGTGATTTGACGGACGGCTTCAATGCCGTTGAGTTGCGGCATGGAAATATCCGCCACGACGACATCCGGCTTAAGCTCGCCCACAGCGGCGATCAGTGCCCTTCCATCCTCGACCGTTCCCACCACATCATACTCAGGCTCCAGAAGCTTCTTCAGGCCCTCGATGACAATCCTGTGGTCGTCTGCCAAGAGTACTCTTGCCTTGCTCACAGGGGCTCCTCCGATTGGACAGCAAGTCTGTCCGCCACTTCCCATAGTGGAGCTTGTATTTCTATTGCGGTTCCCTGTCCCGGTTGGGACCGGATGATCATTTCTGCCTGGATGAGGCGCACCCGCTCTCGCATGCTGATCAAGCCCAACCCCCGCTCATCGAATACGTGATCAGGATTGAATCCTCTTCCGTTGTCTTTGATCAGCAGATGGATTATCTCTTTCCCTCCGGTCAAGGAAACATCGACTTTGGTTGCCCGGGCATGCTTGACGATGTTTCGCAGGCTCTCCTGGGTAATCCGGTAAAGACAAAGGCCGATATGCAGCGGGATGCGGGGCGGACAATCCCTCGATTCAAAATGTACTTCGATTGGCTCACGGCGAGCCAGGCCATCACATTCGGATCGGATCGCGTCAGCCAACCCCAGGTCTTCCAAGATCGACGGGTGGAGGTGGCGCGAGATGTCATGGACATTGCCTGACAGGTTAACCAGTCCTTCCCTTATCTCCTGCACCTTGGCGGCAGCCGCCTGTGAGAGTGATGGCGACTCCCGTTCGAGGAATCCTGCCTCAATGGCCAAAGCAGCCAATCTTTGACTGAGATCATCGTGCAGTTCACGGGCCAACCGGCGTCGTTCGGTTTCCTGGGCGGTCAGAAGTCGCCCCGCGAGTTCCCGGTATTCATCCTTGGCCTTTCGGATTCTTGCATCCGACAGCTTGATTTTACGGAAATTCACGAAGAGACTTACAATAAGAAGAGCTTCCATCACCATGAAGAATATGCCGCCGAGGATCACCGGCCAGTGGTCTTCCCAGATGGACGGGGGCTTGAATTTCACAATACTGCCGGGCAGCAACACCGTCTCGCTGATCCCCCAGCGTTCGAGCTCACGCCAGTCGTATGCATTGATGTATGCCTGCTCGCCAGCAAAGGGGATAGATGCCGGGGACTCCCCTCCCATGATACGAAGCGCAAGTGCAGCCGATTCTCTCCCCTGCAGCTCAAAGCCTACCAGCCGCCCTCCGACAATGCCAAAGCCCAGTTGCGGCTCGTAGAGGCCAAACACAGGCGCATTCGCGGCCCGGGAAACGAGTGAGAGCGCCTCGCGGGGGGCAAAGCTCCGGCCTGCTCCATCCCTGAAGATGGTCGAGTAGAGGACGACAGTGTCCGGGGGAAGAGAGCCAACCCGGGCCAGGATCTCCTGCATCGGCATCTTTGCCAGGTCGATCAGCTCGATCTTCCCCGCATAGGGCTTGAGAGCATTGCGAAAGATCATCTCGCTGCGGGCGTCGTTGCCCGATGTCCCCGCCACCAGGGCAACGCGCTTCGTACCGGGCTTCATCCGAAAAACGCCATCCAGCAAGTCTGCGATGTTGCTCTCTACGACGACGCCGGTGGTGAAGCTGCGCCACGGGGAGCGGTCCAGGCTCTCGGCAAAGGGCCGAAAAATTTCACAGACGACGAGGGGCACTCCGTAAAAGACCTCCTCACGCATCAGGAAGTCCAACGCCGCGGGGTAGACGCTGATGATGACGTCGATCTTTGAAACAGCATACTTGCGGCGCAAGTACTCGGCCACTGCATGGGTGTTATCGGGACCGCTGAACCGGGTCAGATCCAGGTACTCGGTGTACAACTGGACGTTGAACAACTGATTCGACCGAAAGACCGCACGGATTCCCTGGTCAGTCAACTCGTGGGCCGGGTCCGCCTTTTCCTCGCTGTAGAGCAGGAGGACCCGCTTCGACTCCTTGGGCAAGGAGGCGAGCCCGGATGAAGAGAGAAGAAGTAGAAAGGCGAGACAAAGGGGAGTAATCTTGCGAACCAGGCCCTCCCTGTCCGATTCTTTCCGCAGCCGGAGGTCGAACTTTACGGGTAGCATCTTAACCCCTCTCAGCCGCAAGATGTTTCCCATTTCTTCTCGGATACAGGATCTCCGTCGTCGAATTCATGCCGCTTGTCCGGGGTTACAGGGATTTGATTTTTACGTTGGTAGGTATCGTACGATATTTGATAGAATATATCAATGGAATGGCAACGACCAAACACGCTGCCTTCGATGGGACGGCGGAAACCGATGTTCATCGAAAACGAGGAGCCGTGGGTGAGATACAGGCAGTATGGCTGCCGGTCGCTTTGTGGCCGGCCATGGTCACGCGCCTGTATGCACTCCAAGGTATTGCGAGGCATCTAATGATCCAATGCCCGATAGCCTTTCTCAGTATCATTTGCCTACTCTAACCAGTGGGTAAAAAGAGTCCCTCTCTTTTCTTTGAAGTTCTAAACCCATCGACGTTCCAACCGGGCAGACGCATACGCAATATATGCTCAGCCTTCTTTTCGGCTGAAGAAGGAGGATAGCTCATGAGTGCAGAAAAAAACCGCCTCGAAGAGGCCCGGGAGAAGAATATCCCCTGGAAGAAATGGGGTCCCTACCTGAGCGAGAGGCAGTGGGGGACGGTGCGTGAGGACTACAGCGAGGGGGGGGATGCCTGGAATTTCTTCACCCACGATCACGCCCGCTCGCGGGCGTATCGCTGGGGCGAAGACGGTCTGGCGGGTATATCCGACGACAAGCAGCGGCTCTGCTTTGCCCTGGCCCTGTGGAACGGCAGGGACCCGATCCTCAAGGAGCGCCTGTTCGGTCTGACCAACAGCGAAGGCAATCATGGAGAGGACGTCAAGGAATACTACTTCTACTTAGACTCGACACCGACCCATTCGTACATGAAGTTCCTGTACAAGTACCCGCAGGCGGCCTATCCTTACGCCGACCTGGTGGACACCAACAAGCGGCGCTCCCGCGACGAGATGGAATATGAGCTCCTCGACACCGGCGTCTTTGAGGGCGACCGATATTTCGACGTCTTCGTGGAGTACGCCAAGGCCTCTCCGGAAGACATCCTGGTCAGGATCACGGCTGCCAACCGGGGACCGGAGGCGGCCGAGCTGCATCTTCTGCCGACCCTCTGGTTCCGGAACGACTGGGCGACGTGGATTTCCGAATCCAACAGGGCTCCCGAGAAACCGGACATCCGGCAGATCGAGGCAGCGTCGGACACGAGCACGATTGCCGCCGCCCATGCCGGGCTGGGCGCCTACCATCTGTACTGCGAGGGCACGGCGCCGCTGCTCTTCACCGAGAACTCGACCAACCATGCCAGGCTCCACCTCGACTACCCGGACGTGGGCCCGTACCTCAAGGACGGTATCAACGACTACGTGGTCCAGGGGCGCCGGGAGGCAGTGAACCCCGAGCGGCAAGGCACAAAGGCCGCGGCGCACTACCGTGTGAAGGTTGCTCCCGGCCAGTCGGCCACCGTGCGGCTGCGCCTCACCGCCCAGGCGCCGGTCGGGTCGCTCCCGCCGGCAAAAGGGGGCATCGACCCCTTCGGGAAGGACTTCGACGAGACAATGGCAGCCCGGCTGCAGGAGGCGGACGCGTTCTACACGTCCGTGACCCCGCCGGCGATCTCGCCGGATGCGGCCAACGTGATGCGCCAGGCCCTTGCCGGCATGCTCTGGTCCAAGCAGTATTATTACTGGGATGGTAATGCGTGGCTGGAGGAACACAGTGCCCATCCCCTCCATGCCGGATATCGCAGCTCTCGGAACTCGGAGTGGTTCCACATGGTCAATGAAGACATCATTTCCATGCCCGACAAGTGGGAGTACCCCTGGTACGCCGCCTGGGACCTCGCCTTCCACACACTCCCCATCTCGATCGTGGACCCCGACTTCGCGAAGCAGCAGCTGCACCTGATGCTCCGCGGGTGGTACCTGCATCCCAGCGGCCAGATTCCCGCCTACGAGTGGAACTTCAGCGACGTAAACCCGCCGGTACACGCCTGGGCGACGATCTTTCTGCACCGCACCGAGCAGCTCCTGCGCGGCAAGGTCGATCTCGATTTCCTCGAGTCGGCCTTCCACAAGCTCATGCTGAACTACACTTGGTGGGTGAACCGCAAGGACCGGTTCGGCAAGAACGTCTTCGAGGGCGGGTTCCTCGGCCTCGACAACATCGGTGTCTTCGACCGGAGTGCCCCGCTTCCTACGGGAGGCTACCTGGAGCAGGCCGACGGCACCGCGTGGATGGCCCTCTTCACCCAGAACATGGGGGAGCTCGCCGTTGAGCTTGCCAGCCACAACAAGATCTACGAGGACATGGCCTTCAAGTTCGCAGATCAATTTTTGTATATCGCCGCGGCCATGAACAAATCCGGGCAGGACGGCATGTGGGACGAGGAGGACGGCTTCTACTACGACCTCTTGCGGCTCCCCGACGGCAGCGCCACCCGGCTGAAGGTGCGCTCGATGGTCGGGCTCCTGCCTATCGCCGCCACGACGGTAATCGAGAAGTCGCAACGCGAGCGCGTCCCACGGGTCATGACCGCGTTTTACAGACGCCTGCAGCAGATGCCGGAACTCCTGGATTCGATCCATGCTACGGGTCCGGGTCACTTTGGAGTAGCCGAACGGGGGATCATCGCCCTGGTCAACCCGGAGCGGCTCCGTCGAATCCTCTCGAAGATGCTCGACGAGGCCGAGTTCCTGAGCCCTTACGGCATCCGGTCGCTCTCAAAGTTCCACGAGCGGCACCCCTACGTCTTCAACGTCCATGGCCAAGAGTACCGTGTGGACTATCTGCCGGCCGAGTCGAACACGGGCATGTTCGGCGGCAACTCCAACTGGCGGGGACCGGTCTGGATGCCGGTGAACGTCGTGCTCATCAGGGCGCTCCTGAACTTCTACCAGTACTATGGCGACAGCTTCAAAATCGAATGCCCTACGGGCTCGGGAAAGCTGATGAACCTCTTCGAAGTAGCGAAGGAGATCTCGGATCGCCTGACCCGCATCTTTCTTTGCGACGAGCGCGGCCGGCGACCCGTCTATGGCGGTACGCAGAAATTCCAGACCGACCCCCACTGGCGGGACCACATCCTGTTCTACGAGTATTTCCACGGCGACAACGGGGCGGGGCTGGGCGCGAGCCACCAGACGGGATGGACCGGCGTGGCGGCAAAGCTGATCCAGCTCTTCGGATTGCTGGACGCGGGGAAACTGCTCGAGCGTGGCACGAGTGCCGCGTTTGTCCGCGGGACCGGGAAGGAGTGAAAAGAGATGGTGTCACGGACACCCTTTCGACTCCGGACAGCGGCAAATCATCTTATCGGACATGGAGGGGAAACGATGATGCATCACATAAATCGTAAAAAAGTATTTTTCGGGATCGTCCTGGCAGCTGTTTTCCTTTTCGCCGCGCTGTCCATTCCCGCGCATGACCCGCCGCTTGCGGAGGTC
>DATJPI010000254.1:0-5370 GCA_035506495.1 Syntrophales bacterium
GTGACGGATCAACCCGGTGTGGCCATCGGGATCAAGACGGCTGATTGCGTACCGGTGCTCCTTTTCGACAGGCAAAAACAGGTGATCGCTGCCGTCCACGCCGGCTGGCGGGGCACGTCACTCGGGATTGCGGGGAAGGCCGTCCGGGTGATGGGGCAGAGATTTTCAAGCCGTCCGGAAGATATCTCGGCGGCGATCGGGCCCTCTATCGGTCCCTGCTGCTACGAGGTCGATGAGCCGGTCTTCGAGGCCATGTCTCTCCGGGAAGAGACGGACCGGGTCCTTCGGCCGGGACCTCGGCTGAGGCGATGGATGTTTGATCTTTCGCTGGCGAGCCGCCTGCAACTCGAGCGGGAGGGAGTTCCTCCCGGACGGATTTCCACCGCCGGTCTTTGCACCAGCTGTCGCAAGGAACTCTTCTTTTCTCACCGCCGCGACGGGGAAAAGACAGGCCGGCACCTGAATTTCATCCTGCTTTGCAGGGGAAATAGCTCTTGACAAGGGGGGAAGGCTTGGTGTAAATTTCGGCCATCTCAAAAAGGCTTTCAAGTCCTTCCCTTGAGTAACCCAGCTGTTCGACGTACTACCCGTTGAATAAATCCCGAGATACGAAGAGTAACTCACCCACATTCATGCGCGCCGGTTCGATGAGGAAGGGATTTCCGTGTGCCTGCCGCCCTGCGGCAGCGGCGGAGTGAACCCGGCTCGCGATAGCACCAAGGAAGATCACATGAATATTGTCGAGATCAAGCGCAAGCCGATCAACGAACTTACGATCCTGGCCAAAGAACTCAATGTACCCGGTGCAAGCGGCATGCGCCGCCAAGACCTCATCTTTTCCATCCTGCAGACCCAGGCGGAAAAGAACGGGGCCATCCATGGCGAAGGGGTGCTGGAAACCCTTCCCGACGGGTTTGGTTTCCTGCGGGCCGTCGATTACAACTACCTGCCCGGCCCCGATGACATCTACGTATCGCCCTCGCAGATCCGGCGCTTCGGACTGAGAACCGGCGACACCGTGTCGGGCGAGGTGAGGCCCCCCAAGGAAGGGGAGAAATACTTTGCCCTCCTGAAAGTGGATTCCGTCAACTTCGAAGGGGCCGACCTGGCCAGGGACAAGATTCTTTTCGACAACCTCACCCCGCTGTACCCCAACGAAAAACTGAGACTCGAGAGCGACTCGGAGAATTTCTCCACGCGTGTCATGGACATTTTCGTCCCTATCGGCAAGGGCCAGCGTGCCCTCGTCGTCTCCCCGCCTCGGGCAGGCAAGACGGTCCTTTTGAAGGACATCGCCCACAGCATCGCTGCCAACCACCCGGAGGTGACCCTCATGGTGCTGCTCATCGATGAGCGCCCCGAGGAAGTGACGGACATGGAGCGAAGCGTCAAGGGCGAAGTCATCTCCTCCACCTTCGACGAGCCGGCGACCCGCCACGTCCAGGTAGCCGAGATGGTCATCGAGAAGGCCAAGCGCCTCGTGGAGCACAAGAAGGATGTCGTCATCCTGCTGGACAGCATCACGAGACTCGCCCGTGCCTACAACACCGTCGTTCCGCCGAGCGGCAAGGTCCTATCGGGCGGCGTAGACTCCAACGCCCTGCACAAGCCCAAACGCTTCTTCGGTGCCGCCCGGAACATCGAATTCGGCGGCAGCCTCACGATTATTGCCACGGCCCTCATCGATACGGGGAGCCGTATGGACGAGGTTATCTTCGAAGAATTCAAGGGCACCGGCAACATGGAAATCATCCTTGACCGCCGGATCGCCGATCGGAGGGTCTTCCCGGCCTTCGACCTGATCCGCTCCGGGACGCGCAAGGAAGAGCTCCTCACCCCGAAGGAAATCCTGAACCGCGTTTGGATCCTGCGGCGGCTCCTTCAGGAGATGAACCCCGTGGATGCCATCGAGTTCATCATCGACAAGATGCGAAAGACCCAGACGAACAAGGAGTTCTTCGATCTGATGAGCCAGTAGCAGGAAGGGACGAGGGACCAGGGTTCAGGGACCAGGGAAGGTCGAAAGAATTTTTGTTGAAAATCCTGAATCCGGAAGCCCTCTTTTTTTCCTTGAAATTGTTGAAAAGATGATTATACTTCCATTCTTCACACGCCGGTCCGGTCGGAAATCGGGCCATGGCAAGGAGGACAGAAAGCGACTATGAAAGAAGGCATCCATCCCGAATACAAAGAGACGACCATCACCTGTGCCTGCGGAAACGTCATCAAGACCCGCTCGACACGGAAGGACATCAAGATCGAAATCTGCTCCAAGTGCCATCCCTTCATGACAGGCAAGCAGAAGATCATCGACACGGCCGGCCGTGTCGATCGGTTCAAGAAGAGATACGCCTCCCAGGAAGCTGCAAAGGAAGAAAAGGCAAAGTAGGAATCACAGGACGCCCCGTTGCCGACCGCATCGGGGCGATCTCTTCTCATCTTCCGAAACGAAATGCCATGAAATCGATTCTCCGCTTGGTGTACCCCCCTTATCTGCGGTGCCATTTCCTATAGGGCACTGGTACAGTGTCTTTCTGCGCCCGGGTCTACCCAGGGCGACACTCTCTTCATCCGAAATAACAGACAAACGGAATATAGGGATATGTTTCAACGTATCAAGGAGATTGAAAAGCGATACGAGGAGCTCGAGAGGCTGTTGAGCGATCCAGCCGTCATCGCCAACCGCTCCGAGTACCAGAAGCTGGCCAAGGAACATTCCGATCTCGCGCCCCTGGTCGAAGCCTTCCGCGAGTACGAAAAGACCGGCCGCCAGCTTGACGAGGCTCAACAGGTGTTGCGCGAGGGTGACGAAGAGCTTCGCGAACTGGCCAAGGAAGAAATCCCTCATCTCAAGGCGAAGGTTGAAGAACTCGAGCAGCGCCTCACGTTCCTGCTGCTGCCGAAGGACCCCAATGACGAGAAGAACGTCATCCTGGAAATCCGGGCGGGCACGGGCGGCGACGAGGCGGGGCTTTTTGCCGCCGATCTCTTCCGCATGTACGCACGCTTTGCCGAGATTTCGGGTTGGCGCGTGGAAGTACTCAGCTCGAGCGCCGCATCGGGGATGGGCGGCTTCAAGGAAGTCATCGCCATGATCGAGGGCCGCGGGGCGTACAGCCGCCTCAAGTACGAAAGCGGTGTCCACCGGGTCCAGCGCGTCCCCGTCACCGAGGCCCAGGGTCGGATCCACACCTCGGCCGTCACGGTGGCCGTTCTGCCCGAGGCCGAAGAGGTGGAGGTCCAGATCGATCCCAACGACATCCGGGTGGACGTCTTCCGCTCGGGCGGCCATGGCGGCCAGAGCGTCAACACAACGGATTCGGCCGTCCGGGTGACCCACATCCCGACGGGCCTCGTCGTGAGCTGTCAGGATGAGAAATCCCAGCTCAAGAACAAGAACAAAGCCATGAAGGTCCTGAGGGCCAGGCTTCTGGACAAAATGCAGTCCGAGAGTGCGGCCCAGATGTCCGAGGCACGCCGCAAGCAGGTGGGATCGGGCGATCGCAGCGAGCGGATCCGGACCTACAACTTTCCCCAGGGCCGCGTGACAGACCACCGCATCGGGCTCACCCTTTACAACCTCCAGGCCATCCTCGACGGGGAGATCCAGCCGGTGATCGATGCCCTTGCGACCCATTACCAGACGGAGGAGCTGAAGAAAACGGCAGCCTAATAAAATCGTTTTCCTTAGTCTCCCTCTCCCCATGGAGATCCTTTCCTCCGTTCTCCTGCCCTGGAGGGAGGAGGAAGTGGAGGAGGGGGAATATTCTTGGACCTTATTCCAGAGAGGGCCGGGGTGAGGGTGGATGCTTCGAGACATGACACCCGCGACCCAGCATAAAGCAGTGGTCCATTGCCCGAAAGGATCAGGAGATGTCAGGGGAAGACAAACGCTCCATCTCCCGGATTCTCTCCCGCCTCTCCGAGGTCTTCGAGAGGGCGGGTATCGAAACCCCGCGGCTCGATGCCGAGGTCCTGCTGGGCTTCTGCCTGGGTAAGGAACGCGTCGATCTGTACAGGGACCTTTCGCTCGAACTGGAAAATGATCAGATCCTCCGGATCCTCGAACTTGCCGGGAGGCGCAAGCGCCGCGAGCCCATGGCCTACATCCGGGGTTTTCGCGAGTTCTGGTCCCTGAATTTCACTGTTACCCCTGCAGTTCTCGTTCCGAGGCCCGAGACGGAGTGCCTCGTCGAGGAAGTCCTGCGTCTCCGCGACAGCTACCGGGGATTGAAACCGCGAATCCTCGATATCGGTGCGGGCTCGGGGGCCGTCTGCATCGCTGTGGCGTCGGAATGGCCCGACTGCGAAATGGCGGCCACGGAGCTTTCGGTGGCAGCCCTCGAGGTGGCCCGCGAAAACGCGACAAAGCTCCTCGGTCCCGGCCACGGGATCACCTTCATGCAGGGAGATCTCTACCAGGGGGTCGAGGGCGACTTCGACATTGTCTGCTCGAATCCGCCTTACATCAGCGAGGCCGAGTATGCCACACTTGCCCGCGAGGTGACGCTCTACGAGCCTCGGGAGGCCCTCGTGGCAGGACCCGAAGGCACCGAGTTCCATCGGCGCATTGCCGAGGGCGCGAGAGAGAAACTCAAGCCCGGCGGATGGCTCCTTATGGAAATAGGGGCGGAACAGAGAGCAACCCTCACGGCCATTCTGGGCCAAACGGAATGGTTTGAGGAAATCCGGTTCAGGACCGATCTGGCCGGCCTCGACCGCGTAGTGATTGCGAGAAGAAAAGTTTTGGTATAGTGAAACAAGTTGTATTGATTTATTTCTTTCGGGAGATCATCTCTTGGACAAATTTATCATTGAAGGCGGCAGGAAGCTCGAAGGGCGGGTGAAGATCAGCGGCTCGAAAAACGCCGCGCTGCCCCTGCTCGTCTCTTCCCTGCTTGCCGACGGCTGGAGCACCTACCGCAACATCCCGGACCTGGCCGACATCCGCACCATCAAGAAGCTCCTGGCCAACCATGGGGCGCAGATGGAAGGGCAGGGCGAGACCCTGCGCATCAACGGCGGCAACATCGTCAATTGCGAGGCACCCTACGACCTGGTGCGGACCATGCGCGCCTCCGTCCTCGTTCTGGGGCCGCTCGTGGCCCGGATGGGGCAGGCAAGGGTGTCGCTCCCTGGTGGCTGTGCCATCGGAGCCCGGCCCATCAATCTCCATCTCAAGGCTCTCGAGGCCATGGGGGCTGAGATCGATCTGAGAGAAGGCTACGTGGAGGCAAAGGCCAAGCGCCTCAAGGGGACGAGAATCTACTTCGACATTTCCACCGTCGGCGGTACGGAAAATATCCTGATGGCGGCGGCTCTGGCAAAGGGCACGACGAGGCTGGAAAATGCCGCCAAGGAGCCCGAGGT
>DATJPI010000255.1:0-3377 GCA_035506495.1 Syntrophales bacterium
CGGGCCTTCGTTCGAGCGTGCGCTTCAGCGATTCGCGGCGACGCCACTCCTCGATCTCGCGGTGATGCCCCGAGAGGAGCACGTCGGGGACCTTCCATCCCCTGAACGCCTCCGGCCTCGTAAACTGAGGACTCTCCAGAAGACCCGTGGCAAACGATTCGTGCCGGGTCGATTCCTCATTGCCGAGCACACCCGGAACCAGCCTTGCCACGGCATCGACGATCACCATGGCCGCCGCCTCGCCCCCCGTGAGGATGTAGTCGCCGAGGGAGATCTCCCGATCCACCAGGTTCTGCCTCACCCTCTCGTCAACACCCTCATAGTGCCCGCAGATGAGAACGATTCGGCTGGATCGGGCAAGTTCCCCCGCGATTGCCTGGCTGAAGATCTCGCCCTGCGGTGTGAGAAGAACCCGCAGGCTCTCCCCCGGCACCGCTCCGATGGCATCCAGGGCCCGGGCGATCGGGTCGACCTTCATGACCATGCCCGCCCCGCCGCCATAGGGATAATCATCGGTCATCCGGTGTTTGTCCGTCGCCCAATCACGGATATTGTAGGCTTCGATCCGGATGAGATTCCTGTCCCGTGCCTTTTTCAGGAGACTGCACCCGAAAAAGGACTCGAACATCTCGGGAAAGACGGACAGGATGTCAAAGCGCATCATCGTCCAGCACCAGCCCCCTCAACAACCGGACGACCAACGTGCCTGCGGGGATGTCCACCGACTGGATCACATCGGCAATGGCCGGCAGAAGGATTTCCCTCTCGCCTTCCCTGCAGACGAATACATCGTTGCCGCCCGTCGGGAAGATGCTCTCGATCCGTCCCAGCGATTTCCCGTCTTCCGTCACAACGGCAAGACCGACGAGATCCTCCCAGTAGTACTCGTCTTCGGGAAGTGCCTCCAGACTTTCGTAGGGAACAAAAACCGAAAACCCCCTCAGGGCGTCTGCTGCAGAGCGGTCCTCAATCCCCTCGAGCACGAGGGAAAAATGGTTCCGCCCCTCGGGGCGCACGTGTTGGATGGGGTATCGCCTCGCCGAGTCCCGGGTCCCGCCGATCCAGGCATCCCTCAGCAATCGAAGCATTCGGTCCGATTCAAGATAGGAAAGAACTTTTACGCGGCCTGCGAGACCGTGAGATTTGACGACCTGTCCGATTTCGACCCATCTCATCGGCGTGTGTTACTCGATGATTTCGAGAACGGTCCTCTTGTGAACCTTTGCCGATGCCGCGCTCAGGATCGTCCGCATGGCTTTTGCCGTCTTGCCCTGTTTGCCGATGACTTTTCCCAGATCCTCCTTCGCCACCCTCAATTCCATGACAGAAGTCTGCTCTCCCTGAACTTCCTGGACTTCGACCTTGTCCGGATTGTCTACCAACGCCTGTGCGATGTACTTGATCAAGTCTTTCATCGTCACGACCTCCAGGGAATTCGTAGATGTTAATCTCCTGGTTCACCCCATTTTGAATTGAGAGTCCAACGATACCGGCGGTTCAGGCGACTTTGGTCTTGTCCTTTGCAATCGTGATTCCTTTCTTCCGGAGAAGCTGGGAGACGGTCAGCGTCGGCTCGGCCCCTCGGGTAAGCCATTCTTTGATCCGGTCCTCCTTCAATACAATGACAGCCGGATCTTTTTTCGGGTCATAGTTGCCGACGATCTCGATAAATTTCCCGTCCCTCGGCGATACCGAATCGGCTACGACGATCCGGTAAAACGGTTTTTTCCGGGTTCCCATCCGCGTCAATCTGATCTTTACAGCCATTCCGTTATCCTATTGCCTCCTGTTGTGTTAAACGAAAAATAGTGGATTAATTTAGCATATATCGACGGTTTTTTGAATATTTTTTTTCCGCCCGGAATCAGGGCCGGAAATAGCCTCTTCGCAGGGCGTCTCTTCCCCCCTTGGTCATCATCTTTTTCATCATCTTGCGCATCTCGACATAGTTTTTGAGGAGCCGGTTCACATCCTGCACGGCGGTGCCGCTGCCTCGCGCTATGCGCTTGCGCCTGGAACCGTCGATCATCTGGTAGTTCGCCCGCTCCTTCTTCGTCATGGAATCGATGATGGCTACGGTCCGGATGAGTTCTTTGTCATTGGGGTCGATGTCCTTGAGGGCCTTGAGCTTGCCGAGCCCCGGGATCATGCCGAGCATGTCTTTCAAGGATCCCATCTTGCGCATCTTCTGAAGCTGGTCCCGGAAATCCTCCAGGGTGAAGGCGTCCTTGCGGAACTTCTTCTCGAGTTCCTGAGCCTCCTTGACGTCGATGGCCGCCTGGGCCTTTTCGACCAAGGTCAGAATATCCCCCATCCCCAGGATACGCGAGGCCATGCGCTCAGGATGGAAGGCCTCGAGGGCATCGATCTTTTCGCCGACGCCGATAAACTTGATGGGCTTTCCGATAACGGCCCGAAGCGACAGAGCAGCGCCACCCCGAGCATCGCCGTCCATCTTCGTCAGGATGACTCCGTCGATGGCCAGCGCCTCGTCGAACTTCTGCGCCACCTGGACGGCATCCTGTCCCGTCATGGCGTCGGCCACGAACAGGATCTCCGACGGGTTTGTCGCGGCCTTGATCCGCGTTAGCTCATCCATCATCCCGGCATCGATGTGAAGCCGGCCCGCCGTGTCAAGGATCAATACGTCGTATCCGAGGCTCTCTGCTTCCGCCAGGGCTGCAAGAGCCATTTCGACGGGTTCCTTTGTTGCAGCTGGCTGCACCACGCCCGCACCGAGGGACTCTCCGAGAACCCGGAGCTGCTCGATTGCCGCCGGGCGGTAGATATCCAGAGAGACAAGCGCCGTCCGGTGGCCCTGGCCCATCATGAGCCGGGCAAGCTTGGCTGCTGTCGTCGTCTTGCCGCAACCCTGCAGGCCCACCAGCATGACCGGGTTCGGGAAGCGGTTGGAGAGCTTGACCCACTGGTTCCCGGCCCCGCCCATGAGCTCCACGAGATGGTCGTGTACGATCTTCACGACCTGCTGGCCTGGGGTAAGGCTATCGAGGACTTCCTGCCCCACGGCCTTCGCGCGAATGCCCTCGATGAAATCCTTGACAACTCGAAAGTTCACGTCCGCCTCGAGCAGGGCCATCCGGATTTCCCTGAGGGAGTCCTGAACGTTCTGCTCGTCGAGCCGGCCGCGGCTCTTGAGTTTCTTGAAAATGCCGTCGAGTTTTTCCGTAAGATTCTCGAACATGGGATTGGTCTATTCCGTCTGTTCCGTCTATTCCGTCTTGTATGTTTACTTCAGTCTTCCAAAATCCGTTTCAGTTAGATAAAAGGTCTTTCATGGTTTGATCTCGGCGTGGCAGACCGTTTTGGTCTGGGGCCTCGAGCCCGCCGAATAGCCTGGGTCGCCACGCCGTATCTCC
>DATJPI010000256.1:0-3910 GCA_035506495.1 Syntrophales bacterium
CAAGGGTATAGGGTATAGGGTATCGGGTCCAGGCGAGGAAATAGCAGACTATCCTTTCTTTGCGGAGATATTGCCGGAGTGGGAAAAGGGGAAGGTTCGGTCGAAGAGCCCGGCCTTCACGAGCGCCTTGCCCTCGATCCGGTAGGAGAGCTCCTGGCCGGTAAAATACATCCTGGCGATGTCCCCCAGGCTACCGAAGCGAGCCGTGAGGGGGATCTCGACGGGAACCGCCGAGGCAGCGGGTACGGAGATTTCTTTCTGCAGGAATCCACTGCCCGCCTCACGGTTGTTCAGGTGCACAACATAGTTGAGCGACTTCAGGCGCAGCTCATAGCGGTTGGGGTTTTGGATCTCGGCGACGAGGATAAGCGATGCATCGGTCAGGGAAAGCTGCTGGACGTGGATCTCTTTCAGGGTGATCACGGGCTCTTCAAACAAAAGCCCGGCGCATCCCGCAACCACCAGCACACCCAGAAGCACGGTTATCAAATCCCGTCGATGCATGGCTCGCTCCTGGGATGTTTCTATGTGAAAGTGCCTGGGCTGTCAACTCTCAATCGGAAAAAATATTTCCGTCCAGTTTCTCTCTCCCCTCTGGGGGAGAGGGCCTGGGTGAGGGGGCAGTTCCGATTTCGGACGCCGGACCAATCAGGAGCAGAGTGATGAGGGGAATCCCTTTGCGTGAATGGTTGAAGCAAGCGAAGATTGTCTACTGGATCATCGTGGGAGGGCTGGCCTTTTTTACCGTCGTGATCATCCTGGGAACGCTCGGAATCGTGACATCGGGGCAGATCCTGGAAATCGGCCGATGGTACTTTTTTCTGCTGATTGCCGGGATGGTGGTTCAGATGATTGCCCGAAGGCTCTAGCCGCGTTGCGGCAGTGTCAGGTCGCTTCGCTCCAGTGGCAGAAGTGGCAAAGTGGCAGAAGTGACAAAAGGCGGGATTTAACCCTTGTGGCTCGGGGCTCTGGCTCTTCGTGTGTCAGTCTTCCTGCAGAATCTTGACCCTTGCAACGATCGAAATGTCGATTCTCTTTTCCAACTCGGCGTACTGCCATTCCATGTCTTCCACGTAGCATCGGATGTCGGAGTGCCCCGGGATGCTCAGACGGATGCGCTCGCCGTTTCTCGGCAACATGGAAATCGGGATCTCGCAGTTGTAGAGAAAGTTCCTGTTCGTGCTTGAAAAAATAACGTTAATTCTCTCGCCCATCTCTACTCCTTGTGTTCCCGCAGTTGCGTGAGAGACTGCCGGTACCGACCGCCATATGGACGGTATGAGGAATCGGTGGTTGACGCGGCAGGTTCCTCAACGTAATTATCGGCAACTTACCTAAAATCATTAAAGAATCTTTTAATGAGGCGAGAATAGCGGCGACCGCCCGGGAAAAGAAGCCGGATTCTGCAAGCACGGAAAACGTTTCATTTATAAGGGAGAATGCCGATAGATAAGAGAGGTGGTACGGTTCTTGATATTTGATTCTGTGACAAGATCCGGGAAATTTTGGCTTTCTCCCGGTCCGGAAGTTTGATAAAGGATCCGATGAAGTATAGACCTCTTTCCCGTCGGTGTCTCAAATGAACGTCCTTACCAAACCTGCATTGGCAGCCGTCATGTTGGGCATGTTGACAATCGGCGCCCTTATTGCGGTTGTGCCTGCAGACGCCGATATTTATCGCTATGTCGATGAAAACGGGGTCATGCACCTTACCAACCTCCCCACCAACTCCAACTTCAAGCTGTGGATCAAGGAGCGGCGGGTGATCATTCGGGGCGGCATCGACATGACGAAATACGGATCCTTGATCCAGAAGGCCTCAGAAAAATACAAGGTCGACTACTCCCTCATAAAGGCCGTCATCAAGGCCGAGTCGAACTTCAATTACAAGGCCGTCTCGCCCAAAGGCGCACAGGGCCTCATGCAGCTCATGCCGAAGACCGCCTCGACCCTGCAGGTGCAGGACAGCTTCGAGCCTGAGTCCAATATCGAGGGCGGCGTCAGGTATTTGCGCTATCTCATGAACGTATACAACGGCCATTTGCCGCTGGCCCTTGCCGCCTACAATGCCGGCGAGAAGGCTGTGGCCAAGTACGGCGGAATTCCCCCCTATGCCGAAACGAAAGGCTACGTCAAGCGCGTCATGGCCCTCTATAAGCAGTACAGCGAGGAACCGAAAGAGTCGAGGACGGCGGTGGTGTCCATTCGACCCGAAGTGGTTTCAGACTAGGGGCATCGGGCTTCTGGCCTCAGGAATCTGGCTGAGAAAGAAAAAAGGATCGGTGAGCGGAACGCCACCGATCCTTTTTGTTTTCCGTATTACCTGAATCCGGAGTCCGGAAGCCGGAATCCCGGCTTTATTTTACCCTCGTCCACGTGTCCGTTCTGCCGATGAGGGATATGCCGATGAACCCGCGGACGTTGAGGATGTCGGCCGACTCGAGGGTCATCTTGCACTTGTAGTCCTTTCCGTTTTCCGGGTCATAGATCATCCCGTTTTCCCAGAGACTGTCCTTCACGAAATCAAAATCGCGGAGGATGACCAAGCCCAGGATGGGCTGGTTGCGCTTTGCCGCGTCAGGGTTTTCGCGGTCCACCTTCTGCTTACCGGCCATTCCTTTCTTGTCATCGGCGGGATAGACGGGCTCTTTCAGCCAGACGATCTTCCCGAAGTATTTCCCGTCCGCCTTGTAGATTTCCACGTGGGCTGTCTGCTTTCCATTGAGCCACTTGCCGATGATCGTGTCAGGACCAGCAGCCCAAGCCGCTGAGATAACGAGGCAAAGTGCTGCTGCCAACCCGATGGCCAACCCGATCCTTTTCATCTTTTCCCCCTCCTCGAGTAGTGCGGATAGTCCTTGACAAGGACGACATTTTATTGCAGAAAACTGCCGGGTCTGCCAGGGGTCGAGCCGCCGGTATGAGCGGCAGAAAGGAACCCCATGACATTTGCAGCAATTACCGAGAAACATACAGAAGAAGATTACGAAAAGAAAGAGAAAAAGCCGAACTTCTACGTCAACCGGGAAATGATGGGAGCCTTTGACGGTATCGACTCGGATCTGAGGCTCAACATCCTCCTGGGGCGCTAATCGGCGGAACGTTCTTTATCGGCCTGCTAGTCGCTGCGGCCCAGGCGGTCAGAAATCGCTCTTGCCGCCAAAATCCCGCTTGCCGAGGCCTGCAGCAGTCCTCGCGTGATGCCGGCGCCATCCCCTATGGCGAAGAGGTTTGCGATCTCCGTTTCGAGATTGCGCGAGACGTCGATCCGGTTCGAGTAGAACTTCACTTCGACACCATAGAGAAGCGTGTGGCGGGAGTTGACACCCGGTGCGAGGGTGTCCATGGCCTGCAGCATTTCGATGATGTCCTTGAGATGCCGGTAGGGGAAGACGAAGCTCAGATCCCCCGGGGTGGCATCCCCGAGCGTGGGACGCGTGAGGCACTTGGCGATACGCTCCTTCGTAGAGCGCCGACCCTGCAGCAGATCTCCCAATCGCTGGACAATGACCCCCTGGCCCAGGAGATTGGCCAACTGGGCGATGTAGCGGCCATAGGCGATAGGGTCGTCGAAAGGCTCCGTAAAAGAGCTGCTGACAAGGATGGCAAAGTTGGTGTTCTCGGATTTCTTTGATGCGTAGCTGTGGCCGTTCACGGTCGTGAGGCCCCCGTTGCTCTCCGTCACCACCTCCCCATAAGGATTCATGCAAAACGTTCGCACCCGGTCGTCGAAGGTCTTCGAGTAATAGACAAGCTTCGATTCATAGCTCACGTCGGTGAGCGGTTTGAGCACGGTAGCGGGAAGCTCGACGCGGACGCCGATATCCACGGCGCTTGACTGTGTCCGGAGCCCGAGGTTCTTCGCCTCGCCCTTCATCCAGGCGGCCCCCGAGCGGCCCGGCGCCACAAT
>DATJPI010000257.1:0-11248 GCA_035506495.1 Syntrophales bacterium
ATCGCCTTCTATACGGCTTCCTACGGGATCGGCACGGCCCTTTCGATTTTCTTTTCCGGGCTGCTGGAGCCCGTAATCGGCTGGCGCCTGGGCGCCGAATGGCTCTCTCTGGGGCCTTTTGTGGCTCTTGCGATCTTCGCAACAATCGTGCCCCGCAGGAAACCCCTCGGTGCCGACGCAGGATACCGACTTTCTCTCAATGATCTCCGAATGGTCCTGAGAAACCGGCCTGCCGTTGGATACATTCTCGGATACGGCGCACATTGCTTCGAGCTCTTTGGTTTCCGGTCCTGGCTCGTAGCCTTTCTTGCGTTCAGCCTGACTCTCCAGACCGGATTCTCTGCATCTCTTTCGCCGCAGAATATCGCTACACTGATCATGCTGATAGGTGTCCTCTCGAGCATCCTGGGAAACGAAGGTGCCATGCAGTGGGGCCGCCGCCGGGCGCTGAGCCTTTACATGGTGGGGTCGGGAATTCTTGGCTGCCTCATCGGGTTCACCGTCGGTCTGCACTACTCCCTGGTCGTTGCCCTCTGCTTTGTCTACGGCATGACCGTCATGTTCGACAGCGCGGCACTCACGGCGGGACTCGTTTCCGAGTCGCCGGAACGGATTCGGGGAATGACACTCGCCGTCTATTCCTTTTCGGGCTTCGGAATGGCGTTTCTCGCACCGCTTGCCTTCGGGGCCATCCTCGACATCGTGGGCCGAGGAATTGCGGGATGGGGGGCCGCCTTCGCCGCCATGGGGATCGGCTGCATGCTGGGGGCGCTTTGCGTGCAGATCTTTCGTTCGCGGTAACGTAAACGTACGGCACTCCCGGTTGTCTCATTGACAATCCCAGGGGGCCTGCCTATAGTGAAAGGCAGAACTCCTCGAAAGGCAGCCCGTGTCCATTCAGCAAGTGAGAGAGAATCTCTTCTTGATCGACCTCAACGTGCCCCTCGAAGGTTTCCGCAGGTTCATCAGCTCATGGATCTACAGGGTTGGCGGAATGACCCTGCTTGTCGATCCCGGACCGGCCTCCACCATTCCATACCTTATCGAAAGGCTGGAGGAACTCGGCATCAGCAGAATCGACACCATTCTGCTCACTCACATCCATCTCGATCACGCGGGCGGCACGGGACAGCTCTTGAAACGCTTCCCCGGGGCAAAGGTCCATTGCCACCCCAAGGGAATCCCGCACATGGTGGCCCCGCAGAAGCTCTGGGAAGAATCCAGAAAAGTGCTGGGAAAGGTCGCCGAGGCCTACGGCGAGATGGCGCCGGTGCCCGAGTCATGCATCTTCTATCGCGACAGAATCCCTTTCGGTGAGATCTCCATCGAGGTCGTCGAGACGCCCGGCCATGCTCCGCACCACGTATCCTACCGCATCGGGGACATCCTTTTCGCCGGCGAGGTGGGGGGCGTTTGCGTACCGCTGGAGGAAGGATCTTATGTCCGCCCTGCCACACCGCCGCCCTTCCAGCACGACACCTTCCGGAACTCGATTGCAAAGGCGGCTTCTCTCAGTGTGTCGCTTGTCTGCCTGGGACACTATGGCTGCAGGTTCGACGCAGCCCGGTTGTTTGATCGGGCTGGGCGGCAGCTCGATTTCTGGGTGGAAACGGTGGAGAGACACTTCAGGAAAAAAAGCGCACCCTTCGAGGAGTCCGTCCTGGCCGATCTCATCGCAAACGACCCCGACATGACGCGATGGCCCTCTCTGCCAGAAGATATCCAGAACCGCGAGCGCTATTTCTGCACCAACAGCATCCGGGGAATTCGTGGATACCTGATGAAGAAGTGAAAAAGTGTTAAAGTCCCTGAGTGCAGAGAGGATTTTATCCTCACTCAAACACTCAGACACTTAGACACCCAAACACTGATGTTAAGGGATATTGAATAGCGCCTTCGCGTTCCCCGTCGTCACGGCCGCCACTTCTTCGAAAGTCTTCCCCTTGATCTCGGCAATCTTTCGAGTCGTGTGGATGACGTAGGCGGGCTCGTTTCGCTTGCCGCGAAACGGGTTCGGGGTAAGGTAGGGGCAGTCGGTCTCTACGAGGAGTGACTCCAGGGGCAGTTCCCGCACGATGGAGCGCAGATTCTCGTTCTTCTCGAAGGTCACCGTACCGGGAATCGAAATGCAGAACCCGAGATCGATGCACTGCCTGGCCATCGGGTAGTCGCCGGAGAAGCAGTGGATGATGCCCCTCCGGCTTCCATTCCAGCCTTTCAGCAGGTTCATCGTCTCCCGATGGGCGTCCCGGTCGTGAATCACGACAGGAAGACCCAACTCAGAGGCCAACTCCAGCTGTTCACCAAACCGGTGGATCTGCGTTCCACGAGGCGAGAGGTTGCGAAAGAAATCGAGGCCGATCTCGCCGTAGGCAACAACTTTCTCGTGTTTCGCCATTTCCTTGAGCGTGTCGTAGGTTTCCCCCTTGATGTCTTTTACCTCGTGCGGGTGGATTCCGATCACGGCGTAGACGCCGGGGTAACGGCGGGTGATCTCGAGGGCCTTGCGGCAATCCACTACAGTGGTCCCCACCGTGACGATGACCTCCACGCCGGCATCCTTTGCCCTTTTGACGACCTGGTCACGGTCCCGGTCGAAGGGCGCCATTTCCAGGTGGGCATGCGAGTCAATGACCATGTTGCCCCGCTCTAACCCTACGATGGCCTTTTCCTGCCCAGGTCAACGCTAACTTCCTCGGCCTGGCTTGCCAGGTCAGGAAGTGTCGCAAGGTACTTGTCAACGAGTTTGCCTGTTACCTCCCCTTTTTTCAGCTTGAGCTCGATGATTCTCTTGTCAACGCTGTCCATGTTGAACGCCTCCATCCTTTCTGGTCTCTTCATTCCGATCCTCCTCGTGAGTTCGCGCTGAACCCGCCGGCCTGACGGGAATGATCATGTGATTGCCCCTTTTAGCTCCGGAGCCTCGGATCGAGGGAATCCCGGATCCCTTCGCCTAACATATTGTAACCCAGAACCGTCACCAGAATGGCCAGCCCCGGAAATAGGGAAAGCCACCAGGCAATGTCAATGTTGTCCTTTCCCGCCGTGAGGATGTTCCCCCAGCTCGGAGTCGGCGGCTGGACACCGATCCCAAGAAAGCTCAGGGCCGATTCTGTGAGAATCGCACCGGCCACACCGAGGGTTGCCGCCACGAGCACTGACGCCATGCAGTTGGGAAGGACGTGCAGGAAGATGATCCGCAGATCACTTGCCCCGATGACGCGGGCGGCCTGCACGAAATCACGCTCCTTGAGCGATATGAAATCGGCGCGCACCAGGCGGGTGATCCCCATCCAGCCTGTGGCCCCGATGATGATCATGATGTTCCAGATCGAGGGCTCCAGGAAGGCGATGACGGCGAGGATCAGAAAAAACGTGGGGAAGCAGAGCATGATGTCGACAAATCGCATGATGACGGCGTCGACCCAGCGGCCATAGTACCCGGCCAGGGAACCGAGGATCGTCCCGATCAGGATGGCTATCCCCGTAGATACAAATCCCACCTTGAGCGAGATCTGCGCCCCCCAGATCATCCGGGACATCACATCCCGCCCGAGCGGGTCCGTGCCGAGCAAGTGATTGGCCGAGGGCGGCTGCAGGATGTTTCTGAGATCGATCGCCGTCGGGTCGAAAGGGGCAATCCAGGGGGCCAGAAGCGAGATGATGAACAGGAAAACGACGATGGCGCTTCCCGCCACGGCGAGTCGATTTTTTGAGAACCGGTTCCAGAAATCCGTTTTCATCGAGCCATCCGTTTTGTTTCCGCTTCTTTCACGTGCGCCTCTCAAGAGATCCGGATCCGCGGGTCGGCCAGCGCATAGGACACGTCGGCCAGCAGGTTCCCGACGAGTGTAAGCACGGCCCCGATGACAAGGATCCCCATGACCACGGGGTAATCGCGTGCCATCACGGCCATGTAGAAGAGCTGCCCCATGCCGGGGATACTGAAAATGGTCTCAAAGATGACACTTCCGCCGATGAGCCCTGGGACGGAAAGGCCCAGCAGCGTGATGACCGGAAGCATGGCGTTACGCAGGGCATGCTTGTAGATGACCACCCGCTCCGGGAGCCCCTTAGCGCGGGCTGTCGTGATATAGTCCTGTCGGATGACCTCCAGCATGTTGGAGCGCATGTAGCGCGAAAGCCCCGCAAGCCCCCCGAAGGCCGCAATTGAGATGGGCAGGACCAGATGCTTCAGGAAATCCCAGAAGGCCTCGGCAGGAGGCAGATACTCATAGTTCAGGGAACGGATGCCTGAGATGGGGAGCCAGTCCAGATCGATGCCGAAAAGGATCATGAGCAGAAGCGCGAGCCAGAAAGTGGGAATCGCAAACCCCACAAAGACAAAGACACTCATGACCCGGTCGAAGGTAGAACCCTGCCGTACCGCCGAGAGCACCCCGATAGGGATGGCAATGAGAAAGATGAGGGCCATGGAAAGGACATTCAGAAAAACCGTGATGGGAAGTCTCTCGAGGATCTTGGCTGACACGGGTCTTGCGTCCGGAGAGAAGGACACACCCAGGTCCAGCACAACGAGCCTGCCGAGCCACTTGCCGTACTGCACATGCAGCGGTTTGTCCAAGTCGTACATGGCGCGCAGGCGCTCCTTCATCTCGGCCGTGACCCGGGGGTTCATTTCCGTCTGTAGATCCGTCGGCGAGCCCGGAGCAAGATGCATGACGGAAAAACAGATGATCGTGATCCCGAAAAACAGGGGGATCATGAAGAAAACGCGCCTGAACACATAGTGCCGCATTTAGGACTTCCCCGGGACAGAGGTTTCCGTTTCGGGCCGGGCGGGCCATCCGCCCGTCGCGCGACCATCCCCGAGCCCCTCGAGAAGATCCAGGGCCTTGATGCTGGCCATGGTTCTCGCCAGATTTTTCTCCGAGTGAGCCTCCACGGTCAGAATGGGTCGGAGCTTTCTTTCCTTCAAGATTGAAAACAGCCTGAGGAACGGAAAGGTTCCCTCCCCCACGGGCAGATGCTCGTCGAGGCCGCCCCGGTTGTCGTGGAGGTGAACCTCGATGATCCGCGATCCGAGCCTGTCCATCCATTCATCGAGCGGAACCCTGGAAAAGACATTAAAGTGCCCCGTATCGAAGCAGAATCCGATCCGTTCCGGCGGGAGCGCTCCAAGAAGAAGTGCCGGGTATCCCGGGTCGGCCTCGTAGACATTCTCCAGGGCGATCCGGGTTCCGAGACCCTCTGCCAGAGGGACGAGCTGCTTCCAGGTATCAACGCTGTTGGCGAGCCAGTTTCGGCCAGAGGACACATAATACTTTTCGTCATAAGAGGGGTGAAACACGATCGAATGGGGTCGGAAGGCGGCGGCGATCTCGAAGACCCGCCGGAACCGTTCGAGGCTCGCCTGGCGGATCTTCGGGTCGATGGCCCCGGGCCTGAGATCCATGAACGGCCCGTGGAATGTGATGAATCGACCTGCGTTTCGAAGAATGTTCCCCACGGCTGTATAGTCCCGATCCGCAAAACGATCGAGGTGCGAACAGGTGAAGGCGATTTCCGGGTTGATCTGTTCCCTGAGGACCTTGTCGAGATGTTTCTGGAAAAGCTGATCGAAGGGGATGTGGACCTGAAGTTGTTTCAGGATGTCCTGCATCGTAATCATCCGGAAGGCAAGTAATTATAAATATTTACCACATCTTAGCCCCTGAGGCAATGGTCAATTTGGAATTGACAGGTGGAATAGATATTGCTACAAAAACATAAGTTTAGAGGGAAAGAATTCGCCAAAAAGCGCTTTAAAGGCGTTCTTCGAGCAGACCAAAATTAATTACAGGCTGCTCAAAAATGCTCAGATGCGAGGCACCCGACAGCTGGAGGAGTGTGGCGTACTTGCTCCGTACGTTGAGCGACGACGGCGGAGGGTAACGAAGCAGATGAGTGTTTTTCAGCTGCCACTCAAGGAGGATTATTGGTTAAAAAGGACTTGACCACGCGGCAGAAGATTCTCCTAGCCATCAACGCAGCCCTGGAGAAGAAAGCAAAGAACCTTGTCGTCCTGAATATCCAGAACATCACGTCTTTCGCCGATTACACCGTCATCTGCAGCGGCACGTCGGATCGGCAGGTCCAGAGCATCACCTCTTCCATCGAAGAATGCATGAAAAAGGCGGGAATCCTTCCTCTCGGCATCGAGGGCGAGAAGGCCAGCCGATGGGTCCTCATGGACTATGCGGACATCGTCGTCCACGTCTTTTATGAACCGGTGCGCGAGTTTTACGACATCGAGCGGTTGTGGTCCGATGCCCCAAAGATGGAGGTGGCCGACGACACCGCCGAGATCAAATCGCTCCCCAAGGGGATGTGATGTGACGACTGTGCTCACGGCCCTCGCGGAACTGCTCTTCCCGTCGCTGTGCCTGACCTGTGGCAGAATCCTCCTGGAGCGCAGGGCCCATTTCCTGTGCCCCGAGTGCTCCTCCGGCATTCGGTTCATTGTTTCACCCCTTTGTCCGATCTGTGGCATTCCCTTCCCCGCCGAAGAGGGCCCTGATCACACATGCGGTGATTGCATCCTGAGCCATCGGCATATCGGCGCCGCCCGGTCACTTGGCGTTTATGAGGCGGTCCTTCTGAATGCCATATACGCTTTCAAATACGGCGGGAACCTCACCCTCGGAGAGAAACTCGGACAACTGATGGCAGACCATCTTTACCCTTCTTTCCGAATCGAGGATTATTCGCTCATCATCCCTGTACCCCTGCATCCCCGGAGGCTGCAGCAGCGGGGGTTCAACCAATCGGTCATTCTCGCCCGTCAAATCGCAAAGCGCCGCGGCGTCGCCATGGACTTCCGCGCCCTCAGGCGCATCGTCGATACGGAATCACAAGCGGGCTTGAAAAAGGAAGAGCGACGGTCTAACATAAGAAAGGCCTTCGACATATCGGGTCCCGAGGGGATCCGGGGCAAACGCATCCTTCTCGTTGATGATGTCTACACGACGGGGAGCACCTTGACCGAATGTGCCCGAATCCTTTTGAAGGGGGGCGCCGATGCAGTGGGGGCGCTAACCCTCGCCCGGGCAATCCAGGAGCCGCTATGAACAAAATCTACCCGAGAAACGAACTCAAAGCAGAAGTCGACCGATTGAAGCGAGAGGGGAAAAAAATTATCTTCACCAACGGCTGCTTTGACATCCTCCATGCCGGTCACACCCGGTACCTCCGCGAGGCGAAAAAATTGGGCGATGTTCTGATCCTTGCCCTCAACAGCGACAACTCCGTGCGAGCCATTAAGGGGGAAAAAAGACCCATTGTGCCCGAGACCGAGCGGGCTGAAGTGGTTGCTTCGCTGGAATCCGTTGATTATGTTACTGTTTTCGACGAGTTGACCCCTCTTGAGCTCATCGAAGTTCTTCAGCCCAGTGTTATCGTCAAGGGAGGAGACTGGGCCGAGAAGGACATTGTGGGCGCGGAGGCCGTGTGCAAGTGGGGAGGCCGGGTGGCCATCATGCCCGAGATCGAGGGTGCCTCGACGACGAACGTGATCGATAAGATCCTCCAGGTTTTTGGGACAGGAAAGTCGGGCGACAAATCGGATTAAATTTTTCTTTACAAATTCCGGATTCTTCGTTATACAAATTAGCTCTTTTTACCGAAAGCAATGATGTGTGGACAGAACGCAGGATGAAGCCCGAGAAACAGGATTATTTCAGAGCACTTCTTCTGTCGAGGATCAATGAGCTCCTCAACGGCGCGGGAAAAACCGTTGCGGAGATGACCGACGACAATGAAAACTTCCCCGACCCCAACGACCGCGCATCCCTGGAATCGGACCGCAACTTCGAACTGCGCATCCGCGACCGTGAGCGTAAGCTCATCGCCAAGATGCAGGAGGCCCTGAAGCGAATCGATGACGGCACGTTCGGATTATGCGACTCCTGCGGCGGGCCAATCTCGGAAAAACGTCTCCAGGCCCGTCCTGTCACAACCCTCTGCATCGACTGCAAAACCAAAGAGGAGAAGATGGAGAAGCAGCGCGGGGAATAGCACCCCCCGTGCCACACCCCCTGCCACCCGACTTCCCGAAATTGCCTTTACCGGAACCATCCATTCTTCCGATTTCGTTTGCCCAAATACCTAGGCCGCTGTATAACTTTGCAGCCAGTAGGGTTTCCCGGCAAATCTGACGCAACGGGGAATCCCATTCCTAAATCGAGGCGCGAGGTCCGAGGAACGAGGACCGAGGAAAGATTGGATTCCTCGAGCCTCGTGCCTCGATCCTCGATCCTGAGAACACCAGGCCCCAAAGGATTGAAAACCAGCGGTCGGATCATCCATGTTCATTGAAGTCGCCATCAACATCCCTGCCGACAAGATCTTCACCTATGCCGTGCCCGTCGAGTTGCGCGATGAGGTCTCGCTGGGGAAGCGCGTCCTGATTCCTTTTGGGAAGCGGTCGCTCACAGGCGTCATCATCGGCGTTCGGCGCTCGACGGACCGGAGCGACACGAGGGAGATCCTCCGGGTCATGGACCGGGAACCCTTTTTTGGTGAGGAGGACCTGCGTTTCTATCGATGGGCTGCAGACTACTATTTCACACCTCTCGGCAGAGCGCTCGGCGAAATCCTGCCGGCGGGCATTGACATCGAGAGCCGGCTCTGGGTCACCAAGCACGGCGAAGCCGCCAATCTTGTATCCCTTCAGAAAAGAATTCTCGACTCGCTTGACGGCTGCCCCTCGGGCGCCCCCCTGCGTAAACTTGAAAAGAAAATAGGAAGAGGGAACCTCCTGACTGAACTCCGGAAGCTGGAATCGCGGGGACTTCTCCTCATCGAGGAGCGTCTGAAGCCGCCTTCTGTGAGGGGAAAGAAAGAAAGGATCGTCACGCTGCTCGATGCCCCACCGGAACGAATGAGGATGTCTGACCGGCAAAGAGAAGCCCTTCTGGCCATCACGGCACAGGGCGGCAGGGCCCGAGTTGCCGACCTTTCGGAAATCGAAGACCCGATGCCTGCCTTGCGGGCTCTGGAGAGAAAGGGTCTCGTGCGCATCGAGGAAAAGGAGATCTTGAGGACCCCTGGGACCCCGGGGATCATCGGTCGACCCGATATTCCCCTGCAGCTCAACCCCGAGCAAGAGATCGCCCTCCATGCAATCCGAAAGGGGATCTCTTCGGAGACGTTCTCCCCCTGTCTGCTGCATGGTGTGACGGGGAGCGGGAAAACGGAGGTATACATCCGTGCCATCATCGAGACGCTGGACCGGGGAGGGCGCGTCATTTATCTCGTCCCGGAGATCGCTCTGACCCCCCAGCTCATCAGCCGGTTGGCCAGCCGTTTTCCGGCAGGCGAGATCGCCGTTCTCCACAGCGGGATCGGTCCGGCCGTAAAATTCGATCAATGGCGCAAAATCCGCCGGGGTGAAGCAAAGATCGTTGTGGGCGCCCGGTCGGCCGTCTTTGCGCCCGTGGAAAATCTGCGACTCATCGTTGTCGACGAGGAGCACGATGCCTCCTACAAACAGGATGAGCGGATGCCCTACAATGCCAGGGACCTGGCCGTGGTGCGGGCCAAGCAACAGGGAGCTGTCGTCGTCCTGGGTTCGGCCACCCCGGGGCTGCAGACCTGCTACAACACTCTCGAGAAGGAATTCGCCTACCTCACCCTCACGAAGCGGGTCGAGGACCGAAAGTTTCCGCACGTCGAGGTCGTAGACATGAAAAACGAGCGAGACAGCTACGGCAGGGTCCGGCCCCTGTCGCGTTTGCTCGTCGAGCAGATCGGTCACACACTGGATGCAAAAAAACAAACCCTGCTTTTCCTGAACCGGCGGGGTTTTGATACCTACCACTATTGCGGAAACTGCGCCCATGTGTTCCGCTGTCTCAACTGCGCCGTCTCTCTGACTCATCATTTCCGTGAGGGAGCGCTGCGATGCCATTACTGTGATTTTTCCATCAAGGCTCCTCCCCTGTGCCCCGATTGCGGTGGGAACCGCATTCTGAGTTACGGCCTGGGAACGGAAAAGCTCGCCATGGAAGTCGAGAGACTCTTTCCGCAGGCACGCGTCGCACGGATGGATAGCGATACCACTTCGGCCCGCGGAAGCCACGAACGTATCCTCCTGGCCCTCGGCCAGGGCGAAATCGACATCCTCGTCGGCACACAGATGATTACCAAAGGTCATGATTTCCCAGATGTGACCCTCGTCGGAGTCGTCTCCGCAGACACAACTCTCAACATGCCCGATTTCAGGGCTGCAGAGCGGACCTTTCAGCTCTTGACACAGGTATCGGGCAGAGGCGGAAGGGGTGAGACTCCGGGTACAGTAGTCATCCAGACATTGAACCCCGGTCACTACGCCATTCAGCGGACCCGCGGGCATGACTTCACCGGCTTCTACGAGGACGAGATTGCCCTGCGCAAAGACCTGGGGTATCCTCCCTTTTCGCGGATGATCAACCTGATTATCTCGGGAACGGGAAAAGAACGGGTGGAAAAAGCGGCCGCGAGGCTCGGGCAGCGGGCGGCTCAGCTCATCTCCTCTGTCGATTTCAAGGGCAGATTGAGCGTGATCGGTCCTATGGAGGCGCCCCTGGCCAAGGTGAGGGGCCGGCACCGATGGCAGATTCTCATCAGGGGAAAGCGGGTGCGAGCACTTCACTCCTTTGTCCGGCAACTCATGGAGGGAGCGGACGTCCCCGGCTGCGAAATCCGCGTCGATGTAGACCCCATGAATTTCATGTGATAAGCTGCCCGCAACAGCGGGCAGCGGGCTTCTGGATTCAGGCTTCTGGCTTCAGGATAGCCAGAAATCCTCGTGATACCGACGATTGATCACTTTCGTGAAAACGCGTCCCTACCCCCCTGGTCCCTTGTCCCTTCAGAATCAATGGTCTCCGCTCAATGCGGACACCGATGAGGTTTTCTATGGTTGATCAAAAGCCACGAATTTTGTTCATGGGAACGCCCGAATTCGCGGTCCCTTCGCTGAAACTTCTCATGGAGAGGGCATATCCCCTCATCGGGGTTGTCACCCAGCCGGACCGGCCCAAGGGCAGGGGACAGCGTCTCGTTGCCTCGCCGGTGAAAGAAGCGGCCGAACGGCTCGGACTGACCGTCTATCAGCCTCAAAAAGTCCGGGCACCCGATTTTCTGGAGCTTTTCCAGGGTCTCTCCCCTGACATGGTCGTACTGGTCGCCTTCGGCCAGATTCTTCCGAAAGAGATCATCGACGGACCGCCCCTGGGCTGCATCAACGTTCACCCCTCGCTGCTCC
>DATJPI010000258.1:0-3007 GCA_035506495.1 Syntrophales bacterium
CCTATCATCTCGGCAAGGACCGTAAGCTTCCACTACGGAAAGCATCACCTCGGCTACCTGTATATTCTGAACGATCTGGTACAAAACACGCCGTATGAGAAGATGAGACTCGATGAAATCATCAAGTCGACGGCTGCTGTACCCGAGAAAACCCCCGTGTTCAACGCAGCCGCACAGGTCTGGAATCACACCTTCTACTGGAACGGCATGAAGCCCGGGGGCGGTGGAAAGCCGCAGGGTGAAATCGGCAGGCGGATCGATAAGGATTTCGGGGGCTATGAAAATTTCCGAAAGGAATTTGTCAGCGCGGCCCTCGGGCAGTTTGGAAGCGGATGGGCGTGGCTTGCGACGGATGGCAGGGTCCTGAAGGTGGTCAGGACGCCGAATGCGGAAAACCCGATGACCCAGGGACTGACACCCCTGCTGACAATTGATGTCTGGGAGCACGCGTACTATCTGGATTACCAGAATCGACGCAAGGATTTCGTGGAGGCCTCCCTCGACAAACTGGTGAACTGGGCCTTCGCGGAGAAGAACCTGCCGAAGTAGTCCATTGGAACAGAGGATGATGAAGCGCCGGTCGGGTCCAGCCAGCCTTGCGATGGGTGAAACCTTGCCTATTTCACGTAGAGAGGCTGCTGGCCGAGTTCCACCCGGTGAATGTTGTCGGCGACGATCTTGGCGATGCCCGTGATGGAGACATCCGTCGATCCACCGATATGGGGCGTCACCAGGATATTGTGACGGAAGATCGGGTCGGACGGATCAACCGGTTCTTCCCAGAAGACATCGAGGCCCGCCCCGGCGATCTGTCCACTGGCAAGGGCCTTCTCGAGCGCATCGCGATTGACGAGACCTCCTCGTGAGAGGTTGATGAGGTAGCTGCCTTTTTTCATGGCGGCAAAGGTCCGTTCGTTGAGAAGGTCGCGGCTCTCGGCGGTGACGGGAAGGCACAGGATGACGAAATCCGAAAGGCCGAGAAGCTTCTCCAGGTCCTTCGATCCGCCGACCCAGTGAAGCCCCAGTTCCTTCTCCGCCTTCTGGGGATTGTCCCTCTTGATCCCGATGAGACGGACGTCGAACGACTGGAGCCGTTTGACAAGGGCCTTGCCGATGCCGCCCAGGCCCACGATCCCGATGGTCTTTCCCATGAGGGTCGTTCCGCGGGGCTCGCCGATTTTTCGATGGGCAAAGCTTGTGGCCATGCCGCGAAAATCCCGGGTCAGCCCGATCATCAAGTAGATGCCCAGCTCCGCAACGGAATCCGCATTGCCGCACGCATCCGTAGGGACATTGGCAACCTGTATGCCTCGCTTCCTTGCGGCTGCGATATCGACGCCTTCGAGCCCGGAGCCGACCTGCTGGATCAGGCGCAGCCGGTCTGCCGTGTCGAGAAGCGGCTCCGTGATCCGGGACATGGTCGGGATCATGACATCATAGCCTCCAAGGCCCTCGGGAGCATAATTTCCCAGAGCGACAAATTCGTGTTCGGGAAGCGCCTTCCGCAGGAGCACCAGGACTCCTCCCCAGGCGTTTTCGGGGGCGGCAAACAGGATTTTCATCGTGTCCTCCTTTTCATATGCTTATCCTCAAAGATGCGGTATTGTCCAGAGAAAACAGGGTGGTACAGTTTTCTGAAATATGTTACCTTCGAAAATATTTTTGGCATCGACGCAGCAGAGCCCCAACAGAAAAAGAAAAGGGCGGCATAGGCTATGGATCCACAACCAAGGGGCGATAGGCCCTGGGGATACTACGAAGTTCTCATGGAGGATGCCGAACACAAGGTGAAACGGATCGTTGTATATCCCGGCGCGCGCCTGAGCCTTCAGAGACATCGGCACCGCGACGAGCACTGGCTGATCGTCAGCGGAGAGGCGGTTTTTACGCTGAACACGGAAGAGATCCTTCTCGGGAAAGGTCAGTCCGTCGATATCCCCCGCGGGGCGCTTCACAGGGTCTTGAATGCGGGCCATACGGAATTGGTGATTGTTGAGGTACAGACGGGGGATTATTTCGACGAAAGCGACATTGAGCGCGTGGAAGACGACTTCGGGCGGGTTTGATGTCGGCATCGCCTGAAAGGATTTTGTTTAAGAGATCGGGATACAGATATGGTGTATTTTAACAAAGAACTTGTTGCCGTTATCATGGCGGGGGGAATGGGGACGCGCTTCTGGCCGCTCAGCACAAAGCAGAAGCCCAAGCAATTCACCGCCCTCTTCGGCCAGCGAAGCCTCCTGCAGATGAGCGTTGACAGGCTTCTGGGACTCATCCCGCCCGAGCGGATCCTGATCCTTACCAATGCCGCGCACGTTGCCCTCGTGCGGGAGCAACTGCCCGAGCTTCCCGCAGGGAACGTCATCGGCGAGCCCGTCCGTCGCGACACCGCTGCGGCTGTCGCGCTGGCCGCCGTTCTCGTTCAAAAGCGTTTCGGTGATCGGGTCATCCTCACGCTCACGGCGGACCACTTGATCGAGCCGACGGAACTCTTCCAGCGTAACCTGACCTCGGCAGCTCGGCAGGTCGCCGAAAACGAGGTCTTCTACACCTTCGGGATTAAGCCCGCCTTTCCGGCCACGGCATACGGTTATCTCGAGACCGGTGCCTCCATTCTCAAGGACGACGGGATCGAGCATTTCGAACTCAGAACGTTCAAGGAAAAGCCCGACCTCGAGACGGCCGAGAAATACGTCGCATCAGGCCGTTTCCTCTGGAACTCGGGGATGTTTGTCTGGAGAGCCGCGGCAATCCTCAAGGAGATCCGAACCTGGTTGCCGAAGCACTATGAAACCCTCTTCCCGCTGGGCCCGCACGATGCCACACCGGGCTGGCAGAAGGCGCTTGAGGAGGCTTTTGCCGTCATCCAGCCCATCTCGATCGATTACGGCGTCATGGAGAAGACCAAGACACCCCTGCGGTGCGTCGCATCCCTGTTCTCGTGGACCGATGTGGGGGGCTGGCCTGCGATGCGGAATTTCCTGACGAAAGATGCCCGGGGAAACGC
>DATJPI010000259.1:0-11451 GCA_035506495.1 Syntrophales bacterium
GGTCCACCCCCCCGGAGAGGGACGTGCCTTCCGGATTCGTGATCGAGGCATACTTGAAATATGAAACAATGCCAATCAGTACATGGGCCAGGATCTTCGTGTCAAAGGGCCGAAGGAGCTTGTGTTCGATTCCCTGCCGGAACAGTTCTTCAATGTAGTCGACATGCCTGCGGTGCTTGGCAAGAATATGCTTTCGTAGTTTCTTGAGGCTCTCCGAGCGAAGGCCGCTTTCATGGCCGACCAGCAGATGATAAAAATCGCTGTGATTTTCAACGAAGGCGAAATGGGCATTTACGAGGGATCTGATCTTGCCCTGGATGTCTTCTTCCCGGGCCACCGCCTTCTCTATCTCAGCGTACATCAGATCTATTTTCTCCATCATCATGACGGAATAGAGATCCTCTTTCCCGCTGAAGAAGTGGTAGAGACTTCCTGCGGAGAAGCCCGAGGCTCTCGCGATTTGAGCCATCGTCGTCTCGTGGAAGCCGTTTCCGGCGAAGATCTTCTCCGCCTGTGCAAGGATTTCCGCACGACGAAAACGAAATTCCTTTTCCTTTCTTTGCAATTTCTCGGCCGTTTTCATTTTGCTTTGAATAAATGTTTATTTTTATGAATACTGGTTCAGTATCGCCTGCACGCATAATCCTTGTCAAGGATTTTTTGATTCCGCGGGCCCTTGCCGCAGACCCCGGTATGCGATCCTGCATGAGTGCCCGTCGAAGCGGGTCATCATATGCGATATGCGCGACAACCATATTTCAGATATGGCGGGGGAGGGGCCTGAGTGGAGAAAAGGCAGGGAAAGGGTGAAAGCGGAATCAACGGCTGGATGGATGCTCGACGGATGCGGCCGAAAATGGCCTATCTTCAAGCGGTTAACCGTGTTGAAGGGAACGACAAAAGAGATGATATTTTTATGAGAAAATGCTATGTTTTCTCCGCTCTAATTGGGACGTTCACTCTCGGGCAGAATGAGGCCGAGAGTGAAAATCCGCTTGTTGGTCGTTCCTTCGCGCCTGTGCGCGGGCACTGTTTTCTAACCCGTTGGAATGACGGGAAGTGTCTGGAGCGTCATCCACTTCTTGTCCCCCCGGGAAGGGGGGAATTTTGTTTCCTAAGGAGAGCTTTCTTTCATGGAGCTTTATCAGAAAAACATCCCGGTGAACATCGAAGACGAGATGAAGAAGTCCTACATGGACTACGCCATGAGCGTCATCATCGGGCGAGCCATACCGGACGTGCGCGACGGGCTCAAGCCCGTCCACCGGCGTGCCCTCTACGCCATGCACGAGATGGGCAACCGCTGGAACCGGCCCTACAAGAAGTCGGCCCGCATCGTCGGCGATATCATCGGTAAGTACCATCCTCACGGGGATTCAGCGGCCTATGACACAATTGTGCGCATGGCCCAGGACTTCTCGTTGCGCTACCCCCTCATCGACGGCCAGGGCAACTTCGGCTCCATCGACGGCGACCCGCCGGCGGCCATGCGTTACACAGAGATCCGGATGGCCCGGATCACCGAGGAACTTCTCGAGGATCTCGAGAAAAACACCGTCGATTTCACACCCAACTACGACGGCTCCATGGAAGAGCCTGTCGTACTGCCCTCGCGCCTGCCGATGCTGCTTCTCAATGGCACTTCGGGGATCGCCGTCGGGGTCGCCACGAACATCCCGCCCCACAACCTGAGCGAGATCGTCGATGGCACAGTGGCGCTCATCCGAAAGCCCGGGATCACTGTCGAGGGGCTCATGAAGCACATCCACGGGCCCGACTTCCCCACGGCCGGCTTCATCAACGGGCGCGACGGAATCCTCTCGGCCTACCGGACGGGCCGCGGCACCGTGCGCGTCCGCGCGCGGGCCATGGTGGAGCGCGCACACCGCACGGACCGTGAGAGCATTGTGATCACCCAGCTGCCCTACCTGGTCAACAAGGCGAGCCTCATCGAGAAGATCTCCGAGCTCGTCAAGGAGCGAAAGATCGAGGGCATCGCCGATCTTCGCGACGAATCGGACCGCGATGGCATCCGAATCGTCATCGACCTCAAGCGCGATGAGGTGTCGGGAGTGATCCTCAACCAGCTCTTCAAGCACACCCAGATGGAGAGCACTTTCGGCATCAGCATGCTGGCCATCGACGCTGCCCAGCCGCGGGTCATGAACCTCAAGGACATCCTCCAGCGCTTCGTCGACTTCCGCAAGATCGTCGTTACCCGCAGGACGATCTTCGAGCTCAACAAGGCGAGCGAACGGGCTCATATCCTCGAGGGCCTTATCACGGCTCTGGATAACATTGACGCCGTCGTGGCCCTGATCAAGGCCTCCGAAACCCCCCAGACGGCTGCTGCCGGCCTCATGACGAAGTTCGGCCTGACGGAAATCCAGGCAAAGGCCATCCTGGACATGCGCCTGCAGAGGCTCACGGGGCTCGAGCGCGAGAAGATCCTCTCAGAGCACGCCGAGCTCACCCGGCTCATCGCCAGGCTCAAGGGCATTCTCGAGGATCCCCAGAAGGTTCTCGACATTATCGTGGAGGAATTATTAGATTCCAAAAAGCGATTTGGCGACGAGCGCCGCACGGAGATCGTGGAGTCCACCGAGGACATCGACATCGAAGACATGATCGTCGAGGAGGACATGGTCGTCACCGTGTCCCACCAGGGCTACATCAAGCGAAACGCCGTCAGCCTGTACCGGATCCAGCGCCGCGGCGGCAAGGGCAAGATGGGCATGACCACGAAGGAAGAGGATTTCGTGGAGCGCATCTTCATCGCGTCGACCCACCACTACATTCTCATCTTCACAAACCAGGGGCGCGTGTACTGGCTCAAGGTCTACCAGATCCCTCAGGCGGGGCGGGCTGCCAAGGGGAAGGCCATCGTGAACCTCGTCAGCATGAACCCCGGCGAGAAGGTGGCCTCCATCCTCCCCGTACGCGAGTTCGAGGAAGGAAAGTTCGTCGTCATGGCTACGAAGAAAGGCGTCATCAAGAAGACGGAGCTGGCGGCCTATTCCAACCCGCGCACGGGCGGCATCATCGCCATCAACGTCGAGCAGGGAGATGAACTCATGGACGTCCGGCAGACCAACGGATCTCAGGAGATCTTCCTCGGGACCCGCAAGGGAATGGCCATCCGATTCAAGGAGGAAGATGTCCGCGCCATGGGCCGCACGGCCACGGGGGTCATCGGCATCCGGATGGACGACGACGATCATGTGGTGGGCATGGAGATCCTCTCGGAGGGCAACTCCATCATGACGGTCTCGGAGCGGGGATTCGGCAAGCGCACCGAAATCGAGGAATACCGCCTGCAGAGCCGGGGCGGCAAGGGCATCCTGAACCTCAAAACGACCCCGAGGATCGGGCTTGTCTCGGGCATCCGCCAGGTGACAGGCAACGAGGACCTCATGCTCATCAGCAACTCGGGCAACATTATCCGCATCCGCGTCGGCGAGGTCCCCGTGCTGCACCGTGTCACCCAGGGCGTGAAGCTCATTGATCTCGAGGAGGGCGAGAACTTCTCCGGAATTGCCCGTGTGGATCGCGAAAGCGAAGCCCGCGGCGCGGAAGATGCAGCCGAGGAAGAGGCAAGCGACGAAGCGGGGGAAGTCGAAGAGGACGAAATCGCAGAGTAGCGGCGGGAGCGCGCAGAGATGGATTTCAAAAACATCCAGAGATTTCTCTGGCCGACCATCCGCGATGCCGAGTCGGCGAAGAAGGCTGCCGAACAGGGATTAATGGCAGCGGCTCTATATTTTGTGATGTCTTTCGGTTTCTTTTTATCCTCAGAGCACTTTCTTAGAGCAGGTGTGGGAGTGTTGGTCGTGGCCGCTTGCGGCTACGGTGCCCGTCGCATGAGCCGCGTTGCCTCGGTCGCGGGATTCATTTTTGTCGTGCCCGGGATCTGGGGTACGCTGACGCAGGGGCAAACCATCGCGATGCTATCCATGATCATCATCAGCCTGTTGTTTCTAAATTCTGTCCGGGGAACCTTCTGGTATCATAAATATCGAAAGGAAATGGCCTCCCGACTCACGGTGGAAGTCCTGCCGCCGGACACGCCGCGGACCGACGGAGACGGACAGACGGGAAAAGAATAGGGTTAGAATAGGATCGTTAGAATAAAAACCCGCCGGTGTCGTCCGGCGGGTTTTTTGTTTGGGCTCACCAAGGGGCTCTGCCCGGCCATGTTGGCGCAGGCTTCGGCGCGTCCGGTCCCAACCACGAGGTCGTGTCGATGGTGAAGCCCGTCTGGCTGTAGATGTCATAGTGGCGTCCGAATTCAATCGTTTTGAGGTTTCCATATTTGCCAGAGCGCAAAAGCAGAAGGTATTGCATCGGTCTCTCGAAGCTGAAAATGAACTCCACATAGGGAGGACCCGCATATTTGCCGAAGACGGCGTCGACAGAGCGATCTCCTGCGGGAAGCTTTGTGAACTGGATGATGCTGTAGCCCTTCCGGATGATCATGGATGTATTGACGACGATTTTCTGCATGGTGCAGACGGGGGTCGCCGTCGGAGCGGTCTCGGTGACATCAACAACGTCGGGGTTGACCTGTGCCGTGTAGCCGATCTTGAGCTTGTAGATGGAATATTTGCCGGCTGCGGGGACCTTCAAGTTGAAATGCCCCAGGGCATCGGTGGTTCCATTGGTGTTCGTGACCTCAATCCCGTTTCCGTCCTTCACGGTGATTGTGACTCCGGGCAGAGGGTTGGCGTAGGGCAGTTCCGTCACGGTTCCGTTGATGTAGAAGTCGATCACAGGTATGGGGCCGTCCTTATCGTACTTGATCAAGACGGCATCGAGATTGCCGAATTGCTGATCCCCCATCTTGCCGGCCGTGGAGCCCGCGAGGTAGATGGCGCCCGAGGGATCAATGGCAATGCCGTAGGCCGCATCCAGGCCGCTGGTGCCGAGCTGGCGGGTATAGATCCTCTTGCCGTCGGCGGAGGCCAAGCGGGTCAGGAACATGTCGGAGGCGCCCATGTACGACTGTCCGTCGAGCCCCGGACCGCCGGGAGAGCCTGTTTCCCCGGCCACGTAGATGTTGCCTTCGGCATCGACAGCCAGCCCATAGGCCACATCTTTTCCTGCCGTCCCATACTGGCTCGACCAGAGTTTGTTCAGGGACTTGTCGAATTTTGCGACGATAATGTCTTCGCTGCCGGCGCTTGCATGATTGTCGAAGGACCCAAGGGCAGAGCCGGCAACAATGACGTTGCTGTCCTTGTCGAGGGCCATGACATTTTTCGGACTGCCGCTTTCCGTATTGAGACCTCCCAGGATCTGGGACTGGCTGGGCCCGTTCAACCGAGTATCGAATTTTGTAATGAACAGGGAGCCACCCGGGTTTGCCTGCACCAGGCCGGCAACAAAGATGTCCGTTTTGCTGATGGCGATATCGCAAGCATGGTTGTTCAGTCCGTCTGCTATGCTGAACTGGTTCGGGAACCCGTAGTCGGATCCGCCGTTATCTTGAAGTGTCGTAATGAAGGCGTCGTAGTGGTCTCCGGGAGCCATCATGCCGGCTTCGATGGCCCCTTTCGTCGCACCTACGACATAGACAAAGCCTTGTCCGTCCGGCGCGGCTGCGTAGGCGTGGTCGTCATAGGGCGTGCCGAACTGCCTGACCCAGCGGATGCGTCCATTGGCAGTGGAAATCTTTGCCACGAAAGCGTCCGCTTCGCCGGCGCTTGCATTATCGTATCCCTGGTCGGGGCCTCTCGGCATGGCTCCTTCCGTCGAGCCCGCGACATAGAGAAAGCCCGCCTTATCGTTGATGGAGAGACCCTCGACAAGATCTTCTTTATCCGAGCCGAACTGGACATTCCAGAGAAGCGTACCCGCAGAATCGAACTTGGCGACGAAGACATACGTCCCGACTTTGTTTGCTATCGGTTCACCGAATGAGCCGGTGGTTGTGCCGGCCACGTAGACATTTCCGGCGGAGTCGGTGACGACTTTCCTTGCGGCATCAATCTGGTCGGTGCCGAATTGTTTGACCCATTGCTGCGCCGCCAGGGCGGGGGCTGCAAAGGCAAAAAGGCCGAGAAGAATAACGGCAAGGACGATTCTTTGGGCTTTCATCACTCTCCTCCAGATGCGCTGCCGCTCGTTTCTGAGCAGATGTACGGGTGTTTGAAACAGGTCTGGCCTGGAAAAAGGGTGGTTGGAAAGCGATGGGGATCCTGCGGCGAATAGCCGACGACAACCCCGGTTTCCGGGGTTCCGGAACCGGAGGTTGCTCGGCTTGCCTGGCAGCCCTGCAGCCTTATCCCTTGCAAGCGGGACGTAGATCAGCGGCTTTGCGCCCCACCCTTTCGGGCGGTTTGCCCTTTTCAGGCATGTCATACAGGAAATCGGCAAATTGAAGAAAAACTTTAAAAGCGGGGGCTGTTGCAGAACGACGGATGCCTTCGTTCAGCTCCCGAAAAGCGTGGTACGATTATTGCTAATTTGGAAGATGAAAAAGAATTCATGCGCATCCTTGCAGCGCTTGGCGTGAGCTTGTCGAAACGCGCTGCAGGAAATTTTCTGACACATTCATCAGGTGCGATATGGATTTGACAAGATCGACAGTCGAGCGGGGCCCGATAGCAAGGAGAGGAGTCATGAACCAGCGACCGAAAGTGCTCATGATCGACGACAACAAGGAAATCTGCAGGCTGATGAAGGAATTTCTCGAGAAAACAGGCAAGTACGAGGTAACGATCTTTACCGACGCGCGTATGGGGGTCCGTTACGCCCAGATCGAGAAACCCGACGTGATCCTGCTCGATTTGATGATGCCCGACATGGACGGAACAGAAGCTGCCGAGTGCCTTCTCGACGACGAGACGACGAGCAGCATCCCCATCATCTTTATCACGGCGGCCATCAAGAAGGATGAGGCGGAGGACCGGCTCGGTCAGATTCACGGCCATCCGATCCTGGCAAAGCCCGTTACCCCCGTTGAGGTGATGAAGGAAATCGAGAAAATTCTCGCCATCGCCTGAGTCGCGACCACGCACAGAAAATACAAAAGGCAGGGTTCAGAAACCCTGCCTTTTTTCGTCGCAAATGTCGCCTGCCGTATCAGATCATGACCGCCGTCACGGCATCCTCGAGGCCGATAATCCCCTGGAGCACCTTGTTTACGGCGTCCTGTTTCAGCGTGCGGAGCTTGCCTTCCCTCTCCGCCGCGGCGCTGATATCTGCGGCGCCGACCCCTTTGAGGATCATCTCCCGGATGGCGTTGTCAATCACGAGGACCTCGAAAAGGGCCGTGTTGCCCTTGAAGCCTGAGTTCTGGCAGGCGGGACACCCGGTGCCCCGGAAGAACCGGCCACCCGTCATCGACTCAAGGCCTAGGGAGGCCAAGACCTGCTCTGAGGGCTCGTAGGGTTCACGGCACGCCGGGCAGATCGTGCGCACAAGCCGCTGGGCGATGGATGCCGAGAGTGCCGATGCCACCGGGAAGCGTTCCACCCCCATTTCGATAAGGCGGGTGATGACGCCTGCGGCATCCGTTGACGGGATGGTGCTGAGGAAACGGTGATTCGTCAGTGCCGTCTGGACGGCGAGGGCCGCCGCCTCGGCGTCCCGGATCTCCTTGAGGTAGATCACGTCGGGGTCCTGCTTCAGGATGAGCCTGAGGCTCCCTGCCAGGGTTACCCCGGCCTTGCGGGTGAACTCGATCTGCGTGACCCCGGTCATGGGGTACTTGACGGAGTCCTCCAGGGTGAAGATCTCCGTGTCCGGTTTCGCCATCCTTCGCAGCATGGCATAGATGGTCGTGCTCTTGCCGCTACCCTCGGGGCCCGATACCAGGATCAGCCCCTGGGGCTGCTCCAGGATTGCAGTGAGGTTGTCGAGGTCCTTCGGGGCCAGCCCGAGCTGCTCCAGGCTGAGGGTGTTTGCGCTTAGATCGGTCAGGTTGAGGATCAGGTTTTCACCGTGGATGCTCGGGATGGTGGAGACGAGCACACTGATCTCCTTGTCTCCCACCCGTTCGACGAAACGGCCTTCCTGGGGTACCCCCCGGATGCTGCTGTCGATATTCGACAGGTCCTTGACCCAGGAAATCACGGGCAGGGACATGGATTTCGGCAGGTCGGGCAAGTCATGCGTCTTTCCGTCTACCCGGAACCGGACCCGGACGCTCTTGGTCTGGGGGCTGATGTGAATGTCCGTCGCACCGTCGCGGACCGCCTGTGCGAGTAACGTTTCGAGCAGCCGGTCGGCCGGGTCGCCATTTTCTGCTGCAGGGGGGGCCGGAGCTGCCGGCTGAGTTCGGCCTGCGGAAGCAGCCCGGGCCTGAGGAGCCCACTCCTGGGCGGGGAGTTCGTGCCGCGCTTCGGCGGAGAAGCTTCCCTGAGGCATATCGTAAATAAGCCCCATGAGCCGGTCAAACTCCCGCTCCGTGCAGATCACGGGTTCCACGCCCTTCTCCGAGCGCATCCTCAGCAGATCGAGGGCATAGCGATTGGTGGGATCGGGCATGGCCACAACGAGATTGTTCGTCGTTCTTTTCAACGGTGCTGCCTGATACTTCCGGGCAAGATCCATGGGGATGAACCGCGAGAGGCTCAGGTCGACGGGGTACTTGTCCGGCAGATACCGTTCGATCCGGAGTTGGTGGCTGAGAATTTCCACGATCTGTGAATCCCGGAGAAATCCCTGCTGGACGAGGAGCTTTCCGAGCCGCAGACCCGTATAGCGCTGGGCCGCGAGGGCCTCCTCGAGTTGTGTTTCATCGAGGAGCCGGGCCTCCACGAGGAGTTCGCCCAGTCGTTTCCATTGCCCGTCGACGATTTCCAGGTCCGTTGAGTCCGTTCTCCTGGCTGCCTCGATTTCAGCGATGAAGTCGGGGAAATCGCTTTCGATCAGGGTCTGTTCCTTGGCCACTGAGGCAGCCCTCAGGAGGATCTTCTCCAGCTCCGCCACGTTGCCCGGCCAGGTGTATTCCACAAAGCGGTCCATGACCTCCCGGGTCACGCCGAGGATGTTCTTCCGAAATTCCTGATTGATGAGTTTGATGAAGTAGTCAACGAGCAAAGGAAGATCCTCTCTGCGCTCCCTGAGCGGCGGAACGAAGAGGGTGACCACGTTGAGCCGGTAGTACAGATCGTCCCGGAAAGTCCCTTCCTTGATCATGCCCCGGATGTCGTGATCGGTAGCGGCCATGATCCTGGCGTGGAGAGCGATTTTTTCTTTGCCTCCGATCCGCTGGAATTCTCCCGACTCGAGGACCCTCAGAAGACGAGCCTGGAGATTCAGGGACAGCATGCTCACCTGGTTCAAAAAGAGAGTGCCGGAGCCCGCCTCCTCCAATTTGCCGGCCTTTCTGCTCGTGGCACCCGTGAAGGACCCTTTCTCATAGCCAAACAGCTCGGTTTCCAGTACCTGTTCCGCCATCCCCTCGCAGTTGACGATGACGAAAGGCTCGCTTTTCGCGGCAAAGTTGTGAAAGGTTTTCGCCAGAAGAGATTTGCCCGTTCCTGCCTCGCCCAGGATGAGGACCGTTCGATCTTCGGGCTTGATCATCATAATCTGGTTGAAGAGAATCCGAACGCATTTGCTCTGCCCGATAAATTCCGGGAAGAGGGCCTTGCCTTCCACCTTGCTAAGCAGATCGGAGACCTGCTCGAAAACGGCGTTGAATTCCTTGATGTCATCGCTGCTTCCCGGCTTTTTCCCTCTCGCCTGACTCGACAGGGCAGGGATGCTCTGCATCTTCATGATGAAGTTCTTCATGGGCTTCAGCAGCAGCCAAGTGATCAGCAGTGCACACAGGAAGGCAAAGACGCCGATGCCCAGTCCCCACCATTTCAGGTAGAGCTCTGGATCCGGGACAAGCCTCGTGTACTTCAGGATCTGGTGCGTCGTGATGACGGCCAAAAGGGCGATGCCGCTGAAGATGATGGGGACGAGCACATACAGACTGATGTTAAACCGCGACTGTTTCATGCCTCTCTCACCTTGTGTCCTGCAAAAACATTGTGGCCTGTCGACCGGGTGGTTCCCCGTCGAGCGGGGCTGCTATCACACCCGCCGGGAGCTCCATCGGAGATTCGCTCTGAAGGATAACCGAGTGGAAACCCCCTGCTTCAGCGATTTTACGATATCAGAGACGCCGCGTTTTGCAATACGACGTCAGTATGATTTTAACCTACGAGAATAGTATTGCTTTTCCCGGTTCTCGGACTCGTTCTCCCTGGAGAACTTCGCGGGGGTTGCAGTTCGGGAGTCACAGAATCAGGACTTGCGAGCCTGCTCAATTTCGAAAGGAATGTTGCATGAAATGTACCAGAAGCCTTCTGTTTTCACAAAGATGGCTCGTCCCGTCGCCGATCGGACAGCTTAACCGCCTCGCCGGCCAGTCGCACGACGCCGGGCCGCCACCGAATCTTGCCTGCTTCATCGGTGTAGCGCTCGTGATGAACATTCACAATGGCATCTGCCCCCAGGGCTTTGGCTCTGCGAAGCAAGGTGATGAGGGCCCTCTTCTCGGCGACCCCTAGAAACCCGGCACCTGCCGAGCCTTCAGCAACTACCGGGCCAAGGGTCTTCTCTACGGTCTTGCCGGTCACTCCGGCCGTAGAGACAACAGTAATTTGCTCCAGCAGCGCTTTCAAATCCTGGCTAAGGGCATGGATGGCGGCTCTTCGAACCGTCCGTCGGCGGATCTCCTTGATGACGAGGGCATAGACGAGAGCGAAGGGGATCGCGATAAGGATCAGCGCCCCGATGTGTCCTAGGATGCCTTCCAGATTCACACCCCAGACCCCTCTGCCGTTTGCAGTATCGTCCTCAGGACTTATTCCCCTTGGGGGATTTTTTGCTCATCACGTCTCCCAGGGAGCCGAACCCCTCGGCGCCCTTTTTCAGATAGGGGAGGTATGAATCTTCTCTTTCTTCTTCGGGGGCCACGGGAGAGAGTGACAGGCGACGTCTCTCGCGATCAGACGCCTCCACGACGACTTCGATTTGATCCCCCTGCACGAGGACCTCTCTCGGATGGCGGATCTTTTTTCCTTTCGATAGCCTGGAGACGGGGATGAGGCCGTCAATGCCAGGCTCCAGGGTGATAAACGCCCCGAAGTCGGCAAGCCGGGAGACTGTGCCCAGGTGTCGGGAACCCTCGGGGTATCTCGTGTCAACGTTATCCCAGGGGTCTGGAAGGGTACCCTTGATGCTCAGCGAGATGCGGTCTTTTACCCAGTCGAGTTTGAGGATGATCGCTTCGATTGCCTGGCCGGGGGCGAATCTCTCCCGGATGTCCTCCACCCGGCCCCAGCTGATCTCCGAGATGGGAAGCAGAGCCTCGACGCCGCCGATGTCGACGAAAGCGCCGAAATCCCTTACGGACTTTACAATGCCCGTCACCTTCATGCCCTCGTGAAGCGTTTCCTTGATCGCCTCTTTCCTCTTGCGTTCTTCCTCTTCAAGAATCCTTCGCCG